>JAVVFC010000007.1:0-36697 GCA_032250975.1 Longimicrobiales bacterium | reverse complement strand
GAAGTTCCCGCGGCGGCGGCTTGACCCTCCTCCGGCGCAACCCTAACTTCGGTAAGCGGGATGAGACCGAGAATCATTATTGTTACGATCACCGAAATCCCTTGATCCGGAGTCACACATGAGCGGGATGCCCTTCCTCAAGATCTCCAACCTGCAGGCCCGGGTGGCGGAGGACGACCTCCAGATTCTCAAGGGCCTGAACCTGGAGATCCACCCGGGAGAGATCCACGCCATCATGGGGCCGAACGGGTCCGGCAAGAGCACGCTGGCCAAGGTCCTCATGGGCCACCCCGGCTACGAGGTCACCGGCGGCTCGGTGACCTTCCGGGGCCAGGACGTGCTCGAGCTCGAGCCGGACGAGCGTGCCCACCTGGGCATGTTTCTGGCCTTCCAGTACCCGGTCGAGATTCCGGGCGTCTCCATCGCCAACTTCATGCGCACGGCGGTGCAGTCCCACCAGGGTGACGAGGAGCTGGACCTCTTCGAGTTCCAGGACCTGCTCATGGAGAAGATGGCCCTGCTCGAGATGGACCCCGCCTTCGCGGAGCGCCCGGTCAACGACGGCTTCTCGGGCGGCGAGAAGAAGCGCAACGAAATCCTGCAGATGGCCGTCCTCCAGCCCGCGCTCGCGCTGATGGACGAGACCGACTCGGGGCTGGACATCGACGCGCTGCGCGTGGTCTCGCACGGAGTGAACAAGCTCCGGGAGGAGAACCCCGAGATGTCCGTCCTCCTCATCACCCACTATCAGCGCCTGCTCAACTACATCAAGCCGGATCACGTCCACGTGATGGTGGACGGTCGGATCGTGGAGTCGGGCGGACCGGATGTGGCGCTTCGCCTGGAGGAGGACGGCTACGCGGACTGGCGCGAGATCGAGGCCACCCAGGCCGGCTGATCCGCCCCGACCTTCCCCACCCGTGACCGCAACCACAGGGACCCGACATGCCCCAGAATGAAGTCATCCAGGGACTCGACCTGGACACCTACAAGTACGGGTTCATCGACGAGGAGAAGCACGTCTTCCGCACCCGGCCCGGCCTGGACGAGGATGTCGTCCGCCAGATCTCCGCCCACAAGGGGGAGCCGGAGTGGATGCTCGACTTCCGCCTCAAGGCGTTGAAGATCTACGAATCCAAGCCGATGCCCACCTGGGGCGGCGATCTCACCTCCCTCGAGGACACGCTGAAGGAGATCTACTTCTACGTGAAGCCCCAGGAGAAGATGGAGCGCTCCTGGGACGACGTCCCCGCGGACATCAAAAACACCTTCGAGAAGCTGGGAATCCCCGAGGCCGAACAGAAGATCCTGGCCGGGGTGGGCGCCCAGTACGAGTCGGAGATGGTCTACCACTCGCTCAAGCAGGAGTGGGAGGACAAGGGCGTCATCTTCGACTCCATCGAGGACGGCCTCCGGAATCACCCCGAGCTCTTCCGCAAGTACTTCGGCACCGTCATCCCGACCGCCGACAACAAGTTCGCGGCCATGAACTCGGCGGTCTGGTCGGGCGGCTCGTTCGTGTACATCCCGCCGGGGGTGGAGCTGGATACGCCCCTGCAGGCCTACTTCCGCGTGAACCAGGAGCGGATGGGGCAGTTCGAGCGGACCCTCATCATCGCCGGCGAGAACTCCCGCGCGCACTATATCGAGGGGTGCACGGCGCCGGTCTACTCCACGGAGTCGTTCCACTCGGGCGTCATCGAGATCGTGGTGGAGAAGGGGGCCCACTTCCGCTACACCACCATCCAGAACTGGTCCAACAACATGTACAACCTCGTCACCCAGCGGGCGCTGGTGCACGAGAACGCGACCATGGAGTGGCTGGACGGCAACCTGGGCTCCAAGCTCACCATGAAGTACCCGTCCTGCTACCTGGTGGGTGAGGGCGCGCACGGCAACATCCTCTCCATCGCCTACGCCGGCGACGGACAGCACCAGGACACGGGCGGCAAGGTGGTGCACGCCGCACCCCGCACCACCTCCAGCATCGTCTCCAAGTCCATCTCCAAGGGGACGGGACGCTCCTCGTACCGCGGTCTGCTCAAGGTCTACGACGGCGCCACGGGCGCGAAGTCGAACGTGGAGTGCGACGCGCTGCTCATCAACGAGACGGCACGCACCGACACCTACCCCTACATCGAGATCGACGAGCAGACGGCCCACATCGGCCACGAGGCGACCGTCTCCAAGATCGGCGACGAGCAGCTCTTCTATCTGATGAGCCGGGGCATGAGCGAGGAGGTGGCCATGGCCATGATCGTCCGTGGCTTCATCGAGCCCATCGCCAAGGAGCTCCCGCTGGAGTACGCCGTGGAGTTGAACCGCCTCATCGAGCTTGAAATGGAAGGGAGCGTCGGCTGATGTCCGGACTGAAGACGATCGAGGGCGTCACCGATGCCATCAACGCGGAGGCGGTGGAGGCACGTGCCGCCGGGGAACCCGAGTGGCTGCGGGAGCGCCGCCGCCACGCGTGGCGGGTCTACGAGGAGACTCCCATGCCCACCACGCGGCTGGAGGAGTGGCGCTACACCGACCTGACGGAGAAGCTCGACCTGGGGTCGCTCCACCTGGGCACCACCGAACGGCTCCCCGACGACCCGGCCTCGTTCCCAACCGGGCTGCAGGAAGCCATGGCGCAGGACCGGGAGGCCTCCGGGCACCTGGTCCTGATCGACGGGGCCGTGGTGCACACCGACATCCGTGACGACCTCTCGGAGAAGGGCGTGATCCTCTGCTCGCTGCGGGACGCCCTCCGCAAGCACCCGGAGATGGTGGACAGGTACCTGGCGACCGCCGCGGTGCCGCCCGAGGAGGGAAAGTTCCAGGCGCTCAACGCCGCCCTCTGGAGCGACGGCGTCTTCCTGCACGTCCCCCGCGGGGTACGGCTCGACGTCCCGGTCCGGGTGACACGGTGGATCAGCGAACCCGGCGCCGCCTTCTTCTCGCGCACCCTGATCGTGGCCGAGCCCACCAGCCAGGTGTCCTACGTGGACGAGATCCTCTCCGACGACCTGGACGCCCAGACCCTCACCTCGTCGGCGGTGGAGGTGATCACCCAGGACGGTGCGCAGGTGCAGTACGTGGCGGTGCAGCGCCTGGGGACGGGCGCGTTCTACCTGTCGCAGCAGCGCACCCTGGCCTACCGGGATTCGACCCTGGACACGCTCAACGTGAACCTGGGCGCCTCCGTGAGCCGGGTGGACCTGAACGCCCGCCTGCTGGGCCCCGGAGCCAACTCGGACATGCTGGGCCTCTACTTCGGCGACGGCGACCAGCACTTCGACCACAACACCAGCCAGGACCACGTGGCGGGCCACGCCAACAGCGACCTGCTCTACAAGGGGGCGCTGGATGGCTCCAGCCGCGCGGTGTTCCGGGGCGTGATCCGGGTGCATGAGGGCGCCCAGCAGACGGACGCCTACCAGACCAACCGGAACCTGCTCCTGAGCGACCGGGCCCGGGCCGACTCGCTGCCCAACCTGGAGATCGCCGCGGACGACGTGAAGTGCTCGCACGGCGCGACCGTGGGTCAGCTCGACGAGGAGTCGCTCTTCTATCTGATGAGCCGCGGCCTGCCCCGGGAACGGGCCGAGCGCCTGGTGGTGCTGGGCTTCCTGGGAGAGGTCCTCTCCCGCCTCCCCCTGGGCGGCGTGCAGGAGAAGGTGACCCGGGCCATCGCGGCCAAACTCGCCAGCCACCACTGAGGCGCGCGCCATGTCCGACTGGGTACGGGTGGCCGGGGCGGGTGACTGCCCCCCCGGCAGCCTCCTCTCCGTAACGGCCGGTGGAGAGGCGGTGGTGCTGGCCAACGTGGAGGGGCACCTCTACGCGCTCCGGGACCGCTGCTCCCACGCCGACTTCCCCCTGCACGACGGATTCCTGGAGGGGACGGAGTTGGAGTGCATCCACCACGGTGCCAAGTTCGACGTGTGTACCGGTGCGGCACGGAGCCTTCCCGCCGTGCGGCCGGTGAAGTCCTACCCGGTGGAGGTCCGGGAAGGGGACGTCTTCATTCAGACGGGGTGATGCCAGCATGAGCGGGTCGGCAGGGACCACCGCGACCGATACCCGGGCGACGACGCCCGATCCCGAGGTGCTGAGGCGGGACTTTCCCGCGCTCCACCAGGAGGTGCACGGCAAGTCGCTCGTCTACCTGGACAACGCCGCCACCACGCAGAAGCCGCGCTCCGTGCTGGACGCGCTCCAGCTCTACTACACGCGGGACAACGCCAACGTCCACCGCGGCATCCACGAGCTCTCCCGCCGCGCCACCGAGGCCTACGAAGGCGCGCGCCGGAAGGTGGCGGCATGGATCGGCGCGCCCGACCCCGCGGAGGTGGTTTGGACCCGGGGCACCACCGACGGGATCAACCTGGTCGCCAGCGCGTGGGGGATGGAGCACCTCGGTGAGGGGGACGAGATCCTCCTCTCGGTGCTCGAGCACCACTCAAACCTGGTCCCGTGGCAGCTGCTCGCCCGGCGCACCGGCGCCCGCCTGCGCTACCTGGAGATCGACGACGACGGCGAGTGGGTCCTGGACGATCTCCCCCGGCTGGTCTCGGAGCGCACCCGCATCGCGGCGCTCAGCCACGTCTCCAACGCCCTCGGCACCATCAATCCGGTCGAGGCGGTGGTGGAGCAGGTGCGCGCCCGAAGCGATGCGGTGATCCTGGTGGACGGAGCCCAGGCGGCTCCCCTGCTGCCCGTGGACGTGCGGGCGCTGGGCGTCGACTTCTACGCCTTCAGCGGCCACAAGATGTGCGGCCCCACCGGGATCGGGGCGCTGTGGGGCCGGCGGGACCTCTTGGAGGCCATGGAGCCCTATCAGGGAGGCGGTGAGATGATCGCCCTCGTGGACCGGTACGCCTCCACCTGGGCCGACCTCCCGCACAAGTTCGAGGCCGGCACCCCCAACATCGCCGGGGCGGTGGGGATGGGTGCGGCGGTGGACTACCTGGCGTCGGTGGGGCGGGACCGGATCCTGGCGCTCGAGCAGGAGCTGGTGTCGTACGCGCTGGAGCGCCTGCGGGACGTGCCCGGCATCCGCATCTTCGGTCCGCGCGCGGTGGAGCGCCGCTCGGGCGTGATCCCCTTCACGCTGGCGGCGGCCCACCCCCACGACGTCTCCACCATCGTGGACATGGAGGGGGTCGCCATCCGCGCCGGGCACCACTGCGCCCAGCTGGTGATGCGGCACTACGGCACCCCCGCCACCGCCCGCGCCTCCTTCTACATCTACAATACCCGCGACGACGTGGACCGCCTGGTGGAAGCGCTGGGCGAGGTGCTCAGGATCTTCGCATGACCATTCCCGAACCGCGCCTGGACTCGCTCTACCAGCAGCTCATCCTGGAGCACTACCGCAGCCCCCGGAACCGGGGCGAGGTGGAAGACCCGGACGCGCAGGTGCACCTGCACAATCCCACCTGCGGCGACGAGATCCTGTTGAGTCTGCGCGTTCGGGACGGACGGGTGGCCGAGGTTCGCTTCACCGGTCAGGGGTGCTCGATCTCGCAGGCGGCCGCCTCCATGATGACGCAGCTGGTGACCGGACGTCCCCTGGACGAGGTCCCCGCGCTGGCGGCCCGCTTCACCGAGATGATGCACGGCGACGCCGAGGCCGCCCGCGACCGCTCCATGGGCGACCTGCGCGCGCTCGCGGGAGTGAGTAGGTTTCCGGTGCGGGTCAAGTGCGCTCTGCTCGCCTTCGAAGCCCTGCAGGAGGCCACCCGCAACGTGGAGAACCCCGTCCCGGAGGAGTGACGTGCCCGGAACGCCCGTCTACTCGGTTCAGCTGCCCGGCACCCCGCTGGGGACGCTCAAGCTCTGGGCCACCGACAGCGGGCTGAGGCGGGTGGGCTTCCGAAGCGGTCCCGACCTGGCCGCGCCGGGAGAACGGCTCTCCACCGCTCCCACCCCACGCCACCTGGCCCGGGCGCTCGAGCTGCTGGCGGGGTACCTGGAGGGAAGGGTGCGCGACCTGGGCTCCCTCCCGCTCGACATGGGCGCGCTGACCGACTTTCAGCTGCAGGTCTACCGCGCGCTGCGCGCCGTCCCGTACGGCCGCACCACCACCTATGGCCGGCTGGCGGAGATGCTCGGCCTGGGAGCCGCGGGGGCGCGCGCGGTCGGGCAGGCGGTGGGCGCGAACCCGGTGGCCATCGTGGTGCCGTGCCACCGCGTGGTGGGCGCCGACGGCGCCCTGCACGGGTACGCCTGGGGGCTCGAGCGCAAGGCGGCGCTGCTCCGGCTGGAGGGCATCTCCGTGGACGGGGCGCGCCCCACCTCGCGCATCCACCCCGAGGAGCTCACCCTTCCGCTCTGACCCCGCTCTCCCCGGCCGGATCGAGCAGCACCTTCACCGATCCGGAACGGCGCCGGTTTCCGGCCGCCCCCAGCGCCTCCCGGTACTGGCTGAGCGGGTAGACGTGGGTGACCAGATCCTGCACAGGCGTGCCCGATTCGAGCAGGAGGTCGTGGGTCACCTGGAAGGTGTGTGCCTCCGCGCCCCGGAAGCGTTCCCGGCCGTACCCCACGAAGCCCTGGATGCGCAGTTCCCGCGCCCAGACGAAGGTCAGGTCCAGGCGGGGGATCTGCGCCGCACACCCCAGCATCACGATCCGCCCGCGCGGAGTGGCGTAGCGCATGGCCTGGCTGAGCGTCTGACCGCTCCCCACGCAGTCGAAGATCAGCGGAAAGCCGCCCCCCGAGTACACCTCCTCCCCCACCAGCGGCATGTACGCCATGGCGCCGGTCCCCACCAGCGCCTCGCGCGCCTCCGCCCCGGGGGAGACCACCTGCGACGCCCCCATCAGCCGCGCCAGCCGCGCCTCGTGGCTCCGCTTGGTCTGGGCGAAGATCTCGCCCGTGAAGCCCGATGCCCGCAGCGCCCAGACCGTGCCCAGGGCGATGGGCCCGCTGCCCAGCACCAGCGCCGGCTCGGCGGGGTCTTCGGGGGGCGCGTTCAGCACCGCGTGCACGCCCACCGCCAGCGGCTCCACCAGCACCGCCGCGTGGTCCTCCAGGGCGTCGTCGACCGGAAAAAGCTGGCTGCGGTGCGCCACGATCTGCTCGCCCCAGCCGCCGGGCAGGGAGCGGTGGTACCCCTGGGTGAGCCCGGGGGCGAAGGGCACGTCCGCCACCCGCAGCGGGCCCTCCTCGCCGGCGTTCTCGCAGGTGGAGTGCAGCCCCTCCCGGCACGATCGGCAGGTGTGCGCCTCGTCCCACCCGCGCACGCGGCACGAGATCATCGGGTCCACCGTCACCCGCTGGCCCCGCTCCAGACCGCGCACCGCCGGCCCCACCTCTTCCACGCGCGCAACGATCTCGTGGCCGGGCACCGCCGGGAACGACCCGAACGGCTCCATGGCGGGCGACGACGTGTAGGTGAGGTTCCCGATGTCCGAGCCGCAGATGCCCGCCTTTAGCACGCGAAGACGCACCCACTCTCCGCCGGGCAGCGGGGGCAGCGGCACATCGCGCAGCCGCACGCCGGAGGGGGCCCCGTACAGAGCCCCGTCCCACATCCGCCCCAGGGAGCGGGCCAGCAGAAAGCGGGGCACCGAGATGTCGAAGGTGACGGCGCGCATCAGAATTCGTCCAGCAGGCGCAGATCCGGAAAACCGCACGCGGGGGTCCAGCCGTTGGGGGGGAGCGGCTGTCCGGGGAGCGTGCCCGCCAGCAGGTGGTCCACCACCTCTCCCGGCGAGAGCACGGGCCCGGCCGCCGAGTCCAGCGCCCGCCCGCCCTGCTCCCCGTCTCGCCAACACCCCTGATTGTCGGGCAGGTCCACATCCCGGATCTGGATGGTGCCGTCGGGCAGACTCACCTCCGCACGCGCGGGCACGCGGGGCACGTCGCGCGTGAGACCCATGGCCTTTCCCAGGTCGAGCACGCGGAACATGGGGCCGCGCAGCACGCTGGCGGAGTGGAACCAGAGCCCGCGGGGCGAGCCGCTCCCCTCGGTGCGGGGGTGGCCGAGCCGTTGGTGGAAACGCTCCCCGGGCAGGGCGTCGTAGACGATCCTCCCCCACTGGTCGCGCTGCACCGAGAGCCAGCCCAGCAGGCCCAGGTAGGCCTCGCGCGTTTCCGCCACCAGCTCCACCACGCGCAGGCGGGAACGCTCGGGCGGCCCCCCCACGCCCCGCACGACCACGTAGCCGGTGGCGGCGCCGCGTGTGTCCCGGTGCAGGTAGAGGTAGCTCTCCCGGCGTTCCAGAAACGCGAACATGTGCTCGTTCCGCTCCAGCAGGCCGTTGGCGTGGGGGGCCACGCGCGCGTAGACCTCCCGTGCCTGGGCGACGCCGTCCCGGGGGGCTCGCTCGACGCGGTCCCAGCCCGGGTACATGGGCAGGAGCTGCGGGGGAAAGCGGTAGCGGTGCAGCTCACCACCCAGCACGAAGCCCAGATCGCGGTAGAACGAGACCCGGAACGGGTAGAGCGCGCAGAGCACGTCTCCCCGGCTGCGCGCCAGCGCCATGGCCTCCAGGCACATGCGCCGCCCGATCCCGCGGCGGCGGAAGTCCGGCGCCACCGCCACCCCCGCCAGCCCCATGGTGGGCAGCACGCGCCCCCACAGGTTCAGGCGCAGCCGGTAGGTGCGCAGCGCGCCGGCCAGACGCCCGCCCCGCTCCACCACCCAGCAGTCCGCCAGGTCGCCGTAGGTGAAGCCCTCACGGATCTCCCGGGCGCGCCGCTCGGCCGGCTTCTCCGGAAACGCCTCCGCCCAGAGCGCCGCCATGGCGGGGATGTGCTCCTCGGAGGCGGGCAGCAGGGAGAGGGAGTCGGCGTCGGTGGGCATGGCCGGAGGCGGGTCGGAAGTGGGGAGGGATTCGCTCAGGGTAACCGGAAGGAGCGGCGCGGAAAATGCCCGCCCGCCCGGAGGGGGACTGGACCGGGCGCCGCCGGGGCTCGAAGATCAGGGGCAGGTCCGCTTCCCCCCGCCACACCCACGGGAGTTCGTGATGAAGACCGTCATCGTCGCCGGCGTCCGCACGCCCTTCGCCAGATCGGGCACGGTCTTCCGCAAGTTCAAGGCGGTGGATCTGGGCCGCATGGCGGTGCGCGAGCTGGTGGCGCGCAGCGGGGTGGATCCGGCCTCGGTGGACGAGCTCATCTACGGCACCGTGGTGCACGACCCCCACGCGGGCAACATCGCGCGCGAGGTCGGCCTCACCACCCTCCCCAAGACGGTACCCGCCACCACCGTCTCCCGCGCATGCGCCACCTCCAACCAGGCGATCGTCTCGGGCGCCAACCTGATCGAGGTCGGGTACGCGGACGTCGTGATCGCCGGGGGCGCGGAGTCGCTCTCGCACATCCCCATCCTGGTTTCGGACCGGCTTTCGGAGACCCTGGTGCAGGCCTCCAAGGCCCGCACCCTGGGGGCGCGACTCTCCGCGCTCAAGCGGCTGCGGCCCCGCGACCTGCTCCCCAAGCAGCCCGAGATCGCCGAGCCCACCACGGGCGAGACCATGGGCGAATCGGCCGAGCGCATGGCCAAGGCCAACGGTATCACGCGTACGGCGCAGGACGAGTGGGCGCTGCGCTCCCACAGCCTGGCGGCACAGGGGACGGACGACGGTCGCCTCACCGCGGAGATGGTGCGCACCTGGCTCCCGCCCGACTTCGAGGAGGTGGTCGAGGCCGACAACGGCATCCGCACCGATACCTCCCTGGAGAAGCTGGCCGCGCTCCGGCCGGTCTTCGACCGCCAGAACGGGAGCGTGACCGCGGGCAACGCCTCGCCGCTCACCGACGGGGCCTCGGCCGTGCTGCTCATGAGCGAGGAGCGGGCGCGGGCGGACGGTTTCGAGATCCTGGGCCGGATCCGCAGCTACGGAATCTCGGCGCTGGACCCGGGCGAACAGCTGCTGCAGGGCCCCGCCTTCGCCGCGCCGGTGGCGCTCGACCGGGCCGGGGTCACCATGCGCGACATCGGCCTGATGGAGATGCACGAGGCCTTCGCCTCGCAGGTCCTCTCCAACCTCCAGTGGCTGGACTCGGACGCCTTCGCGCGCGAGAAGCTAGGCCGCACCAACCGGGTGGGCCACCCCGACGTGGACCGCATCAACGTCATGGGCGGCTCCATCGCCATCGGCCACCCCTTCGCCGCCACCGGCGCCCGCATCACCACCACGCTCCTCAACGAGATGAAGCGGCGCGACGTGGAGCTCGGAATGCTGACCGTGTGCGCCGCGGGCGGGCTCGGCTTCGCGATGGTGCTCGAGCGCGTGTGACGACGGTAGGAGCGCGCCGGAC
The DNA here is from genome assembly GCA_032250975.1 of Longimicrobiales bacterium. GTDB lineage: Bacteria > Gemmatimonadota > Gemmatimonadetes > Longimicrobiales > Gaopeijiaceae > Gaopeijia. Next base: position 26,437 of record JAVVFC010000007.1, on the reverse strand, counting down.
GCGGGCGGGCGTCCGGCGCGGGCGGGCGGGGCGTCAGGCCAGCGAGCGCACCACCCCCGCGATCGCCTCGAAGTCGGGCATGACCGCGGGGTCCTCGCTCACCCAGGCGTAGCGAACCACGCCCTCGCGGTCCACCACGAAGGCGGCGCGCTTGGCCACGCCGCGCAGCCCGAAGAACTCCTCGTACATCACGCCGTACGCCTGCATGGCCTCGCGGTTGAAGTCCGAGAGGATGGGGAAGTCCGCCCCCGTCTCGCGGGCGAAGCGCTCGGTCACGAAGGGCGAGTCCACCGCGACCCCCAGGATCTGCGCCTCCAGGTCGTTCCACTGCGTGTGGTCCTCGGCCACCCGGCACATCTCGTCGGTGCACACGGGCGAGAAGGCCAGCGGAATGAAGAGGAGCACCACGGGCTTCTCGCCGCGGAAGGAGGAGAGGGTCACGCGATCCGGCCCCGGGGCCGAGGGAAGCGAGAAGTCGGGGGCAGCGTCGCCCACGGCAGGCATCATGGGGTGTCTCCGTTCAGGTTGGCGGACTCCGCCATCCGGGTCCGACCCCGGGGCGGGCGCGATTGCGGTCCACTACCCACCATCCCGCCCCCCGATCCCCCGGCCCCCGTTGCCGCGCGGCGCCCGCCGCCGCAGAATCTCCGCACCCTACAGCCCGCGCCCCCGTGACCGACGACACCACAGCATCCCGGGAGGCGTCCCGCCGCCTGCCCGCGCTCCTGGCCGGGCCGGCGCTGGCGGCGCTCATCCTCGTCCTGCCATCCCCCGACGCCCTCGCGCCCGCGGGGTGGCGGACGGCGGCCGTGGCGCTCTGGATGGCGGCCTGGTGGATCACCGAGGCGGTCCCCATTCCGGTCACCGCCCTGCTCCCCCTGGTGCTCTTTCCGCTGCTCGACGTCCTCTCCATGGCGGACGCCGCCGCCCCCTACGCCAACGAGGTCATCTTCCTCTTCATGGGGGGCTTCTTCCTGGCGGCGGGCATGGAGTCGTGCGGGCTGCACCGCCGCCTGGCCCTGGGCATCATCGAGCGGGTCGGACTGGGTCCGCAGCGGCTGGTGCTGGGCTTCATGGTCGCCACCGCCTTCCTCTCCATGTGGATCTCGAATACGGCCACCACCGCCATGATGCTCCCCATCGGGATCGCGGTGGCGGAACTGTTCCGGGGCGACACCCCCGTGGAGGACTTTCCGCTGGGCACCGCCCTCATGCTGGGCATGGCCTACGGCGCCTCCATCGGCGGGGTGGCGACCCTCATCGGCACGCCCCCCAACGCCATCTTCGCCGGCGCGGCGTGGGAGCTGCTGCGGGTGGAGGTGGGCTTCGGCCAGTGGATGCTGCTGGGGCTGCCCGTCACCCTGGTCATGATCCCCCTCACCTGGCTCCTGCTGGTGCGCGTGCTCTTCCGCCCCGGTCCCCTGGGCGGCGACGCCCGCCGGGTGCTCGAGCGGGAGATCTCGGCGCTGGGCACGCCCTCGCCGGCCGAACGGCGGGTGGCGGTCGTCTTCGTCCTGACCGCCCTGGCGTGGATCCTCCGCTCCCCCAAGGAACTCGGCTCGCTGAGCCTCCCCGGCCTGCAGAGCTGGGCGCCCGCGCTGCGCGACTCGACCATCGCCATGGCCGCCGCCCTGCTGCTCTTTCTGCTCCCCTCCGGGGGCGCCACCTCCCGGCCGCTCCTCACCTGGGAGCGGGCGCGCCGCATTCCGTGGGGCGTGCTCATCCTGTTCGGCGGCGGCCTCTCGCTGGCGCGCGGCATGGAGCGATCAGGGCTCTCGGAGTGGATCGGATCGGGGGTGGCGGGCATGGGTGCGCTCCCGCCCCTGGTGCTCTTCGGGGGCCTGGCGCTGCTCTTCGTCTTCCTGACCGAGCTCACCTCCAACGCGGCCACCACCACCATGGCCATGCCCGTTCTGGTGGGCGCCGGGGCGGCCATGGGCGCGCCCCCCGTTCCGCTCATGGTAGTGGCCACCGTCGCCAGCTCGATGGCGTTCATGCTCCCGGTGGCCACGCCGCCCAACGCCATCGTCTTCGGGTCCGGATACCTGACCATCCCGCATATGGCCCGGGCCGGCATTCTGCTCAATCTTCTGTCGGTGGTGGTCGTCGCCCTGCTCGCCACCTTCCTCGTCCCCCTCGTCTTCCCGGGCTGATCCGTGCACGACGTCTGGCAGCGCTACCGCAGCTACCTCGAAGCCCCCCCGGGCATCGTACTGGAGTGGCACGACCCACCCACCGGCGCGCAGGGGTGGCTGGTGCTCAACTCGCTGCGGGGGGGCGCCGCAGGGGGGGGCACCCGCATGCGCGCCGGGCTCACCCGCGAGGAGGTCACCTACCTGGCCAAGGGGATGGAACTCAAGTTCGTCTTCTCCGGGCCCCAGATCGGGGGCGGCAAGTCGGGGATCGACTTCGACGCCCGCGACCCCCGCAAGGGGGAGGTGCTCGGCCGCTGGTTCCAGGCCATCCGTCCCCTCCTGCACGACGTCTACGGCACCGGCGGAGACGTCAACGTGGACGAGCACCGCGACGTGGTCCCCCTGTGCCGCGCCCTGGGCCTCGCCCACCCCCAGCAGGGGATCGTGCACGGCCACCTGGGCCGGCGGGGTGCGGCGGCCGCAACGGCCGACGCCGCCCTGCGCGACGGCCTCGGACTCCCGGTGCCCGGGCCCCCGCTCGGCCTGCCCGGGAGCGACCTCTGTGTCTCGGACCTGATCACGGGGTACGGCGTCGCGCGCGCCGCCGCGCGCGCCCTGGCGGGCGAGGACGCGCGCCGCCCCCGCTGCCTGGAGGGGCTGCGGGTGGGGGTGGAGGGATTCGGGAACGTGGGCGGGCCGGCGGCCCTCTACCTGGCGCGCATGGGAGCCCGCATCGTGGCTCTGGTGGACGCCGACGCCGGCCTCGCCGCCCCGGAGGGGCTGGACGAGGATGCGGTGGAGGATCTGATCCGGCGCCGCCGCACCCGCGACATCCCGGACCACCCCCTGCGACGCACCGGCGTGGCCCGCGACGAGGCCTACCGCATTCCGGCGGACCTCTTCGTGCCCGCGGCGGTCTCGGCCTCGCTGGACCGCGAGCGTCTGGACCAGCTCCGCGCCGCCGGCGTGCGCGCCCTGGTGTGCGGGGCCAATCAGCCCGTCCGAGAATCCTGCCTGGGCGACACGCGGAACCTTCAGGCCGCCGACGGGGATTTTGCCATCGTTCCCGACGTGGTGGGAAGCCTGGGCATGGCGCGCGCCTTCCACCACCTCATGGCCGGCGGACCCGCGCGACAAGCCGATGATATCTTCGACGTGGTGCGGACCACCGTGGAGGACGCCGTGGGCTCCCTCACGGCGCTCCGGGGCGGATTCCGCCCCGGCATGGTGGCCACGACCCTCTCCCACGCCCTGGACCGGATAGGATTCGGCTCATGACCGCTCGCAGAACGGCCCCTGTTCCGCTCCTGGTCCTGCTGTTGGCGGCCGGCGCCTGCTCCGACGACCCCCAGCCCGACGAGATCCGCATCTCGCCGAGCTCCCTCAGCTTCGACGCTGTGGGGCTCACCGCCACCCTCTCGGCGCGGGTCTTCGACGACGAGGGGAACGAGATGACGGGGCGCACGGTCGAGTGGAGCACCGGCGCCCCGGGCGTGGCCACGGTCACGGCCACCGGCGTGGTCACATCGGTGGGCGCCGGGAACGGCTCCATCCTGGCCACCTCCGGCCGGGCCTCCGCCTCCCTGCCGGTGTCGGTGGTGCCCCAGGTCACGGAGCTGCGCGCCACCTCGGAGACTTCGTTGTCGGGGAACGCGGGCGAGCCTCTTCCCCAGCAGGTGGGCATCGAGGCGCTGGACCGCCTGGGAAACCCCGCCGAGGGCGTCTCCGTCGAGGCGATCGTGGACGCCGGGGGCGGATCGGTCTCCGCCACCCTGCTCACCACGGACGCGGCCGGCCGGGCCTCGGTCACCTGGACCCTGGGGCCGGTGGCGGGAACCGTGCAGCAGATGCGCATCCGCTCCACCGAGCGCCCCAACCTGGCCACCTTCTTCCTGGCCGACGCCGTCCCGGGTCCCGTCGCCGAGCTGGTGGTCCAGTCCGGTGACGGCCAGGCCGGGCTGCCCGGCACCGACCTCCTCATCCCGGTGCGGGTCCGGGCCCAGGACCGCTTCGCCAACGCCCGCGCCGGCCAGGCGGTCTCCTTCCAGGTCGCCTCGGGCGGCGGCAGCGTGGACGCCGTGGAGGCGCTCACCGACGCGGACGGCGAGGCGGAGGCGCGCTGGACGCTGGGGTCCGAACCGGGCGCCCAGACGCTGCAGGTCTCCGTGGGTGATCTGGGAGTGGAAGTCGGGGCGACCGCCGTGACGGAGCCGGCGGCGCTGGTGGTGGTGCAGGGCGCCACGGTGACGGGGACCGTCGGCGAGCCGGTCTCCGAGCCCCTCTCCGTGCGGGTCCAGGACACCAACGGCACCGGCGTGCCGGGCGTCCCGGTGCGTTTCAGCGTCGGCCCCGCGGGCGGGACTCTCCGGACCTCCCCCGACGGCCCCGACCTCTCCGAGGCGCTCTTCGTGACCGACGCCCAGGGTGAGGCGGCCCCCACCGTATGGATCCTGGGCGCCGCCGCCGGGGGCCAGGAGCTCGAAGCGTCCTTCCCGGGACTGGACCCCGTGCTCTTCGCCGCCGACGCACTGCCGGGTGCACCCCGCGGACTCGCGATCGAGGCGGGCGGCTTCCAGACCGGCGCCATCGGCCAGCCCCTGGCCGATCCGGTGCGGATCCGGGTGGAGGACCGGTTCGGGAACGCGGTGCCGGGGGGGGCGGTGGAGGCCGCGGTCACGGCGGGTGGCGGCAGCGTGGCCGGAGCCACCGTGGTCGCCGACGCCTCGGGCGTGGCCGAGGTCCTCTGGACCCTGGGAAGCGTGGTCGGACTTCAGAGCCTCGCGGTGGGCGGGGCCGGAATCGACCCGCTGCTGGTCCACGCCGCGGGCCTGCGGCCCACCAATGGGCTCTTCACGGTGGAGCTCGCCATTTCCGTGGACGGGGACCCCGAGATCTGGGCTGCCTTCCAGGTGTCCGCCAACCGGTGGAGCCGGGTCATCGTGGACGACGTCCCCGACGTCCTGGCCGACGTGGCCCCGGGTCAGTGCGGCGAAGGCTCCCCCGCGGTGCAGGGGATCGTGGATGACGTGCGCATCCTGGTCTTCGTCCAGTCCATCGACGGTCCGGGCGGCACGCTCGGGTCGGCGGGCCCCTGCTGGATCCGCGACGACACCAGCCTCCCCTTCCTGGGCCGGATGCGCCTCGACGTCGAGGACCTGCAGCGTATGCTGGACCGGGGCACGCTGGTGGACGTCATCACCCACGAGATCGGTCACATCCTCGGGGTCGGCACCCTCTGGAACCGCCTGGGCTTCCTGCAGGACCCCTCTCTGGTGACGCCCGGCGCCGACACCCACTTCAACGGACCCGCCGCCATCGCCGCCTTCGACGGTGCGGGCGGCACCACCTATACGGGCGCCAAGGTGCCCGTCGAGAACGTGCAGGGCGAACAGGGCACACGCGACGTCCACTGGCGGGAGTCGGTCATGACGATCGAGCTCATGACCGGCTTCATCAACAACACCTTCAACCCGCTCTCCGTGGTGACGGCCGCCTCCATGGAGGATCTGGGCTACACGGTGGACCTGACCGCGGCCGACGGCTACTCGCTCAGCCCGGCGCTGCTGCAGGGACCCCTCCCGGCGCAGATCCCGCTGCTGAACGACGTCCTCGTGCTTCCCCTCCGCACCGCTTCGCCGCTGCCACCGGGGAACTGACGCCCGCTTGCCGCCAGGGAAATTGCCGAGCTGGCGGCGGTGCGGCTCAGCGCGTCGCCGCCACGAAGTCCCGCAGGAGTTCGGCCACCTGCGGGCTCGTGAGCACGTCGGTGTGATCGGCGCCCGCGACCAGCATGGCCTCGGTTCCCGCCGCGCGTGCCAGGCGCTCACCGTCCCGGGGCGGAACGCGCGTGTCCCGCTCCGGCTGGATGACCAGGGTGCGGAGGGCGAGACCGGTCAGGGCTCGCCCCGGGTGCACGGTCCGCGCCGGCACCCCCACCCGCACCCGCCAGAAGGGCTTGAGCAGGGGCACCAGCAGCCCGCCGGGGAGACCGCGCTCCCGCAGGTAGCGCGCGATGGCACCGAAGACGTCCCACGGCGTGGCGATCAGCACGAGTCCGGCGAGCGGCGCCCCCTCCCGTGCGGCCAGGATGCCGGCCGCACCCCCCATCGAGTGGCCCACCAGCAGCAGAGGGCGGCCCGGAAGACGCGTGCCCGCAGCCTGGACGGCCCGCAGCGCATCGTCGCGGAACTGCCGGATGCTGACCCGTGCGGCCCGGTCGCTGCGGCCGTGCCCGCGCACATCCCAGAGGGCGACCGCGGCCGACACCGGAGCCGCCGCCTGCGCCAGGGGCAGCAGCGCCGCCCCGTTCGCACCCCACCCGTGCGCCAGCAGGACCACCGGCCCCGCCGGGTCGCCGCCCTCGATCCACCACCCTTCCAGTGCCGGATCGCCCGGTACGGTCCAGTCCTGCGCCTGCATCCCGACGTCGGCCGGGGTGCGCGCCGGGGCCCGGTGCGGGGGGCGCAGGAGGGCCAGCGCGAGCCGGTCCAACCCCAGGGCTGCCCCGCCCAGCAGGGCGACCCCGGCGACCAGCGCGGCGCCCCCGATCAGACCGATCCTCCGGCGTGGGGAGGCCACCGATCCCCCCCGACCTTCCCGGGTTCGCGGCCGGCGAGCGCCTGCAGGGCGCGCCGTACGAAGACCGGCACCATGGCGCGCCGCCAGTCCGGGTCCACGATGATGTTCTCCAGCGGGTGGCACTGCCGGTGCGCGCGCTCGGCGAGCGCCTCGATCAACTCGGGCCCCAGCCGCTCCCCCACCGCGAGTTCCTCCCAGCCGGTCAGTTCCCGCGGTCGCGCCCCCAGCGCCCCCACCACCCCCCGCAACCCCCGGACGGTGAGGTCCTCCTCCACCTCCCCCGACACCGCCACCGAGAGGAGCGGAAAGTCGATGGAGCGGCGCTGGCGCAGCTTACGGTACGCCATGCGCGTGGTGGGGTGCGGGAGCGGAACGCGGATCCGGACCACCAGTTCCCCCGGCTCGCGGCGCTGGTTCCAGATGCCGTCCGGCAGGAAGAAGTCCCCCACCGGCACCGTGCGCTCCCCCCCGGGTCCGGCGATATCGACCACCGCCCCCAGGGTCATCAGCACCGGGGGGGTGTCGGCCGAATGCGCGGCCACGCACTTCCGGCCCACCCGGGTGACGTGGCACACCGTACCGTCCTTCTTCAGGCAGTACCCGAGGGCGCCCCGCCAGAACTCGGTCTGGTTGTAGTACGTGCACCGGGTGTCCAGGCAGAGGTTGCCGCCCACCGTCCCGCGGCTGCGAATCTGCGGACCAGCAACCTGGGACGCGGCCTGGGCGAGCGCCGGAAGATGTTGTCGGACCAGGGGATGGCGGGACAGGGCGGCCAAGGTGACGGCGGCTCCCAGCACGATCTGGCCACCGCCGGAGCCACCGCCAGACCCGGTACCCATCCCCTCGCCTCCGGCCTCACCCTCCAGGCGGATGCCCCCCAGCTCCGGGATTCCCGTGAGGGAGACCAGGTGGGTCGGCTCCAGCAGTCGATGCTTGAGGTTGGGGATCAGATCCGTTCCGCCGGCCACCGGCCGTGCTTCCGGCCCCAGATCGTGGAGCAGGGTGAGCGCCTCCTGCAGGGTGCCGGGCCGGTGGAAGCGGAAGGCGGGGAGGCGCAGCATCTCAGCGGTCCATCCGCTCGCCGCCGAACCACGTCGGCAGGGGTCTGGCCACCAGGATGCCATCCTGCGACCCGATCCCCCGGATCCGCTCCGCCAGGCTCCGTTCGGAGAGCACCACGTGGCTTCCCACCAGCGGGGCGTGCAGCAGGTGGAGCACGCCGTCCTTCCAGTACGCGATGCCGGTGTGGGCGACGTCCAGGCCCGCGAGGGTGCTGGTGGCGGCGATCACGTCGCCGTTCCGGATGCCGGCCGCGGCCTCTGCGATCCGGTCCTGCGGCAGGTAGACGCGCGCCGGCCCTGCCCCCAGGCGGGCCTCGTGGGCGCGAACCTCGGCCAGCACCTGCGGATCGGCCAGCTGCGGATACGCCTCGGCGTGGGCGGTCATGAAGGTGATCGGCTCCGGGTCCGACTCCCCGCCCAGCTCCGGCGTGACCGGCTGGAGGCGGCCCCGGCGCGCGCCCTCCTCGATCCACTCCGAGAAGTAGTGCAGGCGGGACGGGTAGCCGGCGACGCGCCCGTCGCGGTAGCGCAGCTCGGTGAGCGCGGCCTCGAACCGCCGCCGGGCGGTCGGCGGGTCGTCCAGCACCGCCACCCCGTGCAGGCGGTGGAAGCGGGTCAGGGCCAGGACGTTCTCCACCAGGGTGACGCAGTCCAGGCCGCGCAGGTTCACCACCAGGCGCTCGGGGCCCGGGACCTCGAGCGTACGCGGCACGTAGGGCGTCCCCAGGAAGAGCGCGCCCATCTCCGCGATGGCGTCGCCCAGCGGGAGCGTGTCCAGGCCCCGCCGTTCGGCGTCCTCCAGCACGGCGCGGAATCGGCGCCAGTCCTCGTGCGTCCACGGGGTGCCGGCGATGGAGTCAGCGCCGGTGGGCCACGCTCCGCTTCCCTCGGGGCGCAGGTAGGCGGTGCCCGCGGGGGGGGCCGTTGGGGCGGCGGCCGATGGCGGGGGGATGCTCGCGCCCTCCCCGTCCTCCTCGCCCCCCTCGGCGCGGGGCTGGCACCCGGGCACAAGCAGCAGGGACAGCAGCAGACTTGCCCCGGCTCGGCGCACCCACACCGGACGCCCCCGGGGGTGCGGAGCGCGGTGCACGGGGCGGGGGCCCACGGGGTTTCGGCGGGGTTCGGCCATCACGAGACCCGGGCGCGGGGGGCGGGGGGGGCGGGCGGCTTGCGCAGCGTCCCGGCCGCGCGAGCGCCGCGGAGGGCGCGCCAGACGCGCGGGGGCGAGAAGGGAAGGGCGTCCAGCCGGATCCCGACGGCGTCGTGGATGGCGTTCGCCACCGCTGGGATGCTCGGGTGGAGGGGACCCTCTCCGGCCTCCTTGGCGCCGTACGGGCCCTCGGGGTCCAGCGACTCGATGATGAGCGACTCCAGCTCGGGTGTGTCCATCGAGGTGGGGATGCGGTAGTCCAGCAGCGACGGGGCGTTGTGCAGCCCCGCCCGGCCGTGGTCGGCGTCCTTGAAGACGTGCTCCTCCATGATGGCCTCGGCGCACCCCATGTAGGCGGAGCCCTCCATCTGGCCCTCCACCAGAACCGGGTTCAGGGCCCGGCCGCAGTCGTGTGCGATCCAGATCTTGCGGACCTCCACCGCACCCGTCTCCACGTCCACCTCCACCTCCGCCACATGCGCCGTGAACGAGTAGGCGGGCGAGGCGCCGATGGTGCCGCCCCGGTAGTCGCCGTGCACGTCCTTGGGGGTGTTGTACGAGCCGGTGGCGCCCAGCGTTCCGAAGCGCGCCTCGGCGCGGTTGAAGGCCTCGCGGATGGGCATCTTCCGCTCGGTGTCGCGGGCCCAGAGCGCCCAGCCGCCGGCCAGCAGCACCTCGCGGGGCTTCACCTCCCACGCCGCGGCCACCACCTCCTGCACCTGCGCCTTGAGCTTGCGGCAGGCGTCGATGCAGGCGTTGCCCAGCATGAAGGTCACGCGCGAGGAGTATGCCCCCAGGTCCACCGGCGTGAAGTCGGTGTCGCCGCGCAGGACGCGCACGTGCTCCAGGGGCACGCCCAGCTCCTCGGCGGCGATGTAGGCAACCATCGAATCCGTGCCCTGACCGATCTCGGAGGCGCCACTGAAGACCGCCACGCGGCCCGAGCGGTCGATCTGCACCTGGATCCCCGACTGGGGCATCTCGTTGGGGTAGATGGGGTAGTTGGTCCCCGAGATGTAGGTCGAGCCCGCCACCCCCACGCCCCGTCCGAAGGGGAGCCGCCGGAACTTCTCCCGCCATCCGGAGGCCCGCTCCACCGCGTCCAGGCACTCCAGAAAGCCGTTGGAGGTGATGCGGAGCTCGTTCACGGTGCGCGTGTGGGCCCCGATGAAGTTGCGGCGGCGGATCTCGAAGGGATCCAGCCCGGCCTTCTCCGCCAGCTTGTCCAGCTGCACCTCGAAGGCGAAGCGGGGCTGCACCGAGCCGTGTCCCCGCTTCGGTCCGCACGCCGGCTTGTTGGTGTAGACGCGGGTGGAGTCGAAGCGGTAGGCCGGCATGGCGTACGGGGCGCAGAGCAGCTGGCCCGAGTAGTAGGTGGTCACCAGCCCGAAGGAGGCATACGCCCCGCCGTCCAGGACGATGCGGGCGTCCACCCCGGTGAGCCGCCCGTCGGGGTCGACCCCGGTGCGGTAGCGCATGTGGAACGGGTGACGCCCCCGGTGCGCGTAGAAGACCTCCTCCCGGGTGTAGAGGATCTTCACCGGGCGCCCGGTCTTCATGGAGAGGGCGGCGACGCAGAACTCCAGGTCGAAGGGCTCGCTCTTGCCGCCGAAGGCGCCCCCCACCGGGGGCTGGAGGACCCGGACCAGCGCCGGGTCGAGGTCGAAGACCCGGGCGAGCTCCCGGTGCAGGTAGTGGGGCACCTGGGTGGCCGACCAGACGGTGAGCCGCCCGTCTGCGGTGTGGAGGCCGATGGCGCAATGGGGCTCGATGGGCGCGTGGGTCGTGCCTTCGAAGTAGTATTCTGATTCTACTACATGAGCGGCCCCGGCGATCCCCTCATCGACCTCACCGAAGTCCAGCTTGACCGTCTTGGTGATGTTGCCGTTCCACCCGTCCTTGCGGGGCGGGTGGATGTAGGCGCCGTCCTCGTAGGCGCCCTCGGCTTCGAGCGCCCGGAAGGGGTCCAGCCAGACGGGCAGCTCCTCGTACTCCACCCGGATGGCCCGCAGCGCGGCCAGCGCGGTGTCCTCGTCCACGGCCGCCACCGCCGCCACGCCGTCGCCGATGTAGCGCACCCGGTCCACCGCCAGGGGGTACTCGTCCTGGGTCCACGGGATGATCCCGTAGAGGGTGGGCATGTCGGCCCCGGTCACCACCGCCTGTACGCCGTCCAGGGCCTCCGCGGGGGCGGTGTCGAGGGAGACGATGCGGGCATGGGGGTGCGGGCTGCGCAGGATCTTGCCGTGCAGCATGCCCGGGAGCGCGATGTCGTCGGTGTAGCGCGCCCGCCCGGTGGACTTGTCCAGCCCGTCTACCTTGCGCATGGGCTTACCGATCAGATGCAGGTCCGACAACGACTTACAATCCTCACCCATGGGCGCCCCCTCCCTCCCGGAGACGGGCCGCCGCCTTGAGCACCGCGTCGTAGATCTTGGTGTAGCCGGTGCAGCGGCAGAGGTTGCCGGCCAGTGCCTCCTTCACCTCCTCCAGGCCGGGGTCGGGGCTGCGCACCAGCAGGGCGGCCGCGGAGCAGAGGATGCCGGGCGTGCAGAAGCCGCACTGGGCGGCTCCGTTCAGGTCGAACTCGTCCTGCAGCGGGTGGAGGCCGCCGGCCGCGGCCAACCCCTCCACCGTGGTGACTTCGTGCCCCTCCGCCTCCAGCACCGGCAGCAGACAGGAGAGGGTGGGCTCCCCGTCCAGGAGCACCGTGCACGCTCCGCAGTCTCCCTTGTCGCACCCCTGCTTGGACCCGGTGAGCCCCAGCACGTAGCGGAGCGCCTCCAGGAGCGTGAAGTGGGCGGGCACGCCCACCAGGCGGGTGTCACCGTTCACCCGCAGGCGAACGAGGTCGGTGGCTTGGGGCACGGGGGCTCGGAAGGGGGAGGGATGCGACTCCCCAATGTTCCGGAGTTCGGGTGGACCGGGCAAGGACGGGGCGGTGGGAGCGACCTGGAACCCGCGCCCGGATCGGGGTACCATCGCCTTTCCATCCGGGGCCTGCCCTCCCGCGGCCCCGGTTCTCGCATCCGAAGGAAGAGGTGGACGGCATGCCCTACCCTGAGATGATGGTACAGCCCATGCGCGAGGACCTCGTGCGCATCGGCTTCTCCGAGCTTCGCACCCCCGCCGACGTGGACCGCGTCCTGGGTTCCGAGACCGGGAGCGTGCTTCTGGTGGTGAACTCGGTGTGCGGTTGCTCGGCCGGGGCGGCCCGCCCCGGCGTCTACCTCTCGCTGCAGAGCGAGCAGAAGCCGGAGGTGCTGACCACCGTCTTCGCCGGCCAGGATCTGGACGCCACCGACCGGGCGCGCCAGTACATCGTGGGGTACCCGCCCTCCTCCCCCTCGGTGGCGCTCTTCAAGGACCAGGAACTGGTCTTCATGCTCGAGCGGCACCAGATCGAGGGATCCACCCCGCACCAGATCGCGGCCGCCCTGCAGGAGGCGTACGCCGAACACTGCTGACCGCCACTCCCGGGGGGCACGGATTCCCGCTGGGGGCGGATTCCCGCCGGCGGCGGGGGTGCGCCCTGCTCCCCGGTAGCCCGCTTCAGAGGATGGCCTTGCCCAGCGCGCTGGTGACGAGGTCCACCGCCATGCCGGCGGTGCCGTTGCGCACGTCCAGCACCGGATTGACCTCCACCACCTCCATGCTCCGCAGGGTCCCCGACCGGGCGATCTTCTCGCACACCAGGTGGGCCTCCCGGTAGGTCAGACCACCGGGAACGGGCGTCCCCACGCCCGGCGCGATCATCGGGTCGAGCGCGTCCAGGTCGTAGGAGAGGTGGAAGCCGACCGTGCCGTCGTTCAGCCGCTCCAGCGCCTCGTCCATGCACACGGCGATCCCGCGCTCGTCCACCTCCGACATGGTGAAGACGCGGATGCCGGAGGCGCGCACCACCTCCTTCTCGGCCTCGTCGATGTCGCGCGCTCCCAGCACGCAGATGTTGCGCGGGTCCACGGCCGGCGACTCCCCCTGCATGATGCGGGTCAGGCTTTCCGGGCCCAGACCGGCCAGCGCGGCCAGCGACATGCCATGGATGTTGCCGGACGGGGTGGTCTCGTGGGTGTTCATGTCGGTGTGGGCGTCCACCCAGAGCAGCCCGATGCGCCCGCCGCGCTTCCGGTAGTGGTCGGCCACCGCCGGCACGGTCCCGATGGAGATGGAGTGGTCGCCCCCCAGCACCAGCGGAAAACAGGCGCGCTCGAGCGCCTCCTCCACCCGCCGGTAGCTCTCCCGGCAGACCTGCAGGATCTCGTTCAGGAAACGGAGGCGCGCGTCTCCGGAGGCCGTCACCTCGGGATCCCCCGCGTTCACGGTGCCCACCTCCCGCACCGCGTGGCCCAGCGCCTCCAGGCGCCGATTCAGCCCGGCCAGACGCAGCGCCGAAGGACCCATGTCGACCCCCCGGCGCCCCGCGCCCAGGTCGATGGAGACCGAGATGACCGCGATGTCCTGCCCGGGAACCAGCGTCACGTCTTCACTCCTACCGCTGAGGTTCGCTTGCCGGGAACGCGACCCGCCGCCGCGCTCAGGTGCCGTCCCGCAGACGGCGCTGCTCGCGCCGCTCCTCCTTCCGGCGCCGCTTCGCCTCCCGGGCGGTCTCCCCCGGATGGCGCACCGACACCTCGACCCCGCCCATCATCGCCACGCCGGTGATGCGGATCACCGGTGCCCCCTCGGGCGGCTCGGCCGCGTCCGCCACGTGCTCGAAGCCCCCCAGGATCCCCACCCCCGAGCACTCCACCACCACCCCGGGCGGCACCAGCACCTCCACGCCGCCCATGACGGCGAAACAGCGCACGTCGGTCACCGGCGGAAGCGCGCACTCGCGGAAGTCCAGCTCCGCGCCTCCCAGCACGCCCACCGCATAGTTGTAGCGCGCCGGGTGCCAGCGGCCCCGCCGCACCCCTCCACCCAGCACCCCGATCACCACGGCCTGGTGCGGAACGTGGGACGCCGGGGGAGGGAGCGTCACGGAACCGGGCCGCGCATCCTCCCAGGCCCGGTCCCGACGCCCGACGGGCCTGCCGGAGGAATCCGTACGCCGCGTCGGAAGATCCCGCTCCCTGGGCAGGTCCCGCAGCAGTGCGTCCAGCTCCGCCGCCGATGCAGCCCGCTGCACCAGCTCCACGCGCCGCTCGAACTCCTCCACGTCCATCGCATCGGCCGCGAAAGCGTCCGCGAGCACGTCCACGGTCGCGTCCCGCTCGGCGTCGGTGACGGATCCGCGCCCGCCGGTCCCACCGCTGCCCGCGTCTCTCATGTCCCTATCCTCCATCCGTTTGCCCGGTCCGCCAATCCTCGCGGCCCGGCCCGGGGGCGGCAATGGCATGGCTTGACAGGCCGTGCCCGCCCCCACCGAATGATGAATCCGTCCTCAGCCAGGAGGCCCCGTGCGCCATCGCTGCCTTCCCCTTCTGCTCTGCACGCTCGCCGTGTCCTGTGCCGGCGCCTCCGGATCCGCATCCGGCGCTCCGCCCCGGAGCAGCGCCGACGTCATTCCGGCGGCCGAGCTGCGGCCCTTCGATACGTACTCCGCCTACGACGCCGTCAACCGGCTGCGGCCCCAGTGGCTTCGCTCCCGCGTCCCGGGACAGGATCCGGTCGTGTTCATGAACGGTTCCGAGCTGGGGGGTCCCGAGGCGCTCCGGTCGGTGCAGGTGTCCACCCTGGTCGAGATCCGCTTCCGGAACGGCCGCGACGCCACCACCCGCTACGGCACGGGCTACGGCGGTGGCGCGATCGAGATGGTGTCCCAGCGCCGGGCCGGCCTCAGCGCCCCCTCAGAAACGCCTTCGTGAAGCGGGTGAGGATGCGAGCCGCGCTGCCTACCTCCGCCACCTCCACCCACTCCTCGGCCGCATGCGCCCGGGCGATGGAGCCGGGGCCGAAGCACACGGCGGGAACACCCGCCCGGTTGAGGTAGGCCGCGTCCACCCACGCCGTCATCCCCTCCACCCGCGGCACCCCGCCCTCCTCCTCGACCGCCGTCAGCAGGCCTCGCACCAGGGCGTGCTCGGGCGAGACGTCCGAGGCGGGGCGGACCAGGTCCAGGCGCACGGCCGCGTCCAGCGCCGGGATCCGCTCCCGCGTGCGCCCCAACGCCTGTTCGACCTCGACCTGGAACCCGGCCTCCGACTCCCCGGGGAGGGTGCGCCGCTCCAGGGTGAGCGTGCAGCCGTCGGGGTAGACCGACCACGCGCTCCCCCCCCGGATCGTGCCCGCATGGAACGACCCCCGCCCCAGGAGCGGGTGCGCGACGCCCCGGTCCAGGAGGGCCTCCAGCACGTCCATCTCTTGCAGGAACGCCGCAGCGTGTCGTATGGCGTCCACACCCCGCTCCGGCCGGGAGCCGTGCGCGGCCCGCCCCCGGAAGGCCACCTCCACCCAGGCGAAGCCCTTGTGCGCGGGCATCACCGCCAGGGCGGTGGGCTCCGCCACCACCGCGGCGTCGGCCCGCACGCCCTCCGCCACCAGCGCCTGCATGCCCAGCGACGCATGCTCCTCGTCGCAGGTGAGCGCCACCGTCAGGTGGCCGGGACCCGGGTCCGACGACCACGCGCGGGCGGTGGCCAGCACCGCGGCCAGCCCCCCCTTCATGTCCGCGGAGCCCCGCCCCACGATCCGGTCCGGCGTGGGCGCGCCACCGAACGCCGGGACCGTCATGCCGGCCACCCCGACCGTGTCCAGGTGTCCGTTCAGCAGCAGCGATCTTTCGCCCGTCCCAAGGGTTCCGACCACATTCGGGCGACCGGGCGCCACCTCGGTCACCCTCACCTCGAAACCCCACCCCTCCAGCCAGGTAGCGGTCTGCCGCGCCATCTGGGCCTCTCCGGCCCCCCCGGCCTCCAGGGCGGGGTTCACCGAGGGGATGGCCACCATCACCCGGGCGAGGGCGACCGGGTCTCCCCGAGCCGCGGCCGCCCGAAGGTCCGGACCGGTCACCGGCGTAGCGGGTGAGGAGTCCGGCCGCGGGGGGTACAGCGGCGGGCGTGTGACGGGGTCGCCGGGACGCAGGCAACGCGTCCTGGTCGGCGCTTCCAGGGACAGGTGAGTAACATCCCGGCGAACTGGCGCTCTCGCCCCTTGAGCCCCACCCGGAGTTCCGGCATGGTTCCTGCTGAAAGATTCTTCAACTTCGCGTCCCCCCCACGGAGCGTACCCCCGTGAGACCCATCACTGCCGGACTGCTCGGCGCCGCCGCCCTCGCGGTCAGCCTCATCGCCCTCCGCCAGCCCCGCATCGCGGGCCCGTCGGAGCCGGCCGCGGATCGCCTGGCGCCCTCGGGCGAGCGGGTCCCGGCCCAGATCTCCCTGGACCGCATCCGCGAACTCGGGCTCTGAGCCCCGCCGTCACTCGAAGTGGACGCGGTTCTTCTCGATGTAGTTCGTCCACTCCGAGGGCACGTCCGTGTCCGGGAAGATGGCCTGGACCGGGCATTCGGGCTCGCACGCCCCGCAGTCGATGCACTCGTCGGGGTGGATGTAGAACTGGTCTTCCCCCTCGTAGATGCAGTCCACCGGGCAGACCTCGACGCAGCTCGCGTCCTTGGTGTCGATGCAGGGCTCGGTGATGATGTAGGTCACTGGGGGGTTCCTCGCTGAAATTGAAGACGGGACGGGGTCCCGTCGGGGTACGCTTCAGGGCTCGGGCCTAACTATCGAAGGTGCCCCCAGCGGGGGCAAGACTCTGCGGAGCCACCATCGGAGGCGCCTGGCCAGGGCGCCCCCCGTCCGCTCCGCCACCGGCAGGTAGACCTCCCGGGTCAGGCGGTGCGCATCGCGCACGCACTCCGCCCCGGCCCAGTGACGCAGGTGGCGCAGCTGATCGA
The DNA here is from genome assembly GCA_032250975.1 of Longimicrobiales bacterium. Lineage (GTDB taxonomy): Bacteria > Gemmatimonadota > Gemmatimonadetes > Longimicrobiales > Gaopeijiaceae > Gaopeijia. Next base: position 9,676 of record JAVVFC010000007.1, on the reverse strand, counting down.
GCCACTCCGCCAGCGCCACCACCCGCTCGCCCTCCCCCGCGCAGACCAGCCGCTCGGCCAGCGCCTCGTCCTCCGGCCGTGGGAGCGCAGCGGCCACCTCCCACCCGCGCGCCACGGCGTCACTCCCGATCGCCGCCACCTCTGCGGCTTGCGGCCCCAGTCGGGCGTCGAGCGACTCGAAGAGCAGCGCAGCGGCCACCAGGACCGGATCGCGCACCTGCCCGTCCCCCAGCGCGATCAGGGCGCTCCGGCCCGGGTGCAGGTAGCGGGGATCGTGGTCGTCGTCCAGCACCGCGTGGCGGGGCGCCATCGCCACCTCGTGTGCCGCCGCCAGTTCCGGGACGGCGCCCACCCCCAGACGTTCCAGGGTGCGCCGCAGCCGGAGCGTCATGTGCTGCGCCCGCTCCCGATCCGGAACCGGCATCTCAGTCGGGGGCGAGGTGGGTGCGGAAGTGGGCGCGGGTGGCGTCCATGGCCGCATCGAGCTCGGGTCCCGGGCCCGGGAAGGGGTGGCTCGCACCGAAGGTGTGCCCCGCGCCCGGCACGGGCAGGAAGCGGGCCCCGGGGGCAGCTCGCGCCAGGCGCTCCCCCTCGGAGACGTCGACGGTCTCGTCACCGGTGCCGTGCACGATGAGCCAGGGCGCCGACACGCGCGCCGCAGCCGCGGACGGGTCGAGCGCTTCCCCGCGGCCCTCCACGTCGTCGAGCAGCGTCACGTCGAGCGGCATCTGCTGTCCCGTGCGGGCGTTCAGGACGTAGATGCGCCCCGACGCCCGCCACTCCTGCCGGGTCTCCGGATCCCACCGGTCCACGTTCGCCACCGCCGCCCACGTCACCAGCGCCGCCACCCCCGGGTCGCCCGCCGTGTGCAGAACCGCGTCCGCGCCCCCCCGGCTGTGGCCCAGGATGCCGATCCTCTCCGGCACCCGGCCCAGCCGCCCCTCCCGCAGCGCGCCGAGCACCGCGCCCAGATCCGCGAGCTCCCGGGTGTAGGTGTTGGCGGCGAACGCCTCCAGTTCGGTGAAGGCGTGCGGATCGGCGCCGATGCCCGACCCGGTCATGTTGAAGGTCACCACCGCGTGCCGGTCCCCGGCCAGCGCCTCGGCCACCCAGGGGAAGAACGCCCAGTCCTTGTAGCCCTTGAAGCCGTGCACCACCACCACGGCGCTCCGCGGCGGGGGGCCGTCCGGAACGCGCACGTCCCCCCGGATGAGGCCGTGCGGCTGCTGCAGCGTGAAGCGTCGGCGGATCACCACGACCCCTCGGGCTCCCGGCGTTCCCAGACCACGTCCTCCGTGCCGGCGCGGTGGTTCTCCAGGCGGGCGAGCGCGAACAGCAGGTCGCTCAGGCGGTTCAGGTAGACCACCGCCTCCTCCTCGACCGGCTCCAGGGTGGCCAGGTGCACCACCGCCCGCTCCGCCCGCCGGCACACCGTGCGCGCCACGTGGAGGGCCGCCGCCCCCGGGCTCCCCCCCGGCAGGATGAAGCGGGTGAGCGCGGGCAGCTCCGCGTCGGCCGCATCGATCCACGCCTCCATCTCCGCCACCCGTCCCGCCGGCAGCGGGGGCAGGTGGGGGTGGTGGGCCCCATCGTCCCGGGGCCGGGCGGCCAGGTTGGCCCCCAGGGCGAACAGGTCGTGCTGAAGCGCCTCCAGTCGGCCCCGGATCCCGTCGTCCCGCACACACGCCGCGGCCCAGCCCATCAACGCGTTGAGTTCATCCACCGTCCCGTAGGCGGCCACCCGATCGTGGTCCTTGGACACCCGTCCGCCCCCGAAGAGCGCGGTCTCGCCGGCGTCGCCGGTGCGTGTGTAGATCTTCACCTCTGCAGGGTCCCCCGTCGGATGGGCGGCGTGAGCGGATGGCTGGCGTGGGCGAATGTACCGCGTCCGCGGATGGGCGGCGTCACCGCAGCCGGGTGAGCCGGCGGATCTTCTGCGCCGTGTCCAGCAGTCCGGAGACGGTCTCGCCGGGGGCGGCCGGGGGCGCCTCGGGCTGCAGCAGCTCACGGATGTCGAGCAGGACCTCCATCTGCACCTGGTCGCGGTGGAATCGGAGCTCGAGCGACTCCATGGCGGACTCGTCGCCCCGGGCCCGGGCGGCCTCGAAGGCGTCCCGGTACCCCCGTTCCAGGGAGTCGAGAATCTGGTCGCGTCGGCGCACGGGTCGGCCTCCTCGGTCGTTGTGTTCGCCACTACCCCCCCTAACTTGGAGGTTCCGGGGCGGAAGGTGCCGCGCCGGAAACATCTCAGCGCGAGGCCCTCGCCATGGATCGCAACGACCCCAGACTCACCGAGCGCGCCAACGCCCTCTACTGGGAGTCGGACGCCGGTGTGAACGAGATCGCCGAGGAGCTCGACCTGTCCAAGGGCGCGCTCTACGCCGTCATCGACCCGTTGGACGCGCACACGCCCTGCCCCCAGTGCGGCGGGGCGCTGCGCTTCCCCAACCGCACCGCCCGCAACCGGGGCGTCGTCACCTGCCCGGACTGCGGTCTGGAGGAGGAGCTGGAGTTGGTGCGGGCGGTGGCGCGGGAGGCGGAGGACGCCGAGGCCCCGGACGCCGCGCCGGCCGGACGCGCCACCGTCCCCCTGCGCACGCTGGTGGCCTCCACCCTCCTGGGGGTGGTCGCCGGGATCGCCATCGGCCAGTTGACCGGGCGACGCTGAGCCCGTCCCGCCCCATGGCGACCAACATCCGGGACCCCCGGTCCATCATCACGCCGGACGCGTTCCGCATCGATCCGGCGCTCCTGGGCACTCCGCTGGCCCGTCCGGGCCGGCGGCTGGCCGCCCTGCTCATCGACCTGGTGCTGATCGGCCTCCTCTCGGCCTTCGCGCGCGGGCTCGGCATCCTGGTCTGGGGGGCGCTCGGGGCCGGCCTGCTGTGGGCCGCCTTCCGGCCCCGCGTGCCGGTGTCGGGACCGGTCCCCACCGCGCTCCTGCGCGGCGCGCTGGGCTGCCTGGGCGCGGCCATCCTCACCACGGTGGCGCTGGTGGCACTGGTCTCGACCGCGGCCCGCAACCCGGACGTGATCGCGGCGCTGGAGGAGGCCGGGGTCCAGGTCGACGCGTCGCTCGACGCACCCGACGCCCGGGCCGAAGAGGGATCGTCCGACACCCCCCCCGCCCGGGATGCCCCCGACGGGGGCGGCTTCGCGGCGCTGCTGCGCGACATCTGGGAGGAGACCGGTTCGGCGGTCGGCATCTGGAGCCTGTACTTCACCGCCGTCGTAACGCTCTCCAACGGCTACACGCCCGGCAAGCGCGCGCTGGGCATCCGCGTGGTGCGCCTGGACGGGGAACCCTTCACCTGGTGGACGGCTTTTGAACGAGCCGGGGGGTACGCGGCGGGATTCGCCACCGGTCTTCTCGGCTTCGCCCAGGTCTTCTGGGACCCGAACCGCCAGTGCGTCCACGACCGTATCGTGGGCACCGCCGTGGTGGTCGCCGGAGCCGGGCCGCTGCCGGGTGCGGTGGAGGCGGCCTGGTCCGAATCCCCTCCACCCTCGACGTGACCCCTTGGACGTATCCGTCTCCTTCCCGCTGGCCTTCCTGGCCGGAGTCGTCTCCTTCCTCTCGCCCTGCATCCTTCCCGTGGTGCCGGGCTACATCACCTTCGTCTCGGGGGTGACGCTGGAGGACCTGGAGAACGGCAACGTCGCGGGCGCGCGCCGGCAGGCCGCCCTGCACGCGCTCCTCTTCGGAGCGGGCTTCGGGCTCGTCTTCATGACGCTGGGCGCTACGGCCTCCGCGCTGGGGCAGACATTGTCGCAGTGGCTCCCCACGCTCACCCGCGCCGGCGGGGTGGTGGTGATCCTCTTCGCCCTCTACCTGCTCGGCGTACTCCGCCCGGGCGCGCTGGCCCGTGAGCGCCGTCTCCAGCTCTCCCGCAAACCCGCCGGATGGCTGGGCACCGTCGCCGTGGGCGTGGCCTTCGGCGCGGGGTGGACCCCCTGCATCGGGCCCGTGCTGGGCAGCATCCTCCTCTTCGCCGGGCTCGAGCAGACCGTGCTGGAGGGCACCCTGCTGCTGGGCACCTACGGGCTGGGCCTGGCGCTCCCCTTCGTCGGCTCCGCGCTCCTGCTCAACTGGTTCCTGGCCGGAGCGCGCCGCGTGCGCGGACACCTGGCCTGGATCGAGCGGGGCGCCGGCGTTCTCCTGCTGGCCATGGGCGTGCTCATGGTTTCGGGCCATTTTACGACCCTCACCGCCTACCTGGCGGACATGGGGCAACTCATCACGCTGGAGCTGGAATGACCCATCACCCCTTCCCACGCACGGCCACGCGTCCGGGCGTCCTGCTCCTCGCGCTGCTCTGGGGGTGTGGGGAGAGCCGGGATGCACCCTCCGCCGGGGCCACCGCGGACCCGGTGGCCGCCGACCTGCTGAGCTCGGCCCGCAGTCCCGGCCTGGGCCTGGATGCCCGCGTCCCGCTGGCCGATCCGCAACGGGACCCTTCCCGCGCGGCGGGCGCCGCCGGGGCACCGGCGCAGGAGCTCGACATCGCGCAGCTGGGCTTCAACTCCGGCACCGAGGGCGCGCCCGTGCGGGTGCTCGAGTTCAGCGACTTCGGATGCCACTACTGCCGGCAGTTCCACATCGAGTCCTTCCCCGCGCTCGAGGCCGAGTACATGGCCACGGGCAAGGTGGAGTGGAAGTACGTGCCGATCGTCATCGGGCTCTTTCCCAACGCCATGGAGGCGGCGCGCGCGGGGGAGTGCGCGGGCGAGCAGGGGCGCTTTCCCGAGATGCGGGACCTGCTCTTCGACCGGCAGCGCGACTGGAAGAACTCCAGCCGCCCCGAGCCGGTGCTGGAGGCGCTCGCGCGCGAAGTGGGGCTGGACGTGGCCCGCTACAACAGCTGTGTGAGCGAGGGGCGGCGGGACGAGCGCATTCTGGCCGGCACCCGCTTCTCGCGCGAGGTGGGCGTGCGCGGCACCCCCACCTTCTTCGTGGTCGGCTACGCCCCCATCCCGGGCGCCATCCCGCTCGACCTCTTCCGCCAGGTGCTGGACACCGTGCACGCCGAGCGCACGCGCGAGGCCGGAGGGGCGTGACGGTGCTCCGGCGCATGCCGGCGACCGGACCCGGGCACCCCGCCCGGCCCGCGCGCCCCCGGCGCCGGGTGCTGCTGGCCGGCACGGTCCCCGTCCTGCCGGTGCTGATCCCCGTGCTGGCGGGGTGCGCCACGGGCGCGGCCACCCTCAGCTGTCTGGCGGGCGAGACGCGGGCGCTCCCCGGTGCGCTGGACGAGTCGAGCGGGGCGGCGTGGAGCGGTCGGGACGGGGGGGTCTTCTGGACGGTGAACGACGGCGGCCAGGGCGACCTCTTCGCCGTGGACACCACCGGCGCGCTTCTCGCCCGGATCGAGACGGAGGGGAGCCGGCTCCGGGACGTGGAGGACCTGGCCGGGGCGCCCTGCCCGCCCGGCTACTGTCTGTACCTGGCCGACACCGGTGACAACGACGAGCGCCGCGACCAGGTGGCCCTGCACCGTCTGGCCGAGCCCGACCTCGACGACGACCAGGTGGAGCGCACCGCCTTCCCCATGCGCTTTCCCGACGGGCCCCGCGACGTGGAGGCCCTCATCGTGCTGCCGGGGGAGCGGGTGTTCCTGGTGACCAAGGGCCGCGCGCACCCCCCCACCGTCTACCGCTACCCGGGCCCGCTCACCGCCGACTCGGTGCGTACGCTCGAGGCGCTCTCCGTGATCGGGCGGGGGCCGTCCACCTTCATGGGGCGGATCACGGGCGCCTCCCACGTGCCCGGCACGGCGGACCAGGTGCTCATCCGCTCGTACGAGTCGCTCACCCTCTACCGCCTCAGCGACGCCGGGCTCGAGTCGCTCCCCGGGTCCCGACTCTCGCTCACCTCGCTCGAGGAGGCCCAGGGCGAGGCTGTGGCGGCGGACGGATCCGGGCGAGTGCTGCTCACGTCCGAGGCCGGCCCGCTCGCCGCGCGCGGCACCTTCCGCATCCTGCGCTGCCAGATCGGCGAGGACGGCCCCTCGGCCTCGTAGCGGCCTCCGGCCCGGTGGCGGGCAGCGGTGGCCGGGCAGCGGTGGCGGGAAGCGGGGCGGGAAGCGGGGCGGGTGGCGGGCAGCGGGCCAGGGGCGCACATTGGCGCCGCTCGCTCCATCGCACCCGTCCGCTCCATCGCACCCGCCCGCTCCATCGTACCCGCTGGTTCACTCGAGGCCGCCCATGACCCGCCCCCGCCGACGCTCCCCGGCCCTCCTTCCGGGCCTACTGCTGGCTCTCCTCCTCCCCCTGATGCCCGTCGTGTCCGCGCCCGCGGCCGCCCAGGACGCGGACCTCCCCACCATCGAGGCCAGGACCGAAGGGATGACCCGGGTGGACGGCTTCATCCCCGTGTACTTCGAGGAGTCCACGGGCAAGCTCTGGCTGGAGATCGCCCGCTTCGGGGAGGAGATCCTGCACTACGTCTCGCTCCCGGCCGGGATGGGCCAGAACGACCTGGGCCTCAACCGCGGGGACCTGGGCCCCTCGCAGGTGGTGGTCTTCCGTCGGGTGGGTCCCACCGTCCTCATGGAGGAGCCCAACTACCGCTACCGGGCGGTGAGCGACGACCCGCTGGAGCGGCGCTCCGTGGAGGACGGCTTCCCCACCTCGGTCCACTGGGGCTTCAGCGTGGCCGCCCGCACCGGGGAGCGGGTGCTGGTGGACGCCACCGACTTCTTTCTGCGTGACGCCCACGGCGTCGTGAACACCCTGCGCCGGAGCGGCCAGGGCACGTACCGGGTCGAGAAGGGGCGGAGCGCCGTGCACCTGCCCCGCACGCGCGGCTTCCCCCGCAACACCGAGGTCGAGCTCACGCTCACCTTCCTCTCGGACCAGCCCGGGGGGCTGGTGCGGAGCGTCACCCCCACCGCCGAGGCGCTCACCCTACGCCAGCATCACTCCTTCGTGCAGCTCCCGGAGCTGGGCTCCTACCAGCCGCGCGCCTTCGACCCCCGCGCCGGCTACGGCGGCATCGCCTACTATGACTACGCCACCCCGATCGGGGAGCCGCTCGTCAAGCGCTACATCCGGCGGCACCGGCTCGAGAAGCGCGACCCGTCGGCGGCCGTGAGCGAACCGGTGGAGCCGATCATCTACTATCTGGACCCCGGCACCCCCGAGCCCGTGCGCACCGCGCTCCTGGAGGGGGGGGCGTGGTGGAACCAGGCCTTCGAGGCGGCCGGCTACCGCGACGCCTTCCGGGTGGAGATGCTGCCCGCCGACGCCGATCCCATGGACGTGCGCTACAACGTCATCCAGTGGGTACACCGCAGCACGCGGGGCTGGAGCTACGGCAACTCCATCACCGACCCCCGCACGGGCGAGATCCTCAAGGGCCACGTCACGCTGGGCTCGCTGCGGGTGCGCCAGGACTACCTGATCGGCGAGGGGCTCACCGCCCCCTACGCCTCCGGCGACGAGGACCCCGCCGACGTGCTGGAGATGTCGCTCCACCGCATCCGCCAGCTCTCCGCGCACGAGATCGGGCACACGCTCGGTCTCTCGCACAACTACATCGCCAGCGCCCAGCGCGCGGCCGGCGCGCAGTCCGTCATGGACTACCCCCACCCGCGCATCGGGCTCGGGGCCGACGGCCTGCCCGACCTCTCCGACCCCTACGACACCGGAATCGGCGCCTGGGACGAGGTCGCCATCACGTTCGGCTACGCCGACTTTCCCCGCGGCACCGACGAGGCGGCCGCACTCGAGGACGTCCTGCTCGGGGCCGCCGAGCGGGGCGTCACCTTCCTGACCGACCAGGACGCGCGCCCCGCCGGGAGCGCCCACCCCGAGGTGCACCTCTGGGACAACGGCGCCGACGTGACCGCCGAGCTGGAGCGCATGATGGACGTGCGGCGGGTGGCGCTGGACCGCTTCGGCGAGGCGGTGGTGCGGGCGGGCCGGCCGCTCGCCGAGATGGAGGAGGCGCTGGTGCCCCTCTACCTGCACCACCGCTACCAGGCCGAGGCCGCCGCCACGCTGCTGGGCGGGCTGCACTACACCTACGCGCTGCGGGGCGACGGCCAGCAGCCCCGCCGCCCGGTCCCGGCCGCCGCCCAGCAGGCGGCGCTCGCCGCCCTGCTCCGCACGCTGCGCCCCGAGGAGCTCCGCATCCCGGACGCGGTGCTCGAGCGGCTCCCGCCCCGGCCGCCGGGCTCGGATGGCTCCGCCGAGCTCTTCCGCCGCTGGACCGGGCTCGTCTTCGACGCCGTCGCTCCGGCCGCCGCGGCCGCCGACGGCACGCTCCAGTTCGTGCTGCACCCGGAGCGCGCCGCCCGCCTGGTGCAGCAGCGCGCGCTCGATCCGGGCCTTCCGGGATTCCTGGACGTGCTCGAACGGTTGGGGGCCACACTCTTCGACGCTCCCGCCGGTGACGCCTACGGAGAGGAGATCCAGCGCGCCGTGCAGCGCGTCTATATCGCGCGCCTCATGGGGCTGGCCGAGGACGCGCCCATGCCCCAGGTCCGGGCGCTGGCGGCCTTCGAGCTCGACCGCATCGCCACCCGCCTGCAGCAGGCGTCCGGCGGCGACCTGCGCGCCCAGGCGCATAGCTTCGGCGTGCGGAGCGACATCCGCCGGTTCCTGGACCGGCCCCTCGGCCCGGCCACCATCCCCGGGGGGCCCGCGATGCCCCCGGGCAGCCCGATCGGCGAGCCTGCCCTCGAGTGGCTCACCCCCGTTCCCGGGGGCGTCCTCATCTCCACCGATCCCTTCGGCGCCCACGCCGCACACCGCGAGTGGTGACGCCGAGCCGGTGACCCGGCGCCGGAGCGGGAGCGGGGGGAGGCCTCAGCCCCAGATGTCGAAGAACTCCATCTGGGGCGGGGCCTCCCCGGCCTCCGCGCCCCCACCCAGGTAGCGCCGGTAGAGACGCGCCAGTTCGTCCACCACCGCCTCGTCGCTGAGCCCCGCGCGGCCGCCCTCGTCCGTTGGGCCTGCCGAGGGGACCGGTGCGGGGACCGGTGCGGGCGCCGGTGCGGACACCGCCGAGGGGCCCGCCGATGGGCCCGACCTTACGCCGGTCGCGGTCGCAGGCGCCCGAGCCGGCGCCGCGGCCGGCGCCTCCAGCGTGCCCTCCTCGAGCACGCGGATCGCCCCCACCACGGCCGCGAAGCCCACGTCCACGGCCCGCTCCGGGATCGGGTGCCGGATCTCTGCCGCGCGCGCCAGGATCAGCGGCCGGACACGCGCCAGGATGTGGGCGTGAAAGCCCCGCATGCCGGCGCCCCGATCGGGCGCCCCAGTTCGGAGGTCCAGGAACCGCCGCTGGCGCAGATCCTCCCGGTGGGACTCCAGCACCAGCCGCACCAGCGAGGCCAGCAGCTCGGAGAGCGACGCACCCTCCAGTTCATGCGCCTCCAGGGCGGCGTCGAAGCGCGCGCGCGCGCGGGCCCAGACCTTCCCCTCCAGGTGTCGGAGCAGGTCCTCCTTGGCGGGAAAGCGCGCGTAGAACGACCCCACCGAACTGCGCGCGCGGCGCACGACCTCGTGCACCGTGGTGGCCTCGGCCCCCTTCTCGGCGATCAGGGCGAGGGCCGCCGACTCGATCCGCTCCAGCGTCCGGCGGCTGCGATCCTGCTTCGGCGGGTGGTGATGGGAAACGTCCATGATCCGCCCGGTCAGAGGCTTTTAGGATAGTAACAGGATTCTGATT
>JAVVFC010000079.1:0-12609 GCA_032250975.1 Longimicrobiales bacterium | reverse complement strand
CTGCTGGGGTGGCCCTGGGACGCCGTGGACCGGAACGCCCGGACGCTGGCTGACGACCTCGTCGCCCTGCACCCGGGCGGCGGGAGCTACCTGGAGCCCGGCGTGCACCGGGTGGGGGACCACCCCGTCTCGCTCGGCCACGGGGCCCGGGTGGGCCCGGGCGTGATCGTGGACACCCGGGTCGGTCCGGTACGCCTCGACGACGACGCGATCGCCGAGGGGCCCGCCCGGCTCACGGGGCCCCTGCATCTGGGCGCGGGCTCGCACCTGTTCGGCGGCCACCTGGCGCGCGTCAGCGCCGGTCCGCGCTGCAAGCTGCGCGGCGAGGTGGCCGACACCATCCTGATCGGGTATGCCAACAAGGCTCACGACGGCTATCTGGGACACGCACTCGTCGGGCGCTGGGTGAACCTGGGGGCGTTCACCACCAATTCCGACCTCAAGAACGACTACGGAGACGTGCGGGTCCAACTTCCCACCGGCGTCGTGGACACGGGCCTCATGAAGGTGGGCGTCCTGCTCGGGGACCACGTGAAGACGGGAATCGGAACCCTGCTGACCACCGGCGCGCTGGTGGGCGCGGGCTGCAACCTTTTCGGGGGCGGGATGGCGCTCCGGGTGGTGGCCCCGTTCTCCTGGGCGGGTACGCACGAGGTGGTTCCCTACCGCTGGGAGAAGTTCCTTCAGGTGGCCCGCACCGTGGTGGCTCGGCGGGACCAGCCCTGGACGCCGGGGGTCGAGGCGGTGCTGCGGCGTCTCTGGGACGCCACCCACGGAGCGCGCCCTTGAAGGTCGCGGTGCTGGGCAGCGGGAGCCGCGGCAACGCCATCCTGGTGGAGGGCAACGGCACCCGCGTGCTGGTGGACGCCGGATTCAGCGCGCGCGACCTCGCGCGCCGGCTGGAGCGTGTGGAGGTTGCTCCCGACTCGCTGGCGGGGATCGTCGTCACCCACGACCATGCCGACCACACCCGCGGCATGGGCGTCTTCGCCCGCCGCTTCGGCACGCCCCTCTACCTGACGGCCGGAACGCGCGAGGCCTGCGCCCGGCTCCTGCGGGGCCAGGAGGAGGTACGGCGGTATCAGGCCGGCCGGCCCTTCATGGTGGGGGGGCTGCGGGTGGAGCCCTTCCCCACCGTGCACGACGCGCGGGAGCCGGTGGGGGTCGCGCTGGTCGATCCCGACGCCGGCGCCCGCCTGGGGGTGGCCACCGATCTGGGACGCCCCAGCGCCGGTATCCGGCACGCGCTGGCCGGATGCCATATCCTGGTGCTGGAAGCCAATCACGACGACCTGCTCCTGCAGGACGCACCCTACCCCTGGAGTGTGAAGGCCCGCATCCGCTCCAGCCACGGCCATCTCTCGAACCGGGCGGCGGGGCGCTTCGCCCAGGAACTGCACCACCCCGAGCTGCTGGCGGTGGTGCTGGCGCACCTGTCGACCGAGTCCAACCGTCCCGAGATGGCCCGCCGTGCCGTGGCCGGGGCCCTGGCGGAGGTCGGCTACCGGGGCGTCCTCACGGTGGCGGATCAGGATGAGCCGCTCCCGGTGCTGGACGTGGGCGAGCTCCGCCGGCGGCGCGACCCCGGCCAGCTCGCGCTGCTCTGACCCGGACGGCGGACGGCGCGGACGCCCGCCGCCCTCCGCCCCCGCCTACAGCCCGAAGAGGCGCAGCAGGTCGTTGCCCAGGGCCCAGATCATGATGCCCATGATCACCAGGAAGCCCACATTGGACCAGCGCAGACGCTGCTCGGCGCTCAGGGCGCGCCCGCGCACCGCCTCAATGCCCAGGAAGACCAGGTGCCCCCCGTCCAGCACCGGAATGGGCAGCAGGTTCAGGATGGCCAGATTCACGCTGAAGAGGGCCATGAAGCGCAAAAAGACCTCCACCCCCATCTGAGCCGCCTGCCCGGACGCCTGCCCGATGGTGACGATGCTCCCCACCGATCGGGCCGAGACCCCGCCGGTGACCAGGTCGCGCAGGAACCCCAGGATCAGACGGGTGGCGCCCTCGGTCTCGCGCCAGCCCGCCGCCACCGCCTCGCCCGGCGGAACCGGCTCGTACGTGAAACGACCGGCCAGATCCGGCGCGATCCCGACCCGGCCCACCTCGAGGCGTTCTCCTGTGACCGGGTCCTCCTCGACCACCGCCGCCGGCACCACGTTGCGGGTGAGTTCGCCCCCGTTCCGTTCCAGCCGGAAGGAAACCTGCTCGCCGGGGTGGCGGCGGATGACCTCCGTCATCGAGGACCAGTGACGGACCGGCACCTCGTTGACCGCCAGCACACGGTCGCCCGCCTCCACCCCCCCCTCCGCCGCCGGACTCCCCGACTCCACCGATCCCACCACCGGATCCGTCCAGTAGGTCAGGCTGCGCGCGATCCGCTCACGGGCCTCGCGGGATTCGGGCCGGATGACCTCGACCTCCAGCGCGGGATCCGCAAGGACCACGGCGAGCGGGCCGGCGACACCCTCCAGGAAGGCGCGCTCCACCTGGGACCAGTTGGCCACCTCCTCGCCACCGATGCGAACCAGGCGGGCACCCTCGGGGATCCCGGCCAGCGCCTCGGCGCCGGGAGGGAGGAGGGCAGCGTCGACCGCCTCCACTCGGGTGGTCTCGATCGTGGGCCGGCCCCAGAAGGCGTTGACCGCGCTGTAGGCCACGAAGGCGAAGAGCATGTTCATCACCACGCCCGCCGAGATCACGATGGCGCGGGCCCACACCGGCTTGGCGTCGTAATCCCGGGGCGAGGGCTCGCGGGGCCGGGCCGCGTCCCCCCCCTCGACACGCTCCATCACCTCGTCGTCCATCCCGCCCATCTTGACGTATCCGCCCAGCGGAATGGCGGAGAGCACGTATTCGGTCTCCCCGCGGGTGAAGCCCACCAGGCGCGGGCCCAGGCCGATGGAGAAGCGCTCCACCCGGATGCCCACGGCCTTGGCCGCCCAGAAGTGTCCCAGTTCGTGGACGAAGATGAGTACGCCCAGAACGATGATGGTCGGAAGGATCATCCCTGCCGGCTGCTCCGTTTGCGGTTCATGCGCTCTACCCCGGCCCGCGCCGCGCTGCGGGCGGAACGGTCAGCATGCAGTACATCTTCCACGGTCGCGGGGTCCCCTCCGCCGACCGCCTCCAGCGCCTGCTCCACCACCGGGGCCATGTCCAGGAAGCCGATGGCCTCGCCCAGGAAGGCCTCCACCGCCACCTCGTTGGCGGCGTTGAAGACCGCCGGCGCCACCCCCCCGGCGGCCCCCGCGTCCACGCCCAGGGCGAAGAGCGGGAAAGCCTCCCGGTCCACCGGCTCGAACGTGAGGGGCGAAGCCCGTACCGGATCGAAGGTCCGCAGAACCGGGTCGCCCACGCGCTCGGGGTGGGTCAGCGCGTAGAGAATGGGGAGCTCCATGTCGGGGTTACCGACCTGCGCCAGCACCGAGCCGTCCCTGAATTCCACGAAGGAGTGCACGATGGACTGGGGGTGGACCACGGCCTCGATGCGCGCGTACGGCACGCCGAACAGGAAGTGGCCCTCGATCACCTCCAGCGCCTTGTTCGCCAGGGTGGCGGAGTCGATGGTGATCTTGGCGCCCATGTCCCATGTGGGATGTCTCAGCGCATCCGCGGGCGTCACCCCGGCCAGCCGGACCCGTTCCCACCCGCGAAAGGGACCGCCCGACGCGGTCAGGATCAGGCGCCTCACCGATGCCGGGTCGGCGCCGTGCATGCACTGCAGGATGGCGCTGTGCTCCGAGTCCACCGGAATGACCCGGCCCCCGCCCCGGCGCGCGGCCTCCAGAACCAGGGCCCCGCCCGCCACCAGGGACTCCTTGTTGGCGAGCGCCAGGCGCTTTCCGCCGGCGAGCGCGTGCAGGGTCGGCTCCAGCCCGGCGGAGCCCACCAGCGCGTTCACCACCACGTCCACGTCGTCCGAGGCGGCCAGCTCCACCAGCGCCTCGCGGCCCGCCGTCCAGCGCGTCCCGCCGCCAGTGTCCGGGAGCGCCGAGCCCGGCACCTCCGAGAGCACCGCGCGCGCAGGTCGGAATTCGGCCACCTGTGCCGCCAGCACGTCCACCCTGCGCCGGGCGGAGAGGGCGGTGACCCGGAAGCGGTCCGGGTGTCGTCGCACCACGGCGAGCGCGCTCCGGCCGATCGAGCCGGTCGACCCCAGCACGGCGATCCGGATCATGCCGGCCCCCGCACCAGCGCCAGAAGCCACCAGGCGAGGGGGAGCGTCCAGAGGAGGCTGTCCACCCGGTCCAGCAGGCCGCCATGCCCCGGCAGCAGGCGCCCCGAGTCCTTGACCCCGGCCTCCCGCTTCAGAAGCGACTCCGCAAGGTCGCCCACCTGCGCGGCCACCCCCAGCAACGCCCCCACCCAGGCGGCGGTAGCGGGCGTGACGGGCGCCTCGACCAGGTGGGAGAGCCAGAGCCACGAGACCAGCACCCCGGCCCCCACCGAGCCGGCCATCCCGCCCAGGGCGCCCTCCAGCGACTTGCCCGGGCTGATGGTCGGCGCCAGCCGGGTCCGTCCAACGGCCGTCCCCACGAGATAGGCGGCGGTGTCCCCGGCCCAGGTCACCAGCAGGGGCAGGAGCACGAAGGCCGCGACGGCCCCGGGGCGGGCTCCCGCACCCCACGCCGCCCCCTCCCCCGCCTGGCGCAGCAGCGGCAGGAACGCCAGGGGAAGCGCCACGTACACCACACCGGCCAGCGTGGAGGCGAGCGCGGACAGCGGGCTCCCTCCGGGCCAGCGGGATCCCGGGGAGAGAGCGAGCGTGACCGCGGCGAGGGCCAGCAGGACGCCCAGCGCTCCGGGGGCCAGCGTGCTCCAGGTGCCGGACGGCACCGCGAGCAGAACGACGGCCGCGCCCGCACCCGCGCCCAGCAGGGAGAAGGGCTGCTCCCCGCGCAGCTGCGCCAGGCGGTAGAACTCACGCGTGCCCAGCGCCGCCGCCGCGGCCGCGACCGCCCCGAGCAGCCACCCTCCCCGCAGGAGGGCGAGGAGCACCAGGGGAATCCCCACCACCGCCACGCCCACCCTCGGGAGGAGATCCCCGGGACGACTCACCGGGCGCGCCTCCGGGAGGAAGCGCGCCTCACGCGACCCATTGGAGCCGGGCTCAGATGGACAGCACCTCCGCCTCCTTGGTCTTCAGGAGGGCGTCGATCCTTTCGTTGAATTCCTGCGTGATGCGGTCGACCTCGTCCATCTGGCGGTGCCCCTCGTCCTCGCCGATCTCGTGCTCCTTCATGCGGGTCTGGATCTCGTCGCGGGCGCCGTGACGGGCGTGCCGGAGCGAAACCCGCCCCTCCTCGGCCATCTTGTGGAGCAGCTTGACGTACTCCTTGCGGCGCTCCTCGTTGAGGGGCGGGATAGGGACGCGGATCACGTTCCCGTCGTTGCTGGGATTCAGACCCAGGTCGCCGGTCTGGATGGCCTTCTCCACGGCGGTGAGCAGCGTCTTGTCGAACGGCTGCACCACCAGCAGGGACGGCTCGGGCGCATGCACGCTCGCCACCTGGTTGAGCGGCATCCTGGCCCCGTAGGCTTCCACACGGATGGTGTCCAGGAGCGCCGGGGTGGCCTTTCCGGTGCGTACGGTGGCGAACTCCCGCTGCATTGCATCCAGGGCGGCCTGCATGCGCGAGCGGGCTTCCTTCAGTGACGGCATCGGTTTCCTCCGAAGTCGGCTCGGCGTCGAGGGAAGAGGGGGATTCCCGGGGAATCTAAGATACCAGCGTCCCGATGCGCTCGCCCCGGATGGCCGCGGCCACCGTGCCCCGGTGCTCCAGGTTCAGCACGATGATGGGAAGCTCGTTCTCCTTACAGAGCGATACCGCGGCGGCGTCCATCACGGCCAACTCCCGGGTCATGATCTCGTGGAAGGTCAGCCGGGGCAGGAATTCGGCGCTCGGGTCCTTCTTGGGATCGGCCGTGTACACGCCCTCGACCTTGGTGGCCTTGATGACCACCTCGGACTCCATCTCGATGGCGCGCAGCACCGCGGCCGTGTCGGTGGAGAAATAGGGATTGCCCGTTCCGGCCGCGAAGAGCACCACCCGGCCCTTCTCCATGTGCCGCATGGCGCGCCGGCGTATGTAGGGCTCCGCGATCTCGTCCATGCGGATGGCCGTCATCACGCGGGTCTCCACACCCTTGCGCTCGAGCAGGTCCTGCACCGCCAGCGCGTTGATGACCGTCGACAGCATCCCCATGTAGTCGGCCTGGACGCGGTCCATGCCCTTCTGGGAGGCCATCGCGCCCCGCACGATGTTCCCGCCCCCGATCACGACCCCCAGCTGCACCCCCATGCCGGCGATGCCCCGGATCTCGTCGGTGAGGCGGTCCACCACCTCCGGCTCGATGCCGAAGCCGCGATCACCCGCGAGCGCCTCGCCGGAGAGCTTCAGCAGCACGCGCCGGTATCGGACTTCGGAGGTCTCGGACATGGGGGTATGCCGGGTTTGAAGAGGCGTGGTTCGGTCTTCCGAGGGGGCGGGTCACTCCCCGATGGCGAAGCGCGCGAAGCGGCGGACGTCCACCTTCTCGCCGGTCTTGGCCGAGATCGCGGTCACCAGATCCCCAACGGTGTGGTCGGGATCCTTCACGAAGGGCTGCTCCATCAGGGCCATGTCCTTGAACCACTTGCCCAGCTTGCCCTCCACGATCTTCTCACGGATGTTTTCGGGCTTGCCCTCTTCCTCGAGCTGCGCCAGGTAGACCGCCCGCTCGCGCTCCACCTCCTCGGCGGGGATGTCGTCCGCGCTCACCGCCAGGGGCCGGCTGGCCGCGATGTGCATGGCGATGTCGCGCGCCAGCGCCTGAAAGTCCTCCGTGTTGGCCACGAAGTCGGTCTCGCAGTTCAGCTCGACCATGACCCCCACCTTCCCCGAGTGGTGGATGTAGGTGCCGATGACCCCCTCGTTGGCGGATCGACCCTCCCGCTTGGCGGCCTTGGCCGCCCCCTTGGCGCGCAGCAGGTCCACCGCCGCCTCCATGTCCCCGCCGGTCTCCTCCAGCGCCCTCTTGCAGTCCATCATTCCGGCCCCGGTACGGTCCCGGAGCTCCTTCACGTCCTTCGCACTGATGGCCATGGTGCCTGCTTCCCCTGGTTCGGTCTGTCTGATCGTCGGATGTGATGTCTTACGAGGGTCTCTCAAGCGAAAGGGCGGAAGCGGGGTGGCGCATTCCTGTCCGCCAGCCTGCTGCCGCCCCTGTCGGCGAACGCCCCGGACTTCCCGGGCGCCCCCGCGCTACTCCTCTCCCCCGGCGGCGTCCTCGCCGGCGTCGGCGGATTCCCCCGCCGACTCCTCGTCCCCGCCCTTGATCTGCGCGATCACCTCGGGGCGCGGACGGCGCTTGCGCGGCCGACGGCGGGCGGCGGGACGATCCGGAGCGGGCTCCTCGCGCGTCTCGCCGGTCTCGGTCGAGTAGGTGGTGGCCTCGACCTCCTCCACCACCCGGCGCTCGTCCTCGGGTACGTCCTTGCGTGCCGCCTCGACGGCGTCCGCGATCGCACCCGAGAGCAGGCTCACCGCCCGGATGGCGTCGTCGTTGCCGGGGATCGGGTAGTCGATGAGATCGGGATCGGCGTTGGTGTCGGTGATGGCGATGACCGGGATTCCCAGCCTCCGCGCCTCCTTCAACGCGATGTGCTCACGGCGCGCATCCACCACGAAGAGCGCGGCCGGAAGCCGACCCATGTCCTTCACGCCCGAGAGGTACTTGTCCAGCTTGATGCGCTCGCGCTCCAGCAGCAGCCGCTCCTTCTTGGTGTAGAACTCGAAGGCGTTCTCCTCCTGCCCGCGCTCGAGTTCCCGCAGCCGGCGGATCTGCTGGCGGATGGTCTGGAAGTTTGTGAGCATGCCGCCGAGCCAGCGCTCGGTGACGTAGTGGGCGCCGCACCGCTGCGCCTCCTGCTCGATGATGCCGCGCAGTTGCTTCTTGGTGCAGACGAAGAGCACCCGGTTCCCCTTGGACACCACCGACCGCACCGCCTCCTGGGCGGCCTGCAGCCGGTCCAGCGTCTTGCGGAGGTCGATGATGTGGACGCCGTTCCGCTCCGTGAAGATGAAGCGGCGCATCTTGGGGTTCCAACGTCGGGTCTGGTGCCCGAAGTGAACGCCCGCCTCCAGCAACTCCTTGAGTCCGACCTGGTCCATTTACTGCCGCCGTCTCGTCTTTTTTTGGGGCCGATTACGCCCCGGTCAGGATATGGCCGACGCCCCGTGCGCCGGCCGGCGTGCCCCGCGGGGCCGCCGTGGGATCAGCGCTTCGAGAACTGGAAGCGCTTGCGGGCCTTGGGTCGCCCGGGCTTCTTGCGCTCCACCTTGCGGGAGTCGCGCGTGAGCAGTCCGCGGCTGCGCAGTTCGGGCCGCACGTCCTCGTCCACCAGCAGGAGCGCGCGCGCCACCCCCATGCGGACCGCGTCCGCCTGGCCGGTGAGGCCGCCCCCGGTGACCCGGACCATGACGTCGAAGCGACCCTCGGCCTCGGCCACCACCAGCGGCTCGTTGATGCGCGTGCGCAGCGTCGCCCGCGGAAAGTAGTTCTCAAGGTCGCGCCCGTTGACCGTCCAGGCGCCGCTTCCTGGCCGGAGGATGACGCGGGCCGAGCTGGTCTTGCGGCGGCCCACCGCCTGGAATTGCGTGGTTTCAGCCATGGATTACGACGCCTTCGCTTTGATCTCGAGGACCTTCGGATTCTGACCCGCGTGCGGGTGCGCTTCGTCACGGTAGACGCGCAGCTTCCCCCGCAGCGTGCGGCCGAGCGTGTTCTTGGGGAGCATGCCGCGCACGGCCAGCTCGATCACCCGGTCCGGATGCGTCTCGATCATGCGCCGGAAGGGGATGTGCTTTTCGCGGCCCATGTAGCCCGAGTGGCGGAAGTAGGTCTTCTGGTCCGCCTTGTTTCCGGTGAGACGCACCTGCGCGGCGTTGACCACGATCACGTGGTCTCCCGTGTCCAGGTGCGGCGTGAACATCGGCTTGTGCTTCCCCCGGAGGACACGGGCGATCTCAGCCGCCAGACGGCCCAGGGGCACGCCGGAGGCGTCCACCACCCACCAGTCCCGCTGGATCTCGTCGGCTTTCGGTGTATACGTCTTCATTCCCAGCCTGTCTGGCTAATAGGCAACAGAGCTTTGAATGATAGACGCGCTCCGAGGGGGTGTCAACGGCGGATGCCGGTCCTGGCGGGGCGGAGCGGAGCGAGGCTACCGGTAGGTCTCCAGGAAGCGCGCGCGCGAAGCGTGCCGGAGCCGGTCGAGCGCCTTTTCCTTGACCTGGCGCACACGCTCCCGGGTGATGCCCAGCAGGGCGCCGATCTCCTCCAGCGTCATGGGCTCCTGGTCGTCCAGACCGAAGTAGAGCCGGAGGATCTTGGCCTCGCGCTCCTTGAGCGAGGCGAGGGCCTCCTCGATGGTGTCCTTGAGCGCCTGCTCGTAGGTCTCGTCGTCCGGACCGGGGGAGAGCTGGTCCGGGAGGTAGTCCAGCAGGCGGTTGTCCTCGCCGGGCGTCATGGGCGCGTCCAGCGAGAGGTGGGACTGGCTGATGGCCAGCGTGCGCTCCACCTCCTCGCGAGAGATATCCAGTCCCTGGGCGATCTCGTCCGGGGTCGGCTCCCGGCCCAGCTCCTGCAGCAGCGAGGAACTCTGGCGCCCGATCCGGTGCAGAGCCCCCGCCCGGTTGAGCGGAACCCGCACGATGCGGCTCTGCTCCGCCAGGGCCTGCAGGATCGCCTGGCGGATCCACCAGACCGCATAGGAGATGAACTTGATCCCCTTGGTCTCGTCGAACTTGTGCGCCGCCCGGATCAGCCCGAGGTTGCCTTCGTTGATGAGGTCGGGGAGCGGCACGCCCTGATTCTGGTACTTCTTGGCCACCGAAACCACGAAGCGCAGGTTGGACCGCACCAGCTTGTCCAGCGCCTCCTCGTCACCTCGGTGGATGAGCGAAGCCAGTCGCGCCTCCTCCTCCCGATTGATCAGGGGATAGACGCTGATCTCCTTCAGGTACTGGTCCAGCGACCCCTCACGGAACGGGTCGCTGCGGCGAATGAACGACATGGGGGGGGACACGCCTCCCGTCGGTGGAGATCGAACTGCGAGGGACAGAATGAACCGGCCCCCCGTGGGACGCAACTCCCCGCGGCGCACATCCGCCTGGATTCTCTCGACCTAACGGATACGGTGCCCGATCCTGGACCAGCGCACGCGGCCCCGCTCCCCCTCCCCGGGCGAGCGATCCAGCGAGAAATAGACGATCCAGGGCCGGCCGCGCAGCCCCTCCCGCTCCACGAAGCCCCAGTAGCGGGAATCCTCGGAGTTGTCGCGGTTGTCGCCCAGCACGAAGAAGCGGTCCGGCGGCACCACGATCGGCCCCCAGGTGTCCCGGGAGGGGGCGTAGCGGCTCGGCGACGCCACCAGGTGCCGCGACTGCCACTCCATGTCCGGGTGCACGGCATCGCCCCGCGCATCGATGTAGCGGGCCCACCGCTCGTGCTGGACCTCGCCGTTCACGATCAGTTCCTTGTCGCGCATCTGCACCGTGTCGCCGGGGAGCGCGACCACCCGCTTCACGTAGTTCTTGCCCGGCTCGTGAGGGGGGCGGAAGACCACCACGTCGCCCCGCCGGGGCTCCGCCAGGGCCGGCAGCCGCAGGTCCGTACCCGGGATGCGCGCCCCGTAGACGGCCTTGTTCACCAGCACGAAGTCCCCCACCAGGATCGTGCTCTCCATGGAGCCGGTGGGGATCTTGAAGGCCTCCACCCCCATGGTGCGCAGGGCCAGGAAGAGCACGAGCGCCAACAGGAGGGTGCGGAGCCACTCCCGTACGCTATCGCGTCGAGGGGGCACGCCCGCGCCCCCGGAATCCGCAGTCCCGTCATCCATCGTGCGGCGGCTCTCCTCCTCGGTTCCGAGCTTCACCTTCTACCCGCCCCGCTCGGAGGCCGTTCCCGGCCCCGCCCGCGCGGCGCGGAGAGGTCAGTAGTTGTCGATCTGGGCCCGCTGCAGCGTGCCGGAATAGTCCAGGTAGCAGACCTTGGTCTCGGAGTAGAATTCGTACACCTCCCAACCACCCTCGCGGTGGCCGTTGCCCGTCTCCTTGACCCCGCCGAAGGGCAGGTGCGCCTCGGCCCCGATGGTCGGGGCGTTGACGTACGTGATGCCGTTGTCCAGCTCCTCGAAGGCGCGGAACGCCAGCCGCACATCCTTCGTGTAGAGGGCGCTCGAGAGGCCGTAGCGCACCTCGTTGTTCACCCGCACCGCCTCATCGAAATCCTTCACCGTCAGCACGGAGAGGACGGGTCCGAAGATCTCCTCGGTCGCCATCCGGCTGCCGGGGCGGACCCCGTCCACCACCGTGGGCTGGAAGAACCAGCCCGCATCCAGGCCGGGACCGGTGGCTCGCGCGCCACCGCAGAGCACGGTGCCCTCGGCCTCGGCCACCGGGATGTACGACTCGACCTTGTCCAGCGCGGCCCGATGGATGAGGGGCCCCACGTCGGTGCCCTCGGCGAGACCGTCGCCCAGAACCAGCCCGCGCGCCCGCCGCACCAGCTCCTGCACGAATTCGTCGTGGATCCGTTCGTGCAGGATCAGGCGCGAGGTGGCGGTGCAGCGCTGGCCGGTGGTGCCGAACGCGCCCCAGAGCACGCCCTCCATGGCCAGCTCCATGTCCGCGTCGGGCATGACGATCTGCGCGTTCTTGCCGCCCATCTCCAGCGAGAGGCGCTTGTGCATGCGCCCGCACACCTCGCCGATGGCGCGCCCCGTCTCGGTGGAGCCGGTAAAGGAGACCACCGGCACACGGGGATGCTCGACGAGCGGCCGGCCCACCTCCTCGCCGAAGCCGTGCACCAGCTGCACCACCTCGGGGGGGATGCCCGCCTCCAGGAGGGTCTCCACGAAGAGATGCGCGGTGTGGGGCACGTCCTCGGCGGGCTTGAAGACCACCGAGTTCCCGCACGCCAGCGCCGGGAAGATCTTCCAGGTGGGGATGGCGAGCGGGAAGTTGAAGGGCGTGACGATGCCGCACACCCCGATGGGCCGCCGGTAGGTCATCGCCCACTTGCTGCGCAGTTCGGAGGGCACGGTGTGGCCGAAAAGGCGCCGGCCCTCGGTGGCGGCGTAGTAGGCGGTGTCGATGCCCTCCTGCACGTCGCCGCGCGTCTCGAGCAGCACCTTGCCCATCTCGCGGGTGGCGACGCGGGCGATCTCCTCCTTGCGCTCGCTGAGGAGGTCGCCGACCCGCTTCAGGACGCTGCCCCGCTCCGGCGCCGGGGTGCGCCGCCAGACCTCGAAGCCACGTTCGGCGGAGGCCACCGCCCGCTCCACGTCGTCCGCGCCCGAGCGGGGGAAGGTGCCGATGACGTCTTCGTGGTCGGCCGGGCTCCGGTTCTCGAACGTGCGGCCCGAAGCGGCGGGGACCCACGCCCCGCCAATGTGGTTCAGGAACTCCCGGGACATCCTCTCCCTCGTGTTGCGGTCGTCTGTCGTGATCGTCCGGTGCGGTGCGGGCACCCCCGCGCCCCGCGGAGCGCAAGCTCGCCGCCCCGGGCCGGTGCCACAAGTCCGGCTGAGCCCGGTCCGGCATGGTGCTCCCGGCGGGG
>JAVVFC010000078.1:0-12729 GCA_032250975.1 Longimicrobiales bacterium | reverse complement strand
CGCGTACCCGCAGTCCGGCGCCGATGCCCTGCGCGAGGGTGGTCTTGCCCGCGCCGTTCTCGCCCAGCACCCCGTGCACCTCGCCGGCCCAGGCCGTCAGGCGGGCCCCGTCGAGGGCGTTGACCGCGCCGTAGCGCTTCTCCAGGCCCCGGAGCCGCACCGCCTCCCGGGCGGCGCTCACCCCCCGGGGCTCCCCGCGCCCGGACCTCCCACGGCCGCGGATGCGGCGGAGTCCTCCCCCTCCACGAAGCGGACGCGGGGTACGTCGAGCGATCCGGCTAGGATGGCGGCGCGCGCCGAGTCGATGCGGACCAGCACGGCGGGCGGAATACGGTCGATCACCGCCGGATTCACGATCAGGTCCACCACCCCCTCGGACGCGCCCGCGTAGACGGGTGCACCCCCGAGCGTGCCCTCCCGCCAGCGATGCGCCACATCCAGGAAGGCCCGGGGAATGCGGATGGCCGCGCTCCCGAGCGTCACCTCGGGGGCGATGTCGTTCTGGTCGCGGTTCATGCCGATGGCCCACACCGTGCGTCCGGACGCCACGGCCTCCCGCACCGCCTGGAAGACGCCGAAGCTGCCCGCGTCCACGTTGTGGATGATCACGTCGGCGCCCCGACGGATCTGGGCCACCGTAGCCTCCTGCGCCGCGGCCACGTCCTCCCAGTTGCCGGTGAACGTCTCAAGCACCTCCACGTCGGGATTGGCCGCGCGCGCGCCCGCCGCGAACGCAACGAAGGTGCCCCGCGCCGGCGGGATGGCCACACCCCCCACCATCCCGAGCACGCCCGAGCGCGTCATGCCCCCCGCCAGCATTCCCGCCAGGTAGCTCCCCTGCTCCAGCGTGAAGACCAGGGGCACCACGTTCGCGCCCACGCGGCCGCCTCCGCTCACCACGAAGAAAACTCCCGGAAACCGCTCCCCCGCTCGCAGCGCCGCGTCCTGATACTCGAAGCCGTGGGCGAAGACGATGTCGTAGCCGGCGGCCGCAAAGGAGAGGAAGGCCTCGTCGAACTCGGAGGGGGAGCGCGTCTGCTGGTGCGCGACGCGGGCGCCCATCGAGTCACGGATGGCCAGGATCCCCTCGTAGGCCCCGGCGTACCAGCCCGCGTCCGAGACCGGTCCTTGCGTAAGCAGGGCCACGCGCGGCCCCTCCGCGGACCCGAAACCCCCGTCCTCTGCACCGGGGCCGGAGCCTTCCGGGGCGCACCCCCCGACCCCTGTGATCGCGACGCCCCCGAGCACGGTGGCGGTGGCGAGAATCCGGCTTCGAGGCCGGCTGGCGGCGGTCATGTACGTCTCCTCCCGGATGCGGTCGGGGGCTCGCGGGCCCGAAGGCGCCCGGCGGGCTCGACGCCGCGCGTCAACCGCCGAAGACGGCGCGGAACTCGTTGACGAGGTTGCCGCCCGTGTACAGCACCACGAACAGAATGATGGGGGGCATGACCCAGCGGGTGAAGAGGAGGACCGCCGGCACGATGGCGGCGAAGAACCCGGACGCGCCGTCGAGCATCTCCTCCTGCGGATTGCGCATGCGCCACCCCACGAAGACCGCCACGCCCAGGGCGCCCACCGCCAGGAACCATTCGGTCACCCGGTCCATGAGGCCCAGCGCGGTCAGGTTCATGGCCGGCACCAGGCCCACCAGCGTGATGAGGACACCGGCCCCCAGAGCGGCGGACTTGCGATGGATCTTGAATTCGTCGATGAGCGAAGCCGTCACCACCTCGAGAAGGGAGATGGCCGATGTAAGCGCGCCCACCGTGAGCGCGAAGAAGAAGGCCACCCCCACCACGCGGCCCGCCGCGCCCATCTCGACGAACGCACCCGGCAGGGCGATGAAGAGCGCGCCCACCGTGCTCTCCCCCACCTGCGCCTGCAGGCCGAGCGCGGCGATGACGGGGAACACGACCAGCCCCGCGACGAACGCGACGGCGAAGTCCGAGAAGGCGATGGTGGCGGCCTCCCGGTTCAGGTTCTCGTGCCGGGAGAGGTAGGAGGAGAAGGTGAGCATGGCCCCCATCCCCAGCGACAGGGAGAAGAAGGCCTGGCCGGCGGCCTCCGCCAGCGTGGTGGGGTTCAGGAGTTCGGAGAAGGAGGGCGCCAGATAGAAGGCATACCCGTCGGCCGAGCCCGGGAGGGTGAACGCCCAGACCGCCAGCCCCAGCACGATGGTGAAGAGGACCGGCATGAGGATGAGCGAGGCTTTCTCGATCCCCTTCTCGACCCCCACCGAGACGATCGTGATCACGACCACCATGAACATGAGGTGGTAGAGGATAGGGGTGAAGCCGGTGGTGACCTCGCCGAAGTGCGCCCCGGGGTCGGCCGCGAAGCCCGTCAGGATCCCCTCGATCCCGTAGCGCACCACCCACCCGGCGATGACCGAGTAGTAGGAGAGGATGATGAAGCCGGTGAGCACCCCCAGGAAGCCCACCATCCCCCAGCGCTTGCCGCCCTCCTGCTTGAAGGCGCCGATCGGGGAGAGGCGCGTCCGCCGCCCCACGGCGAACTCCGAGAGCATGAGCGGGATGCCCATCACCAGGGTCAGGACGATGTAGAGGACCACGAAGGCCGCGCCCCCACCCTCGGAAACCCGGTAGGGGAAGCGCCACATGTTCCCCAGCCCCACGGCGCTCCCCACCGCCGCCAGGATGAAGCCGACGCGCGTACCGAAGAGTTCGCGCTGGATGGACGCTTCCGAGTGCTGCTTCACTTCGACGTCGATGGGGTCCGGCACGGGAGGATCTCCGGTACGGGGTGGCGGTCCGCCCCGGAGGGCGGGATCGAGCGCCAAAAAGGCCGACACGGCCCTGTTACGTCAAGAGATGAGGCTGGATGTCGGTTCCCCGCGCAGGTGGCGTCTCGCGCTCCGCGGGGCCTCCGGGCGGGGCGCATTCTCATCCCGCCAACGCGGTCTCGATGGCGTCGCGGAACTGGGCCAGATCCCACGGTTTGCTCAGGAATGCCTGGGGGCGCTCCCCACCCCCCCCCGACATGGCATATGTCCGATCGTACCCGCTCGCGAGGACGACGGGGAGCCCCGGCCGGCGCTCCCGCAAGGCAGCGAGCGTCTCCCAGCCGTCCATCCGGGGCATGGTGAGGTCACAGACCACGCAAACGATCTCCTCGGCGTGGGCGTCGAAGACCTCGAGCGCAACGACGCCGTCCGCTGCGGTGAGCACATCGAACCCGAGCCGCTCCAGCATCCTGGTCGTCAAGGACCGGATCATGGGATCATCATCGACCGCCAGGACCGTGCCCACCATCGACCGGGGAATCGCGGCGTCGGGGGCTGCCCGGTCGGGGGCTGGCCGGTCCAGAGCCGGAAGGTAGATCTCGAATGTGGTTCCCCTTTCGGGAGCGCTCCTGACCACGATGGCGCCATCGTGCGCCTGCACCGTTCCGAGCGTGACCGACAGCCCGAGCCCCCGACCGAAGGACTTGCTGCTGAAGAACGGATCGAAGATGGACTCGATCGCCTTCCCCTCGATGCCCGATCCCTCGTCCGTGACGGCGAGGAGGGCGTAGCGCTCGGACCCCGGGCTCCAGCCCTTCGGAAAACGTGCGCTCGCCGGAATGTCGGCGGCGGCGACCGTCCGCACCGCGATCCGGATCGCGGTCCGCCCGGATTCGGAAGCCTCCCACGCGTTCGCCACGAGGTTCCGGAGCACTTCCGGAATCGCGAGATCGCTCACGTCCACGGTGGGTCCGGGAGTCGGGAGGTCCGTCTCGAGCTGTGTACCGCGGGGCGCGGCGGCGCGGAGGACGGGCAGGGTGATGCGGCAGATCTCGCAGAGACTTCGAGGGCTACGTCGCCCCCGCTCCTGCCCGAGGTACGTCAGGAGCATCCGACTCATGTCGGCCGCCGACCGCGCCGCAGAGAGCGCATCGGTGAGCCCTTCGTCGGTCGATTCTCCGGACGGGAGTTCGTTCAGCCTGAGCTCCAGGTTCCCCGTCGTCACGCCGAGAAGGTTGTTGAAGTGATGGGCGATCGCTCCGGCCATTCGACCGAGGCTTTCGGCCTTCTCCACCTGCTGCACACGATGCTCGAGCGCGAGACGCTCCGCCTCCTCGCGTCTGCGCTCCGTGACGTCGCTCACCACCGTGCGATGCACGGGCTCGCCGTCGTCACCCCGGGCGAGGGTGGACACCAGTCTTGCGATGAAGGCCGTGTCATCGGCCCGGCGCATCTCGAACTCGCACGTCTGGGGGTCGCCGGTCTCGAAGAGCGTTCTGCGGTGCCGGTAGTAGACGTCCTGAGATTCCGGATGAATGTACCGGGTGAAACGACGGCGCAGGAGGGTGGATCGCTCCTCGCCCAGCAGCCGGACGGCCGTGAGGTTGGCCTCCAGGATCGCCGCGCTCTCGCTGAGCGTGAAGTACGCGACCGGGGCGAGGTCATA
This sequence comes from Longimicrobiales bacterium, assembly GCA_032250975.1. GTDB lineage: Bacteria > Gemmatimonadota > Gemmatimonadetes > Longimicrobiales > Gaopeijiaceae > Gaopeijia. Next base: position 8,320 of record JAVVFC010000078.1, on the reverse strand, counting down.
GAGCTCGAAGTACCGCTCCCGGGAGAGCTCCAGCTCCGCCTGGGCCCTTCGCATCTCCTCGTTCTGCATCTCGAGCTCGATCTGATAGACGCGGAGCTCGTGCACGACCCGCCGGACCTCGTCGAACGACAGACGGGGTCCCGTGGGGCTCCATCGCTCCCCTTCCTCCTCGACCCGGCGCTCGGCGCGCCGGCGCAGCTCGACCAGCTCCTCGGGGGTGGGATCCTGCCCTTCGGGTGTCGGCTTGTCCGGGTTCATGGTGCCTCCTCGGGCACGGCGACCCCGACCACGCGCTCCGTGGTCGCAAGGGCATAGGCCTTGCCCGCTTCATCGACCAGTGCGGTCGCGGTAACCCATACCGGGATGACGCGCCCGTCCTTCGTGCTGCGGCGGGTCCGGAACGGATCCGGTGCCTCACCCGCCGCCAGGCACGCGAGCATGGCCCGATTCTCCTCATGGGTGTCGGGCGGCGCCAGCTCCAGAGAGGACATCCCGATCGCCTCGTCCTCGGTCCACCCGTAGATCCGCACTGCGGCCGGGTTCCAGGCGCGGATACGCCCGTCCAGATCCTGGATGGTGACGGCGTCGTTGGCATCTCTCACGACGACGGCGAGCCTTCTCTCGGCCGCGGCTCCCTCGAGGGTTGCGCGGGCCTCCTTCAGCTCGGTGATCTCGGTGAAGGTGATCACGGCGCCCTCGATCACGTTCTCGAGGGTGCGGTACGGCCGGATCCGCAGCAGGTACCAGACACCGGCCTCTGTCCGGACCTCCACTTCGCGGGGCACCAGGGTGTCCAGAACCGCTTCGGTATCCTCGGCCAACCGGTCGTAGGCGACGAGCCGGGAGGTGAGGTGGCCCACAGGACGGCCCACGTCGCCGGCAATCAGGTTGAGGAGTTCGGTGGCCGCCGGCGTGAATCGCTGGATACGGAGCGTGTGGTCCACGAAGACAGTGCCAATCCCGGTGCCGGCAAGGAGATTGTTCATGTCGTTCTCCACCCGCGAGAGATCGGTCACCTTGGTTTCGAGCTCGGTGTTGATGGTGGCGAGCTCCTCGTTGACCGACTGCAGCTCCTCCTTGGACGTCTCCAACTCCTCGTTCGTCGACTGGAGTTCCTCGTTCGTCGACTGGAGCTCCTCGATCGACGCGCGGAGCTCCTCATTGGATGCCTGCATCTCCTCCTGGACCGCTTGGAGATACTCCTCCTTCGCACGCAACGCATCCTCGAGGACGGCGACCCTGGAATCGGTTCCGCCCCCCGCCCCGACCGGCTCACCGCCGGGCGCCTCCGGATCTCCGCCGGCGACCCGTCGCGGGCGGGTGCGCCCGGGGGCCGCCTCGCCCGGATCGGTGTCCAGCACCACGAGGTACAGATCTCTCCTGGCTCCGTCCGCGGGTCCGGTCGAGAGCGCCCGCACCGTCAGCCTCACGGGAACGCGGTGGCCATTGGTCTGAACCCGCAGGTCCCCCCGGTGCACCGGTCCGTCATGCGTGACCGCCTGGTGCAGCGCGATGGTGAGTTCCTGGCGGAGGCCGTCCCGCGCCATGCTCAGGATGTTCATCCCGACCTCACCCGCTGCCGGCTCCAGGAATCGCCCCGACCTGCCGTGCAGGTAGAGGATCTCACCCCTCGCGTCGACGAGCACGGCAACGGGCGCGTGGTGGGCGAGGAGTTCATGCTCTACCCGCTCGCGCAGGGAGGGCCCCGCTCCGTCCTTGCCGGGCGTCGCCCGGTGCTCACCCACGGGAGCCGGAGGGCGCCGCCGGTGCGCCGCCGCGAGGGGCCCCAGCGCCTGACGGACGGCCCCCGGCCGGTCCGGACTGTTGCGGTACAGCTTCGCGGTGCGGTCCAGCGTGGTGAAAAGGTCGGCATGCCCCCCCACCGTCTCCGAGCTTCCGAGAAAGAGGATTCCGCCGGGCGACAGGGCGAAGTGGAAGAGGGGGATGAGCTTCCTCTGGAGTTCCGCGCCCATGTAGATGAGCACGTTCCGGCAACTGATCAGGTCGAGCCTGAAGAACGGGGGGTCGGAGACGAGGTCCTGGTCGCTGAAGACCAGAAGGTCCCGGATGTCCTTCCGGATCCGGTACGAGGCCCCGCCGTCCACCGAGGTGAAAAACCGTTCGAGCCGTTCGGCGGAGACGTCCTCCGCGATACTCGCCGGGTACGTCCCGCTCCGGGCCGTCTCGATCGCACGCTTGTCGATGTCGGTCGCGAACACCTGCAGTTTGGCGTGGACCTTCGCGGCGACCATCCGTTCGCGCATGAGGATCGCGATCGAGTACGCCTCCTCACCCGTGGAGCACCCAGGCACCCATACCCGGACTGTGGACCCACCCTGTCTATCCTGGAGAATCAGGGGAATACCGGTCTCCGCGAGCGCCGCGAATGCCTCGGGATCCCGAAAGAAGCGTGTGACGCCGATCAGGAAGTCGCGGAACAGCGCCTCGGACTCCTCGGGCGCCTCTTCCAGATAGCGGGCGTACTCCTCCAGCGAGCCGATCTGCTGGACGGCCATGCGCCGTTCGACCCGACGCCGGATGGAGTTCCGTTTGTAATGGGTGAAGTCGCGCCCTGAGCGCGTACGGACCAGCTTGAAGACCTGATCGAGGGCCCCCTCGTCTCCCGCCGACACCGCACCCGGTCCGGGAGGCGTCACGTGTGGGTCACGTCCGGCGTAGCGCAGCAACCGGGCGGGCATCTCCGCCGGGGTGAGCACGTGGTCCACCATACCGGTCGCGATGGCGTTGCGAGGCATGCCGCCGTACTCGATGGTTTCCGGATCCTGGGCCAGGACCAGCCCACCACACCCTTTGACCTCCCGGACACCGAGGGTGCCGTCGCTCCCGGTCCCGGCGAGCACGACGCACATGGCCTTCTCTCCCTGGTCTTCGGCAAGGGAACGGAAGAAGACGTCGACGGGGAGGCGGTGCCCACGGGGTTCCCTGGGGGTCTGGAGCCGCAATCGCCCTCCCCGGAGCGTCATCGTGCGCGCCGGAGGTATCACGTATACGTGGTCCGGCTCGACGGTCATGCCGTCTTCGACCTCGTGCACCTCCATCGTGGTCCGGCGCCGGACAAGGTCGACAAGGCGGCTCTCGTGGTCGGGCGCGAGATGCTGGACGAGGACGAACGCCATCCCCGTCGGCGCGTGGGCAGGCACGCCCGAGAAGAACTCCTCGAACGCGGCCAGGCCCCCGGCGGAGGCGCCCAGTCCCACCACGGGGAACCCCGTGATGGCGGCAGGGTCGATCCGCTCGACCGTCGTCGGCCCCCCGGTGTCCGCCATCTTCGCCTCAACTGGATGATATGGAAGGACAACCTATCATCCCAGAGGCGCTCCCGCTCGTGAGACCCGCTCCTACCGCACCCCCTCGGACAGCCGCTTCACCACCACGCGGGGGACGTCCAACTCTCCGCGCTCGATGTACGCCACCAGCCCGTCGGGGCCGAAGGCGTCCGGGATGCGGGGACCGTCCGGGGCGATGGTGCCCCGGTAGGTGCCCTCGGCGGTGAAGACGTCGATCGGACCCGGCTCGTCGGGATTCACGCGCGCCCGCTCCAGCCAGAGCAGCCCCTCCCAGCCCGACGCCATCCGGCGGGTGACCGCGATCTCGGGGTAGAAGCCCCGGTTCCGGATCCGGTCGCGCATCAGCTGGTTCACCTGCTCCCGCGGCATCTCCCGGGCCCCGCCTCCGTCGTTGGTGACGATGCGCATGCGGGGCCCCTCGCCCGACTCCAGTTCGGCCAGCTGCCGCTCGATCTCACCCTGCCGGATGCGGTCCGTGACCGGCGTCGGGGCGATGGCGCGCGTCAGCCGGCGCACCTCCCGGCCGTCGGCGTCCAGGATCTTCACCACCCAGGCCGAGGAGTCCACCACCGCGAGCCCGCCGTCGGCCAGCACCGCGGTGTGGAGGGCGGGCTCGAAGGTCCGGGGCTCGAACACCATACGCACCCGCACCCCGCCGGCGTTCATTTCGCCCGCCTCCGGGCGGGGCGCCTGCCAGGCCTGATGGAAGAGCTCCTTGCGCGGATCGTCCCCCAGCCGGATGCGCTCGATGGGCCGCCCCGGGGGCAGCTCGGGGGGCGGTCCGGAACCGTCGAAGGACATGCTCATCATGGTGGAGCCGCCCCCGTTGAAGAGCGCACCCCCGCGGGGATCGGGCTGCAGCTGGCCCACCCGCACCATCCCCCCGTCGCGGAGCGGCGCCGCGCCCAGGTAGCTCCCCTCCCAGTCGAACAGCTGGACCGCACCGTGGCCCATATCCGCGATCGCCACCGTCCCGTCGCGGAACACCGCGGCGCCGGCCGCGTTCCGCCACTCCCCCGGCCCCTCTCCCGCCTGGCCCCACATCCGCACGAAGCGCCCGGTCGGATCCACGACCACCATGCGCGACGTCTGCACGTCGAGGACGTGCAGGTTGCCCTCCCCGTCGAAGGCCACCTGGCGGATCTCGCCGAACGTCTCCCAGTCCGCGCCGTCGAAGGCGCCCACCGCGTAGACGTCCTCCAGTTGGACGTTCAGAGTGCGGTCCCGCGGCGGCAGCTCCACGGCCCGCTGGGCCATGAGGGCGGGCGCCAAGATCATGAGAGCGGCCGCCGGGAGGGAGGCCCGAATCAGGAGGTGGTTCATCGGGTGCGGCTCCGTCGAGGTTGATCGGGGCACCGGGACGCGCCGCCCGGGCTTCGGAAGGTTGGACGCCAGCGGTCGGGCGAGGGGTTGCCCGTCCGGAAGGGCTGCCCGCGGTGGGAAGGGTCGCCCGCCGCGCAGGGACCCGCAACCGCCGGCGCGGCTTGTCCCCCCCCGCCGCCCCCTGACATCTTCCCACTCCCCCCGGACCCGCACCCTCCACCCCCGGAACCGATGGACGATCTCAGGCAACGGCCCGTCGCCCGGCGCCCCGACACCATCCGCTTCGACGGGCGCATCCTCTACCTGCTGGACGACGCCGAGCTGGTGCGCCGCCAGCTCCACGAGGGGCTGGACCTGGAGCTCACCCCCGAGCTGAAGGCGAAGCTCCGGGACCAGATCTCCACCGACGAGATCACGCCCGCGTACATCTGCTACTTCTTCGACGAGACGCTGGGGGAATTCCCGTACCTGGGCCTCCGGGCCCTGAACCCCGCCACCGGGGAGCAGGAGGCGCCGGTGGAGCGCCGGTCGGTGAAGGACGGTGGGTTCGTGTGCTCCGTAGCGGGGAAGCGGCGGGGGAAGGGATCGTCCCGGGAGCAGAGCCCCTACGCCGAGCTCATGGCGGGGATCCGCATCGTGGTGGGGGAGAGCATCGAGCGGATCTACAACGAGAACTGCCAGAACCTGGGGATCCTCACCACCACGGACTTCTCCATCCTGGACCGCATCAAGGCCGGCGAGGACATCCCCCTCTCGGTCTTCACCGACGGCAAGGACGAGATCACCCGGCAGATCATCGAATACGGCGGGCTCTTCGAGTTCAACCTGGCCCGCCTCCAGGGGAAGGCCTCCGTCCCGGCGCCGAAGTCCGTCACCGACGGGCCCGGCTCCGCGGCGGCCCGGCGCCCCATGACGGTGGCCGAGAAGATCTTCGCCTCCCACTGGGTGGTGGACGCCGCCAACGACGTCCTCGGAGTCCCCGCGGTGGAGCCCGGCGAGGCGGGCTTCTTCCGCACCGACATCCGCTTCAGCCACGAGTACGTCACCCCCATGAGCGCCATCTTCTTCGAGGAGAAGGTGGGGAGCGATGCGAAGGTGCGGGACCCGGAGAGCGTCCTCTTCTTCCGGGACCACCTCACCTTCCTGCACAAGGCCATGAGCCAGGAGCGCATCGAGATGGGGCTGCTGGACGTGGCCAACCAGCTGGAGGTGAAGCAGCGGGAGTTCAGCGAGAGGCAGGGGATCACCCTGTACGGAGAGCAGAAGGGGCACGTCCAGGGCTCCGAGGCCATCTGCCACTCCAAGATCCTGGAGGAGTACGCCGAGCCCGGAATGCTCATCATCGGCTCCGACTCGCACACCCCGCACGCGGGCGCCATCGGGTGCGTGGCCTTCGGGGTGGGGACCACCGCCATCTTCAACTCCTGGGTCACCAAGGACGTCCGGGCCCGCATCCCCAGGTCCTTCAAGGTGGTCATCAGCGGGACGCCCCGGCCCAACGTCACCGCCAAGGACTACATGCTGGAGATCCTCCGGCACCCCTACATCCGCGACGGCCACGCCATCGGCCAGATCATCGAGTACGCCGGGCCCGCCGTGGAGGCGCTCTCGGTGGACGAGCGGGCCACCATGACCAACATGGCCGCCGAGGTGGGGGCCTTCACCGGGATTGTGGCCGCCGACGAGAAGACGGTGGCGTATCTGGTCTCGGAGCGGGGGATGGACGAGGCCCGGGCCCGGACGCTGGTCGCGGGAATGCAGTCCGACGCCGGCGCCGGGTACGTCAAAGTGATCGAGATCGACGCTTCCGTGATCGAGCCCATGGCCGCCCTCCCCGGCGACCCCGGGAACGGCGTCACCCTCTCCGAACTCGAGGCCGACCCGGTCCGCATCGAGATCGCCTACGCGGGCTCCTGCACCGCGGGGAAGAAGGAGGACATGGACATGTACGCCCGGGTCCTGCGCGAGGCGGAGGCGCAGGGGCTCCGCATCCACCCCGACGTGGAGTGCTTCATCCAGTGCGGGTCGGTGGAGGTGCGCGAGTACTGCCGCGACCGGGGGTACCTGGACCTCTTCACCCGCATGGGCGCCGAGTGGATCGAGCCCGGGTGCGGAGCGTGCATCAACGCCGGGCCCGGTATCACCCGGGGCGCCGACCAGGTGAGCGTCTCGTCCCAGAACCGGAACTTTCCGGGACGGTCCGGACCGGGACAGCTCTACCTGGTCTCGCCCTACTCGGTGGCGGCGAGCGCCGTCTGTGGCTATGTCACCCAGTGGCGGCCGGGCGCCGCCTTCCGTCCCCTCCCAACCGAATGAAGCCCATGAACACTCCGCGCAAGCGCACCCTGCTCGCCACCGCGAGCCTCGCCGTCGCCGTCGTCGCCTGCGGCGGCGAGGACGCCCCACCGCACGAGGGCCCGTGCTGGAGCACCTCCAACACCGCCCAGCTGGCCGAGCGCGCCTCCCCCCTCGATTCGGCGATGGTGACGCTGGCGGGCGAGCGGGTGCGCGTCTGCTACGGGCGCCCCGCGGTACGGGAGCGGGAGGTCATGGGGGCGCTCGTCCCCTTCGGCGATGCGTGGCGGCTCGGCGCCAACGAAGCCACCTCCATCCACCTGCCCTTCGACGCCCGGCTGGGCGACCTGGCCGTTCCCGCGGGCGACTACTCGCTGTACGTGGTCCCGCAGGCGGACAGCTGGACGGTGGCGGTGAACGGGGTCGTGGAGCGCTGGGGAATCCCGGTGAACGCCGACGTTACGGCCGAGGATGTGGGCACGTTCTCCGTTCCCACCGAGGTCCTCGAGCAGCCCGTCGAGGTGCTGACCATGCGCTTCGAGGAGGCCGGGCCGGACGCTGCCGAACTGGTGGTCGAGTGGGAGCGGACGCGCGTTCGCATCCCGGTCCAGCGTGCCGCGGAGGGCTGAGCCACGCCCCCCCGCCACGGCCCTCCCCTCTCCTGGCTCCCGAACCTCCTCACGGGGTTCCGCCTCGCCCTGGTCCCCGCCTTCGTGGTGGTGACCCGGGGCGAGGCGGCCCGGGGCGCCGGCGCCGGGTGGGAGAGTCCGGCGCTCTGGATCGTCGCGGCAGCGGGGGTTTCGGACGTGCTCGACGGATTCCTGGCGCGCCGCTGGCACCTCACGTCGCGCGCCGGGGCGCTCATGGACGCCGTGGCCGACAAGAGCTTCCAGTTCGCGGCCCTGGTGACCATCACGGCGCTGGGCCGACCCGTCTTCACGCAGCTGCCCTACTGGCTCCTCGGGGCGGTTTTCCTGCGCGACCTGGTCCTGCTGAGCGGGTGGCTCGGACTCCGGCGCCTGGGGCGCCCCGTGAGCATGGAGCACGAACTGCACGGCCGGATCGCCACCGTACTCGTCTTCGTGCTGGTGGTGGGCGCCACCCTCGGGTGGCCGGAACGCGCCCTCCTGCCGGCGGCGGTGGCGGCGGGCGCCGCGTCGCTGCTGAGCGCCTCCGCCTACCTGCGTCGGGGCCTCCGCCTGGCGGCCGGGGCCGGATCCCGGGGCGGAGCGGCGGGGTAGAGGCGACTCCCCGCCCAGGGGACGCCCGGCCCTCACCCGAACCCGACGCCCCATGACCGCGATCAAGCTCCCCCGCCCCTTCGCTCGCATGCGCACGCCCGCCTCCGCCCTCGCCCGCGGCCGGTCCGTGCACCCCCTCCCGCTCGCATTCGC
>JAVVFC010000077.1:0-12863 GCA_032250975.1 Longimicrobiales bacterium | reverse complement strand
CCCGTCCGGACCCGAGAGCGCCACCGCTCCCGCCCCGGCGCTCTCCAGGCGCCATGCGACGCCGTCCACCTCGCCCCGCATCCCCTTCCCCACCTCCTCCCACACGGACCGGGCCCGTGGCAGGGGGATGCCACGCCGCACCGCCTCCCGCACCACGGCCAGAGCCACCGGGTGGCGGCTGTAGCGCTCCAGCCCGGCCGCGATGCGCAGGGTGGCGTCGTCCGCCTCCAGCACCTCGAGCGCCCCCTCGGTGACGGTCCCCGTCTTGTCGAGCGCCGCGGTGTCCACCTCGGCCAGGCGCAGCAGGGCATCCGGACTGCGCAGCAGGAGTCCGCGCCGGGCCGCCGCGCCCAGCCCCGCGGCCGCCGCCAGCGGGTGCGAGAGCGCGAGCGCGCACGGGCAGGCCACCACCAGTACGGCGACGGTGGCCGTGAGGGCGGGCCCCCAGCCGGCGTTCAGACCCCAGCCGAGCAGGGTGGCGGCGGCCACCGCCAGGGTGGCGGCGGTGAACCAGGGCGCAATGCGGTCGGCCGACGTTGGACTCCCGCTCCGGTCGGCTGCGTCGCGCAGTCCCCTGGCCATGCGGGTCACGGTGGACTCCTCGCCCACGGCGGTCACCTTCACCTCCAGCGCGCCGTCCACCAGGCAGGTGCCCCCGAACACGCGCTGGCCGGACTCCACCGCCACCGGGCGCGACTCCCCGGTGAGGAGGGCCGCGCGCACGCTGGCCGCTCCGCTCACCACCATACCGTCGGCGGGCAGGTCCTCGCCCGCACCCACCATCACCCGGTCCCCCACCCGCAGCTCGGTGGTGGGCACGGTCTCCGTGCCGCCGCCCGGCAGCACCCGCCGGCCGGTGGCGGGGAGCGTGGCCGCCAGCGAGGTGGCCGCCTCGGCCGCCCGGCGGCGGCCGTGCCCCTCCAGCACGCGGCCGGCCAGCAGCAGCGCGACGAGCATGGTGAGGGAGTCCAGATAGGCCTCGCCGAAACCGGTCACGGTGACCACCACGCCGTGTGCATACAGAACCGCCACCGCCAGCGAGATGGGGAGGTCCATGTGCAGGAAGCCCCGGCGCAGACCCGTCCAGGCACCCGCGAAGAAGGGGGCAGCGGCCCAGAGCGCGACCGGGGTGGCCAGCGCCAGCGAGGTCCACTGGAAGAGCAGGCGAAAGCGTTCCGCCATGCCGTCGAACCACCCCGCGTAGAGGGCGGCCGAGAGGAGCATGACGTTGAGCGCCGCGAAGCTGGCCACCCCCAGGCGCACCAGCAGGTCGCGGTCGGGGCGCGCCGCCTCGCCCAGCAGGCGGGGGCGGTACCCCAGGGCCTGCACGGTCCCGGCCAGCCGGGAGAGCCCGGTGCGGGTGGGGTCCCAGCGCAGGGTGGCCCGTCCGGTGGCGTAGCTCACATGGGCCTCACGTACCCCCGGGGTACGCAGCAGGACGTGCTCGGTCACCCAGACGCAGGAGGCGCAGCGCAGGCCGTCCACCTGCAGGCGCACGGAGCAGCTCCCGTCCGCCTCCTCCTGCACCGGGACGCCGTCCCACCCCCCCGCGCCGGGCTCGGGGCGGGGCGCGAACGCCTCGCGCTCGCGGTAGTAACGCTCCAGGCCCGCGCCGCGGATGATCTCCCAGGCCGCGGCGCACCCCGCGCAGCAGAAGGCGTCTTCCCCCCCCTCCACCGCAGCGCCGCAGTGGGGGCAGCGGCCGGTGTCAGCGCTCCTCGGTGACATAGGAGGGCACCACCTCGTCGGCCCCCGAGACCGCGATCCAGATGAAGGCCGCGTTCACGCAGATCACCAGCAGCAGTCCCGCGGTGATGGCGACCGGCCAGATCCAGGCGCGATCCGTCTCAGATTCCCGCGGCCGCGCCAAGATCGCCTCCCGTAGTGAAGGTGGTGGGCAGGACCAGCTCATCGGTCTCGGTGGAGATCCGCACGCGGATCGGGATGGAGCGCCGGCTGACCGAGGCGGCGGGCACGCGCACGATGAGCGGCAGGGTGCGGGTGGCGTTGGAGGCCAGCACCACCGCGTCGGTGAGCAGCTCCGCCCCCTCCAGCCCCTCCAGACTCACCCGGTAGGCGACCGAGTCGACCTCGGCGTCCTTGTTGATGATGCGCAGGAAGAAGGTGTTCCGCACGAAGCCGTCCGCGTCGACGGTGAAGAGCGAGCCGGGCGCACGGTTCACGTTGGCCTCGAAGGGGACGCGCCCCAGCAGGAGCACCACGGAGGCCGCGACCAGCGACCCCAGCAGCCCGCCGTAGACGAGCGTGCGCGGGCGCCAGGGGCGGCGCGGACGCCCCTCGTCCACCGCGATCGACGAGTACCGCACCAGCGTGGGGTGGCCGAGCGGCTCCATGACCGAGGTGCACGCGTCCACGCAGCGGGCGCACTGGATGCACTCCAGCTGGAAGCCGTCCCGGATGTCGATGCCCTGCGGGCAGACCACCACGCACTTGCTGCACGCGATGCAGCGGCCGTCCTCGGCCGCCGCCTTGCCTCCGCCGCGCGGCTCGCCCCGGTCCTCGTCGTACGAGATGAGGAGCGTCTCGGAGTCCGTGAGCGCGCTCTGGAAGCGGGCATAGGGGCAGAGGTAGTTGCAGAACTGCTCGCGGAACCAGGTGAAGTCCAGGTACCACGCCCCCGTGAACACCGCCACGAAGGCGTACGCGACCGGCCCGGCCTGACCGGTCCACAGCGCACGCGCCCCGGCGAAGAGCGAGACCATGGCCATGGCCAGCAGAGCCGACACCACCAGAAAAGCGGTCCACTTGAGGGCCTTGCGCCAGACCAAGTCGAAGTGGAGCCCCCGGGCGTCCCGGCGCTTGCGGGAGATGCGGTCCCCTTCGATCCAGAGCTCCAGGGGCCGGATCCAGCTCTCCAGGAATACAGTCTGGGGGCAGGCGTATCCGCACCAGATGCGCCCGAAGACGGCCGTGAAGAAGAAGAGCGCGAAGGCGGTGAAGAGGAGGAGGAGCAGCAGGAAGACGGTGTCACTCGGTGTGTAGATGGCTCCGAACAGGAAGAGCCGGCGGGCGGGCAGGTCGATCTGCAGCAGCGGGTGCCCCCGCACCGTGATCCAGGGCACCACGAAGAGCACCACGTGCAGGGCCAGGAAGGTCCATCGGCGGAGCCGCATGAAGGTTCCACCGATGGACTGCGGGTAGACCCACTCCCGGGTGTGGCTGAAGCCCAGCATGGACCGCCCCCTCAGGGGGCGTCCCCCGCGTCCGATTCACCGGGCGGGAGCAGGATCTGCTCGATGGGCCGGCCCGTGACCTCTGAGTGCCGGCGGATCACGTAGGAGGCGACGTTGTTGATCTGCTCGGGGCTCAGGATCCCCTGCCAGGCGACCATCCCCTTGTCCAGCACCCCGTCACGGATGGTGCGCACGATGTGCGCCGCCTGTCCGCCGTGGATCCACTCCTCGTCCACGAAGGAGGGTCCGATTCCCCCCTCCATCTGCATGCCGTGGCAGGGGAAGCAGTTCTGGTTGTAGACGCCCTCGCCCGCGGAAGCGGCTTCGTCACTGTAGGAGAACTGAAGCTCCGCCTGCGCCTGCTCGGGCCAGCGGGCGTCCGCCGCCGCCATCTCGGCCGCCAGCGCCGCCTCCTGCGACCGGTCGGCGATGAAGTGGTAGTGGACCGTGTAGCCGACCGCCCAGATGATGGTGAGCCAGAAGAGGCCCAGCCACCAGTCGGGAAGTGGGTTGTCGTACTCCTCGATCCCGTCCGATTCGTCGGCGTGCCCCAGGAGTCGGTTGGTGTCCTTGCTCACGACTCACCTCCCTCGTTGATGGGCCTGGGGCCCGCCTCGTCGTGGAAGGGCATACGCCCCGCCTCCTCGAGCCAGGCCTTGCGCCCGGGGTGGTATGCCCACAGCACCCACCCGATGAAGAATACCAGAAAGAGCGCGGTCATGAGACCCATGACCCACATCCCCTGGACGGTCGACTGGGCTTCCGCGAAGAGGGGGTTCACGACCCGCCCCCTTCGGCCTGGTTCAGGACCTCACGGCCCTCGGCGCCCAGACGCTGCAGGTAGGCGATGATCGCCACGATCTCGGTGTCCCACGCCGACTCCCGGCCGGCGGTGCGCAGGCTCTCCACGATGCGGCTGCCCTGGGCCTCCATATCGGCACGCACCCACGCCTCGGAGACGTCCGGATACGGGTGCCCGAGCCGGGTGAGCGCCCGCATGCTGGCTGCCACGTCCGCGACGTCCACCCGGTCCTCCAGCATCCAGGGGTAGGCCGGCATGATGCTCCCGGGCGAGATGGCGCGGGGGTCCTCCATGTGGTCGTAGTGCCAGGCGTCCGGGTACTTTCCGCCCACGCGGTGCAGGTCCGGCCCCAGCCGGCGCGATCCCAGCAGGAAGGGGCGGTCGTAGGTGTACTCCCACGCCCGGCTCCACTCGCCGTACCGCAGCAGTTCCGCCCGCATGGGGCGCACCATCTGCGAGTGGCACACCATGCAGCCCTCGCGCACGTAGAGGTCGCGGCCCGCCAGTTCCAGCGGGGTGTAGGGGGTGACCGCCGCCGAGCGCTCCGGCCCCAGCGAGGCAGTGAACATGGGCACGATCTCCACCAGGCCGCCCACGGAGATGGCGACGGTGGTGGCGACCGCGAAAAGCGCACCGCGCCCCTCCAGGACGCGGCGGTGGAACCGTCCGTAGGCCGATCCCTGGTCCTGGTTCTGGTGGTCCTGAGCCATGGTTCCTCTCCTCACACCGTGGCGGAGACGGGCTCGTGTGCGGGCGCCCCGGGGCCCCCACGCACCGTCTTCCAGAAGTTGATCCCCATCATGACGGCGCCGGCCAGGTACATGGTGCCGCCCAGCACCCGCAGGATCATGAAGGGCTGCAGCCGGGCCGTGATGTCCAGGAAGATGGGGTTGGCCAGCTGGCCCGCGTCGTTGATCGCGCGCCACTGGAGCCCCTCCATGAAGCCCGCCGCCCACATGGCCACGGTGTAGAGCACGATGCCGATGGTAGCCAGCCAGAAGTGGGCCTCCACCCAGCCGGGCTTCCACATCTCGCGCTTGTAGAGCCGGGGCACCAGCCAGTACAGCATTCCGAAGGACATCATCCCGACCCACCCCAGGGCGCCGGAGTGCACGTGACCGATGACCCAGTTGGTGTAGTGGGCGAGGCCGTTGACCGACCGCAGGGACATCATGGGGCCCTCGAAGGTGCTCATCCCGTAGAAGCTCACCGCCACCACCATCATCTTCAGGATGGGGTCGGTGCGGACCCGGTCCCACGCCCCGCGCAGCGTCAGCAGGCCGTTGAGCATGCCGCCCCAGGACGGGGCCAGGAGCATGATGCTGAACACCATCCCCAGCGTCTGCGCCCAGTCGGGGAGCGCCGAATAGAGCAGGTGATGGGGCCCGGCCCAGATGTAGAGGAAGACGAGCGCCCAGAAGTGGATGATGGAGAGCCGGTACGAATAGACCGGCCGCTCCGCTGCCCGGGGCAGATAGTAGTACATGAGCCCCAGGAAGGGCGTGGTCAGGAAGAATCCGACCGCGTTGTGCCCGTACCACCACTGGACGAGCGCATCCGTGAGCCCGGCGTACACCGGGTAGGAGCGGAAGAGCGTGGCGGGCAGCGCCAGACTGTTGAAGATGTGGAGCACCGCGATGGTGATCACGAACGACATGTAGAACCAGATCGCCACGTACAGGTGCTGGACGCGCCGCCGGGCGATGGTCCCGAAGAAGTTGATCCCGAACACCACCCAGACGAGCGTGATGGCCACGTCGATGGGCCAGATCAGCTCGGCGTACTCCTTGGACTGCGTCATCCCGAGCGGGAGGGTGACCGCGGCCGCCACAATGATGAGCTGCCACCCCCAGAAGTGGACCTGCGAGAGGGCGTCGCTGAACATCCGCGTCTTGAGCAGCCGCTGCATGGAGTGATAGATCCCCGTGAAGCACACGTTGCCAGCGAAGGCGAAGATCACCGCATTGGTGTGCAGGGGGCGCAGCCGTCCGAAGGTGAACCACGGCCCCACGTTCGCCTGCCAGAACGTGAGCTGGAGCGCGATGATCACTCCCACCAGCATCCCCACGATCCCCCAGACGACGGTGGCGGTGAAGAACATCTTCACGATACCGTCGTCGTAATCGGGGGTGACGCCGGCGTCGGCGCCGGCGGCGTGGAGCGCGGAAGCGGACGAGTCCATGTCTTGCCTCATTGGGCTGGGATCAGTCATGGCCCGGATCCGACTCCACCCGGGCTTCGGGATGGGCATGCTCCCCGTGGGCCGGTCCGCCCAGGAGGCCCTGGCGCATCCCGATGGAACCGAGACCGGCCAGGAGAACACCGGCGGCGAGCACCCGCCGGAAGACGATGCTGCGAAAGGCCAAGGTACGGGCCCCGAGCGTGACCGCGGTGAGGAGCGGCACGGTACCCGCGCCGAAGGCCACCATGGCCAGGGCGCCCACACCCGCGCTCCCGCTCGCGACCGGGAGCGCCAGGGCGGCGTAGACCAGGCCGCAGGGGAGCAGGCCGGTGGCGAGGCCGAGGCTGAAGCGCCCCACGACACTCCGCCGGGAGGCCGCCCGGGTCGCCAGCCGCGTGACCCCCGGGATCCGCACGGCAGGCTCCTTCACCACGCCGGCAAGGACCAGGGAGAACCAGACCATGAGGGGGAGGGAGACCACCGCCGGCAGCCACGAGGGGCCCGGGATGGCGGCGCCGAAGGCGCCCGCCAGCGCGCCCAGCGTCGCGTAGGTGGCCAGGCGGCCCAGGTGCCAGGCGGCGCCGCCGCCCCGCCCCGCACCGCACGCCACGGCGAAGCCGCCGCACATGCCGATACAGTGCGGCGAGCCTACGATTCCGGCGATGAACGCGGCGACGACGGTGGTGGGCATGGCCCCGGGCCAAGGATGTAGCGGATCCAGCCGACCGGGAGGGTCGGGGCAACAGTGCGGGAGAATCTCGCAGCCGGGCCGCTGAACAGACTGTCGGGGGGTGCCAGCCGTGACTGTGGGGAAGTCCCCCACAGCAGCTTTCCCTCACAACGGATGCGCACCCGGATGCCGGCGGGCGAACGGAGGAGCCGGAAGGGGTGCGGCGGGCCCTCGGCTACATCTCCTTGAGGAGGCCGACCCGCAGCGCGAAGCGCACCAGCTCGGAGCGGTGGTTGAGGCCGAGCTTGTCCATGATGCGAGCCCGGTAGGTGTCCACCGTCTTGGGGGAGATGAAGAGCTTCTTGCCGATCTCGCGCGACGAGAAGCCCTCGGCGGTCAGCGCCAGCACCTCCTGCTCGCGGGAGGAGAGTTCGTGCAGCCCGGCGGTGTCCGAGTTGGATTCCGCCGAGCGGTACTGCTGCAGCAGCAGGCGGGTGGCCTTGGGAGGGAGGTAGACCTCGCCGCGCGCCACCACCTTGATGGCCTCGATCAGGTCGGTGTCGGCGCTGGTCTTGGTGAGGTAGCCGCTCGCGCCCGCCTCCACCACCGGCACCAGGTACTCCTCCTCGGCGTGCACCGTCAGCACCAGCACGCGCGTGTCCAGGCCGAGCGCGGCGATGCGCCGGGTGGCCTCCAGCCCGTTCGAGTCGGGCATGGAAAGATCCATGACCACCACGTCGGGCTTGAGGCTCCGGACCTGGTCCACGGCTTCGTCCCCGGAGGACGCCTCGCCGATGACCACCATCCGGCTCTCGGATTCGAGCAGCGCCCGGATCCCGGCCCGGAACATGGCGTGATCGTCCACCAGCAGGATACGGATCTCAGACACGCTCGACCTCCAAGTCGAACTCCACAGGGATGCGCACGCTGACCCGGGTCCCCGACCCCGGTCGACTTTCCACCGCCAACACTCCCCCCACCATGACCGCCCGCTCCCGCATGCCCATGAGACCGAGCCCCCGCCCACCCAAGTCGAGACGGTCCGGGTCGAATCCCGCCCCGGCGTCCCGGACCTCCGCCTCGATGCCCATACCGTTGAGCCGGATCGAGACCGAGGCCTCCGCAGCGCCCGCGTGCCGCGCCACGTTGGTGAGCGCCTCCTGCATGATCCGGTACAGCACCAACAGACCATCCGGAGTGAGATAACGCTCCACGCCCTCCACATCCAGCGTGGTGCGCAGTCCGTACGAATCCGAAAGAGCCCGGGCATGGGCCTGGAGCGCTGCCGCGAGACCGGCGTCCTCCAGTTCGGGCGGGCGAAGCCCGCGCGCGATGCGGCGCACGCCCTCCGCGGTCTCCATCAGGCCCTCCCGCAACTCCCGCAGGTGCTCCCGGCGCTCCTCCTCGGTGGCGGCCCGCTCCACCAGCCGCAGCCGGATCAGGTGGGCGGAGAGGCGCTGGGCGGTATCGTCGTGCAGGTCGCGGGCGATGCGGCTGCGCACCTCCTCGGCCGCCCGCAGCGCACCGGCCCCGAAGTCGCGCAGGCGCTTGCGGTCGCTCACGTCCCTGACGGTGGCCACTGTCAGGGTCTCTCCCGCCACGTCCATCCCGTTCAGGGACACCTCCACCGGAAAGGTGGACCCGTCCCGACGGCGCGCCACCAGCTCCATCCCGATTCCCATGGGCCGCCGCGATGACGTGCCGTGGTAACGGTCTCTGTGCCCGCGATGGCGCTTCCGATACTCCTCGGGAACCAGCAACTCGATCGCCTCCCCCTCCAGCTCGTGCGACGCATAGCCGAACAGCCGCTCCGCCTCGGGATTGGCGTCGCGGATGACCCCCTGGCGGTCCACGACCAGGATACCGTCGGGGGCGGAGTCGAAGAGCGCGCGATGGTTCTGGATGGGCACGGGCAAGTGGACGGCGCTGGGCTGAGGTGTGGAAGTTCTCCCCACATCGATGAGGATGGCTCCCGACAGACTTCTCAGGATCTGTCAGACAATTTAGGTGCGAGCGGGAGTCACGCGAGGGGTGCGCCCCATCGGCTACCAAGATGCAGACTCCCGGGTCACACCGCCATGAAGAAGCCGCCAACCCTCCAGCGTGCCGGCCCTTCCCAGGGGAGGACCGCCCAGGAGGGGGGTCTGCCTGGAGTCGTTCGCGCCTTCCTGCAGGTCCCCCTGTTCTGGAAGATCGTGCTCGCGAACGGGGCGCTGCTGGCGCTCGTGGGGGGGATCACCGCGATTGCCCTGTCGGGACCGGGCAACCACGAGGTTTCCGGATCGGCGCTGGCGGTCCTGCTGCTCGGCACCCTCCTGGCGGCCACGGTCGTGAACGCCTGGATCGTGGCGCTGGCCCTCCGCCCCCTGGACCGGATCACCGAGACCGCGGAGGCCGTGCGGCTGGGGGACGTGTCCGCCCGCACCCGCACCCCGTCCTATGCCGACCGCAGGCTGGAACACCTGGGCTGGACCCTGAACGAGATGCTGGAGGCGCTCGCCGCGGCGCGGGAGCGCCAGAAGGAGCTCTCCCACCAGGTGCTTCGCGCCGAGGAGCGGGAGCGGGAGCGCATCGCGAGCGAGATCTACGCGGGCACCGCCCAGACGCTCGCGGGCGTGCTGGTCCGGCTGCGCATCATCCTGCGCCGGATGGAGGAGGACGACCGCGGCCACCTGGAGGAGGTCACGGGCGAGATCCGCTCCGCGCTGGAGGAGGTGCGCGCCTTCGCCCGGCGCCTGCGACCCCCCGAACTGGACGAACTGGGTGTGCGCGCAGCGCTCGAGGCGCACGCCCGGGGGCTCGCCAACGGGCAGGCCCCCTCCCCGGGACCGGGACCCGAGATCACCTTCGAGGGGGAGTTGGAGGAGGACCGCCTGGACGGCGACGCGCGCCTGGCACTCTTCCGGGTGGTGCAGGAGGCGCTCACCAACGCCGTGCGCCACAGCGGAGCCTCCCGCGTCTCGGTCGCGTTCCGGCCCCGTGGCGAAGGGCTGGAGGCCCTGGTCAGCGACGACGGCCGGGGGTTCGAGCCCGAGGCACTGTACCACGATCCGCCCGCACGCCTCGGGCTCTTCAACATGATCGAGCGGGCGGGGTACGCGCAGGGATCGGTGCAGGTGGACTCCTCACCCGGCCACGGAACCCGGGTCCGCGTGCACCTCCCCTGGCATCGCGGGAGCACCGAGGGCGATCCGGCTCTGCTGGCCGGACTGGTGGCGGGCCTGGCCCGCGCCACGCCGGAGCCGCCGGGCTCCGCCTGAATTCGAAAGGGAGGAACACCATGTTCAAGAAGCTTCTGGTCACGCTGGACGGATCCTCCTTCTCCGAGTGGGCCCTGAAGTATGCGGCCCAGCTCAGCCGGGAGACGGGCGCCGCCGTCGAACTGACCTCGGTGCACGAACCCATCCCCTCCTTCTCGTACGACGAATGGGAGGCGGCCGCGTTCGAGTGGACCGAGGAGTACCTGTCGCGGGCCCGGGCGCAACTGGCCGGCGAGGTGACCGCTCCGGTGACCGCCTGGGTGGGTTCGGGGCAGGTGGTGGAGAGCCTGCTCGACCGGGCGGACACCATCGGAGCCGATCTGATCATTTCGGCCACCCACGGCCGGGGCGCCTTCTCGCGGGCGTGGCTGGGCAGCGTGGCGGACGGACTCCTGCGGCACGCCACCCAGCCCATCCTGCTGGTGCGGCCCGAGAAGGGGGAGTCGCCCCCCGAGAATCCCGCGTTCCGGCGCATCGTGGTTCCGTTGGACGGCTCGGACTTCTCCGAGTCCATCCTGCCGCTCGCGGAGGGCATGACGGGCCTCACCGGGGGAGAGCTGCACCTGGTCCGGGTGGTGGCCTACCCCATCGAGATCGCCTCGCCTTACCTCCCTCACACGGTCCAGATGAACCAGGAAGTCGTGGAGGAAGCCCGGGCCGCGGCCGTGGAGTACCTCGAGAACATCGCCGCGGGGCTCCGCCACCACGGGGCGCGGGTGGACACGCGGGTGGTGGTGGACAGCCAGGCCGGACACGCCATCTGCACCGAGTGCCGGGAGCTGGACGCGGATCTGGTGGTCATGGCCACGCACGGACGGGGCGGCCTCAAGCGGGCTCTGCTGGGGAGCACGGCGGACAAGGTGATCCGCTCCGCCCACACGCCCGTGCTGGTGCGCCGTCCGCCCGGGGAGTAGGCGGAGACTGTCGGCCAGGACGCGAACGGACAACGGGACTCGGGAGTGAAGGGGGAGACGATGCTGGTCAGGGACATCATGCGGACGAACGTGGTCACCGTGCCGCCGGAGTACACGGTGCGGGAGCTGACCCGGCTGCTGTCCGACGAGGGAATCACGGGCGTGCCGGTGGTGACGGACGCCGGCGAGGTGCTGGGCGTGGTCTCGTCCACGGATGTGGTGCGGCTGGCGGCGGAAGCCGCTGAGGTGCCGGTCACCGGGACCCGCTGGGTGCCGGTAGGGGTCGCCGAGACGAGCGGCGATCCGGAGGACGAGGCGCCCGACCCCTACAGCGACTACTTCCTGCCGGAGGATGCGCCCGTGGTGCGGCCGGAGTGGGGAGCGGCGGGCGGCGACGGCCCCATGGACAGCCTCACGGTCTCAGACATCATGACCCCGGTGACCTTCTCGGTCGAGCCGGGCTCCACGCTCAGGGACCTGGCCGACTTCCTGGTCCGGGGCCGCATCCACCGGGCGCTCGTGCTGGAGGACGGGCGCCTGGAGGGGATCGTCACCACCATGGACGTGCTGCAGGTGCTGGCCACCGGCGAGATCTGACGGGGGGTCCGAGGGGGAGTCGCAGAAGCCGCTCAGCAGGGTGTGGAAGTGATGGGTCCCCACCTCGCGGCGGGGTGAGAAGCGCCCGCGCCGGTAGAGGCGGGAACGCACGCCCCGCTGGACGGACTCCACCACCTCCTCGTCCTCCATCTCCACCCGGTGCAGGGGTCCGCCCGCCCCGGCGCCACGCAGTTCGGGCAGCCAGACGTAGGACCGGAAGCTCACCCGGGTGCGGGTCGGGCCCAGCGGCTTTACCACGTTCAGCGAAAGCCCCCAGGGGTAGAAGTTCAGCATGACGTTGGGGAAGAGCCAGTAGTAGAAGGCGCCCACCGGCTCCCCGTGGTCGGGGTGGCCGCGCGGGAGGTCGAACACCGGCTCCCCCGGCCGGGTCATGCCGAACTGCAGATTCCCCCACCGGTGGCATTCCGTGCGGTAGGCCTCGTAGTCCAGCGTGCCGGTCAGCGAGCCGCCGTGCACGTAGGGGATGTGGAACTCCTCCAGGTAGTTGTCGCAGTAGAGCGCCCAGTTGGCCTCCATGAGGTAATCGCGCGAGGAGGCGGGATCGAAGACGAACGCCTCCAGCGGCATCCACTCCGTGCGCTCCCGCACCGGCCCGATCCACTCTTCGAAGTCCATGGCCGGGTCCAGCCCGGTGAAGAGGAGCGGCCCCCACTCCCGCAGGGGGAGGGCGGGCAGGTCGTCGGCGGGTGCAGGGAACCCCTCCACGCCGTCGAACTCGGGCATGAAGGTCATGGCACCGTCGAGCGCGAACCGGCGGCCGTGGTAGCGACACTTCAGCGAGCGGGAGTGCCCCTCGCCTTCGCACACGAGCGCGCCCCGGTGGGTGCAGACGTTGGACAGGCAGTGGGCCCGCCCCTGCTCGTCCCGGGTCAGCACCAGCGGCTCGTCCAGGCACCCCTCAAGCAGGGTGAAGGGGAGCACGTGCCCGGGCGCTCGCAGGCGGTCGGCGTCGGCCGCGTACTGCCAGCTGCGGGCGAAGACCCGGTCGAGTTGGAGCCGGTACTCGGAGGGGCTGTGGTAGGCCTGGGCGGGCAGGGTGCGGGCGCGCCCGATGTTGGGCTCGACGGCGTACGGCTCGCGCGGGGGGAGGTGCGGAGTGCGGTCCATGCCGCCAACCTCGGGCGGCGGTGGACGCCGCGCAACGGAGGCGACAACTTCCGGGCCGGTCCGTCCGTGTCGGCTTCCGACGGCCCCCCCCCCCCCCCCCCCCACCCACCCCCCCC
>JAVVFC010000076.1:0-12867 GCA_032250975.1 Longimicrobiales bacterium | reverse complement strand
GGCGTACATCGCGGGCTTCGACGTGCTCGGCGGGACCGACCCCGTGCGCTGGACCCTGGTGAACGGCGAGCTGCCGACGGGCCTCACCCTCGAGGCCCAAAATGGCATCCTAAGCGGCGTACCCCAGGCCGTGGGGCGCTTCGACTTCCCCGCGGGGGGGGTCCGCTGCCCGGCGTGCGCGGCAGGGGCGGGCGGACCCCGTCTGGGGCCGGGCGCCCGGGCGCAGGTGGCCGCGTTGCTGGCCGGGGAAGTTCCGTCCGGGCTCGCCCGGCTCGGCGCCCATCTGCAGCTGCTGGCCGACTTCCTCGGGCACCACGTCTCCGAGGGACGTCCCTCCGAGGCGTTCCGCGTTCTCGCCGCATTCCTCCCCCCGGAGCACCCCGCGGACGACGGTGCGGGAGGTGCGCGTGCGTAGCCTGATTCTGGGCACCGCCGGGCACATCGATCACGGCAAGACCGCGCTGGTGCGGGCGCTCACGGGCGTGGACACGGACCGGCTCGCGGAGGAGAAGGCGCGCGGCATCACCATCGACCTGGGCTTCGCCGAGCTGGTGGCGGGCGACGTGCGCTACGGGGTGGTCGACGTGCCCGGGCACGAGGGGTTCGTGCGCAACATGCTGGCCGGGGCCACGGGGATGGACGTGGTGCTGCTGGTGGTGGCGGCCGACGAGGGCGCCATGCCGCAGACACGCGAGCACCTGGCGATCGTCGAGCTGCTGGGCGTGCGCCGCGTGGTGGTGGCGCTCACCAAGGCCGACCTGGTGGAGGAGGAGTGGCTGGAGCTCGCGCGCGAGGACGTGGCCGACCTGCTGGCGGGCACGCCCTACGCGGATGCCCCCGTGATCGCCACCTCGTCCGCGACGGGCGCGGGTCTGGACGCGCTGCGCGAACTGCTGGGCCGGGTGGGGAGCGAGGTGGAGAAGGAGGCGCGCCGGGACGTGGTCTGCCTGCCGGTGGACCGCGTCTTCACGGTGCGGGGGACCGGGACGGTGGTGACCGGCACGCTCTGGAGCGGACGGGTGGGCGCGGGGGACCGGGTGCGAATCCTGCCCGGGGGAGGCGAGCTGCGGGTGCGGGGTGTCCAGGTGCACGGATCCGACGCTGAAGAGGCCGCGGCCGGCAGCCGGGTGGCGCTGGCGCTCACCGGGGACGGAGGCGCGCTGGCGACGCTCCGGCGGGGCGCGGTGGTCACGGACGCGACCGTCTGGGAGGCGAGCGCCATGCTCACCGCGCACCTGCGGGTCCTGCCGGACGCGGGGTGGGCGCTCCGCCACGGGCAGCGCGTGCGCGTGCACCTGGGCACCGCCGAGGTGATGGCGCGCTGCGTGCTGCTGGGCCGGGACGCGCTGGAGCCCGGCGAGGCGGGGTGGGGACAGCTGCGCCTGGAGGCCCCCGCGCCGGCGCGGGCCCGGCAGCGCTTCGTGCTCCGCAGCTATTCGCCCGTGATCACCTTTGCCGGGGGCGAGGTGGCGGAGGTGGCCCCCCGCAAGCGGCGCCGGCGGGAGGGGGTGCCGGAGGCCGCGCTGGAGGCGCTCCGGAGTGGCGGGGCGGGGGAGGCGGTGGCGGCGGCGCTGGCACTGGCCGGGCCCGTGGGGGTGGCCGAGGCGCTGCTCCCGGTGGCGACCGGACTCCCACCCGACGAGGTGGCGGCCGGACTGGAGTCGGTGGGCGGGCAGGGCGCCCTGCCCGCCGACGGGCGCTGGGTGGCGGCCGGCGTGGTGGGGGCGCTGGCCGGAGCGATGGCGGCGGCCGTGGACGCCGTGCACCGGGACGAGGCCTACCGCCCCGGCCTGCCCGTGGAGCAGTTGCGCGCGCTCGCCCCCACCGGCGCGCCCCGGGGCTTCGCCGACGCCGTGCTGGCGCGTCTGACCGGCGAGGGTCGCCTGCGGGTCCAGCAGGGGGTCGCCGCCCGGCCGGACTTCACCCCCACCCTCTCGCCCGCCCAGACGGCGCTGCGGGAGCAGCTGCGGACGCTCTATCGGGAGGCGGGCCTGCAGCCCCCTGCCGTGGAGGGCCTGCCCGCCGCGCTCCGTGAAGACCCCGCCTTCCCGCACATCCTGCGGGGGCTGGAGGCGGCCGGAGAAGTGGTGGCCGTGGACCAGGACCTCTACATGTGGGGCGGGGCGCTGGCGCAGGCGGCAGCGCGGACGGTGGCGGAACTGGGCGGGCGGGCGGGGCTCGGTCCGGCGGACTTCCGGGAGGTGCTGCCCGTCAGCCGGCGCTACCTTCTACCGGTCCTCCGTCACTTCGACGGCATCGGCGTCACCCGAAACATCGGGGACGTACGGGTAGTATTGAAGAAGTCTTCTTGACCCTTGGCGGGTGGATCGCCTACTATCGGAATGGTGGGTCGATGCGACCCGATCACGACACCTTCACGGGGGCTGGTAACGCACCTCTGCTACGGCCTGGTAGACCATGAGACGCCTCATCTGCGTCTCGTTCGCACTCCTCACCATGCTCGGTTTCGCCGGCTCCGTGTCCGCCCAGGAGGCGGGGAGCCAGTCTGGTAAGGCGTCGAGCGGGTTCTCGCTGGAACCGAACTATCCCAATCCGTTCAACCCCGAGACGACGATTCCCTTCGTCCTGGGGGAGGACCTCTTTGCGTCCGGCCGCCCGGTGGTGGTGTCGGTGCGGATCTACAATCTGCTGCGCCAGCCGGTGGCCGCGCCCGTGGCCCTGCGCCACACCGTCGGCGAGAGCGTGCCGCTCATCCAGCTGGAGTACACGGCGCCGGGGCGCTACGAAGCGTTCTGGGACGGAAAGGACTTCGGGGGGAACCAGGTCGCCTCGGGCGTCTACTTCGTGCAGCTCACCGTGAACGGGATGAGCCAGCACATGCGCATGAT
Source organism: Longimicrobiales bacterium (assembly GCA_032250975.1). GTDB lineage: Bacteria > Gemmatimonadota > Gemmatimonadetes > Longimicrobiales > Gaopeijiaceae > Gaopeijia. The sequence continues at coordinate 10,018 of JAVVFC010000076.1, read as the reverse complement.
CGTGCAGAAGTAGGGCGGATCTACCCGGCGCGCTCGTCCAGCAGGCGGAGGAAGTCCTCGGCCGACTCCAGCTCCAGCAGCAGCCCGGGGACCTCGGGATCCTTGGCGAACTGCGCGATCTTGCCCAGCACCGGCAGGTACTGGTTCGAGACCTCGAGGGGCGGCGCCACGATCAGGAAGAAGTGGTGCACGGGCGCCCCGTCGATGGCGTTGAACTCCACCCCCTGGGGCTTGCGCCCGTAGGCCAGGCGCAGGCGGTTCGCCACCAGCGAGCGGCAGTGCGGGATGGCGATCCCCTTGCCGATGCCGGTGCTGCCCAGGTTCTCGCGGCGCTTGAGCGTCTTGAAGAGGATCGACTCGGACTTCTCGTCCAGTTCGAGCAGTCCGACCAGCTCCTTGAGGAGCTCGTCCTTGGTCTCTCCCTGCAGATCCAGGCTCACGGCGTCCGCCGTGAAGAAGTCCTTCAGCTTCATATGCGCACCCTCTGGGGCGAGAGGAGCCGTTCAGTGTTGGCCAAGTGCCAATCATAACACGGGCCGGAGGCTCCGTCACACGGGGGACCCCGAGGGGGCCGCGCGCGCCGCACCGGTCGGGGCGCCGCCGCCCCAACGGCGCTTCACCCCCCCGCGCGGGCTCCTTACCTTGGCATGATGGCCACCGACTTCCTCGACCTGCTGCGCGGCGGAACCACGCCGCTCTACCTGGCGCCCCAGGCGGGCGTCAGCGAGTCCCCCTTCCGCCGGCTCTGCCGGGCGTTCGGGGCGGACGTGGTGGTGACCGAATTCGTGAGTGCCGAGGGGATCGTGCGGGGGAATGCGCGCACCCTGGACTATCTGCGCTTCGATGAGGAGGAGCGGCCCATCGGCGTGCAGATCTTCGGCGCCGACCCGGGCGCGATGGGCGAGGCGGCCGCCTTCGTGACCGAGACCTTCGCCCCCGACTTCGTGGACGTGAACTTCGGCTGTCCGGTCAAGAAGGTGGTGAAGCGGAACGGGGGCAGCGGCTGCCTGCGCGACCTGGATCTGGTGGCGGCGATCCTGCGCGCCTGCGACGACGCCACCCCCCTGCCGGTCACGGCCAAGATCCGGTCGGGCTTCGACGAGGCCACCCGCGATCCGGTGGGGATCGCGCTCCGCTGCCAGGAGGCGGGGGCCCGCGTCGTCACCCTCCACCCCCGCACTCGCGCGGACATGTACGGCGGGCGCGCGCGCTGGGACGAGATCGCCGCCGTGGTCGAGGCGCTGGAGATCCCGGTCGTCGGCAACGGCGACGTGAAGTGCGGCGCGGACGCCCGCCGCATGCGGGACCGGACCGGGTGCGCCGGGATCATGATCGCGCGCGGGAGTCACGGGGACCCCTGGATCTTCCGCGAGGCGCGGGCCGCACTGGACGGCGCCCCCCCCCCGCCGCCGCCCACCGTGGAGGAGCGCTTCGACGTCTGCCTGCGCCACGCCCGCAACGCGGTCGCCTTCGAGCGGGACCCCGGGAAGGCGGTGCGGGAGTTCCGTAAGCACCTGGGCTGGTACACCAAGGGCCTGCCGGAGGGGAAGCAGCTGCGCCAGGACCTCTTCCAGGTCGTCACGCTGCAGGAGGCGGAGGAGATCCTGCTGGCCTACCTGGAGCGGCACCGCGCCCGGGCGGGGATGGACCCCGGGCGGCCTTCGGGAGTAGTATTCGGCGCTGCTTGAAAACCTGGGGGCGTCACGGTTTCGACGTGCTTGGTGCAGTCGGAGCTGCGTGCCGAGGTCTCCGAACCCTCGTTAATCCACGGAAAACTCAATAGTTGCCAACACTGAACTGGCGATGGCCGCCTAAGTAACCCTTAGGTAGCCCGCTCCCTGGGTCGCCCGCCCGAGGCGGCCCCTGCGAGCGTCGATGAGTCGGGCTGGCTTCCGGTGGCGTCGCCGCACCGGAGGCGAGACAACAGGCGACTGGTCGCTGTGCAGGCCGTGCGCTGGCCGGCAGTCGACGAGACCAACAGCGCTCTACGCACGTAGAAGCTCGGATGAATCCATTCGCGGACGCGGGTTCGACTCCCGCCGCCTCCACTTCGAACAGCGGCCCGGACGCTCCGTCGTCCGGGCCGCTGTCGGTTTTCGGGGCGTGTCAGTTCGGATCCACCACTACGATCAGCGTGTCCGTCGAGGCGCCCAGCGATGCAACCACCCGGCCAGTTCCGGGCTGGACGGCCACCAGCAATCTGCCACCCGAGACGGCGACCACCGCCTCGTCCAGAGATTCGAACTGGGCTCGGCGGTTGAGGAGGACCTCGCCGGGCAGGAAGACGTTTACGCCGAATGCATCAAACGCCCCCAGAGCGGGCGCCGTCACGCTGTCCACGGGGACTCCCACGCCATTCACGATCTGGATGGAATCCGGCTCGGGAATCACCCGGAAGGCGTCCCGACGTTGGTCGGGCACACAGCCCTCATGGGTTCGACACGCCTCGAATGAAAAGACGGTTTCGGCTGGCCCGAAGTCCCGGCTCACGAAGAAGGCGCGCCGGAGACTGAATTCCTCCAGAAACGCGACCGAATTGGGTTCGATCTCCCAGCGGTAGCCCGAGCCGTTGTCCAGAACGTCGTTTCCACGCTCGTCACGAACGGTGAACACCACGCTGTCACGAACGCCCAACCCGACCAGGAGATCAGGCACATACGTGGCCAGAACCTGGGCCGGTGCCTGGCGGACCGTGACGGTCGCTTCCGACGACAGATCACCCAACGTTGCCCGCACGGTGGCGCTTCCGTTCGACCGGGCTTCTATCGTGCCTGTCACCGGGTCAACGATGGCCACAACGACCGAATCCTCCGGGTTCGCCAGCGACCAGAGTGGATCCGCAACGTCTACGACCTCGCCGACGGCATCCAATGTCACCGCCCAAAGGTCGATGGAGCCGCCGAGTGAATGCAGTTCAAGGGGACCCGAAGGCCGGATCTGGAGGGCCGTCGGTCGCGGGTCGAGGGTGATGACGAGCGTATCGGCGCAGGGATCGAGACAGGCTGGGTTGCTCACGACCAGGGTGTCGATGCCGGGCCCGACGGTGTTCCAGCGAAGGTGAATGACGCCCGGTTCGTGTGGTACGCCCTGGTTGATCTGCAAGCCCCGGATGATCCGATGCGGCTCCCGCTCCACGACGAAGATTTCAAAACGGAGGGGTGCTCCATCGAGCTTCCGGTTCAGGAGCCGGAGCACGAGATCGGCCCGGTCCGTAAGCAAGGTGTCCCGGCCCACCTCCGCAAAACCGAACTGAATGGGTCCGTATCCCGCCCGGACGTCAGCCACGACCGAGTCGGACTCCAGGAAGGGATCTTCGGGCTCGACGACGGCTCGGATTCGCACGATCCCGGGTGGGAAGTCCGCAAGGATCAGAGTGTCCGGGGAGCGCCCCACGACGAAGTCCGCTTCACGCGCTGGATCCTCTCCCACCGTCCAGCGGACCGGCGCGCCCACTACTCGCCGGCCTTCCAGATCGAATACCGACACGGTCACCACCGCGGTGTCCTCGAGCAGGAATGCACCGGGGACGCCAAGTTCGAGGGTGACCGGGGTGCGCCCTTCTGACGCAACGGGGAGGTCCGTACAGGCGATGCCTAACGTGAGTGGGATCATCACGATCCATGCCGTGGCCGGGGCTCGGGTCCGGGACTGCTTCATCGGACGCCTCCCTCCGTGCGGGTGAGCGGAAGGATGGAGATCAGAGGGTCCCCCGGCGAAAGTCCCGACCAAGCCGTGCCGGTGAGCGTCTCTGCCAGTTCCCCGGCACGGACGACGCCGTCCGCGTCCCTGTCCGCCTCGCCCAGGAGCGCACTGCCCATGCGTTCCGGCGTGGTCCGCCCCAACCCGAAAACCGCTCCCCATCCATCCTGACTGGCCGAGATGCACCCGGGTTCGTCATTCTGCCCCGGAACCAGGCGGGGGAAGACCTGCCAGGATCGGCCGACCTGCCACTCGGCGGACACCAGCGTAGCGCCGGCTTCCAGGCGGCGGATCAAGTCGGCCAGAAACGCCAGCGGCACCGGGCTCCCGTCCCCGAGGCTGAGCCGGGGTCCAAAGTCCGCGAGCAGGGCGGAGAGTTCACCAAGCAGGTGTACCCACACCACGTCCTCCGGTCTGACCCGCCCGGCCAGGCCCCGGAGCACGCGGACGGCGGCCTCCGGGGAATTCCCGGCCTGCACCACAACCGGCGTTCCCGGCTGGCCCAGGAGGTTCGCGACCGGTGTGAGTCTGGCAATCGACTCATCGCCCTCGGAATCGCCGATCAGCACCATGTATCGAGCGCCGGCCCGTGGTTCGTCTCGGGGCAGGTCGAGGCGAGTCGTGACCGATCGCCCGTCTGCAGTCTCCGCAGTCACCGAAAGAGACTCCGCGTCCCGCCTTACCGCCAGCCAACCGTGGAAATCCACCGTTCCCGGTCCGTCGGGGTCGGCCCGGAGTAACGCGGGTTCTCCCTCAACCAGAACGCGGCTGATCCAGCCACCGCCCGGATCCGCGACCCGCCCTCGAACACGAATACTTCTGCGGTCGCCCGAAACGCCCGAACCGAGAACCGCATCCGCCTGAACAATCACGGGAGGCGCGCCACCGGGATTCTGGGCTGAGTGGTGGGGTGCGAGCATTACCTCTCCGGTGTTCCCGGCCCGGTCCCGGATCTGCACCGCGATCTCCGGAGGGAAGTTCCCCCAGCCTGCCAGGATCCGCTCCGTAGCGCCGAGCCCCAGTGGGAGGCCCTCCGGCCCGATCGGCTGGAAGACACGCATTGAACAGAATCCCGCCGTGGCGTCGGCTATTCCCGCAAAGTCCCTGGCCCGCGCTCGTAGATGCCAGCCCACGTTGGTCACCTGCGGGATGTCTTCCGCGGAGGCGACCACCGGAGGTGCCCTGTCCTCCGGCCCAAAGATGTCCAGGTGCAATCTGGTGACCTGGCGGCCCTCGTCCTCCACGACGATCTGTAATGGGGTGCCCTCGAAGGGAGGCGCGGGTACCGGAATGTCCGCCACCACGGCACCCGGTCCGGATAGGCCGAGATCGACCGTCCGATCCGACGAGGCGTCACTGAAATCTACGCGGAGACCATTCACCAGCATGCGCCGGATGCCATTGTCGTCCGCGGCGTAGAGGAGCACACGACCGTCGAGGACCTGCACGGAGTCACCCTCAGCCGGTCCGACTCCGACGGCCAGAGCCCGCGGCGGCGTTTTGTCCGTAGCCCGGCTGTACCAGATCTCGTCGCGGCGAGCCAGCCCGAGGGAAACGGTCGCCCTTGCGCTTCCGCGGTCGAACCCGTCGCTCCCCTGGACACGCCAGTACCCAAGCCCGGTCCTTACCACGATTCCGTCGGCTGAAATCCAGGACGCACCGATGCCAAAACCTCCCAGGGCGGCGATTCCATCCACCGACCGGAACCGCTGTACGGTCTGTACCTCACCTCCGGGTGCCGATACCTGGTACCTTCCGGACTCCACCCGGGCGTCCGTGCTTCCCGCTCCAACCTCGAAGAAGGGCTCCAGCAGGAGGGGACCCGCCGAGATGGTGTGGCTGCCGCCCACCGCGGCACCGGTGGTGCGCGAAAGCTCGTCCTGGAGGTGAAGTCCTGCAACGGTCCAACTCCATCCCAGACCCATGCGGCGCTGGAGTGCAATCCGGAGACTGGGCGTGAAGGACTCCCCATCGGCGGGCGCCGCCGCCAGGAGGTGCACGTCCACGAGGTTCCTGAAGGTAAGCGCGGCCTGTGCCGGACTCGAGCCGACCTGCGCAGCCAACGGACCGATGGCCAGGAGGCTCGAGACAAGAGCCATAATGAGCATGGGTGCGTCCCGGAGGCAGGCACGCGTCGAAAAAGGAACCGACATGACGGGTCTCCCTGACGGCGTTGGCGGGGGGGTGGCCTATTTTATGCATTGATGCGCGGAAATGTCCATGGGATTCTGAGCCCGGGGTGGCGTTCGATCGAGGCCTCCGAGGGGTCGCCCCCCGCTGGACCAGCCTTGGACGGCTCATCGAGCCAGTCGAGCACCGGATGCGTGCCTCCTCGCATCGCTCACTCTGCCGGTGGTTGCCACGTGGGGGGGGCAGACCGGATACTCCGGTTCCGCCATGAGGAGAGCCCACTCCGACGACGACCCCCCATCCCGCCATGCGCCCAGCCCACCCCGCCCGCTCCCGGCCGCTCCGTCCCGCGAGCCTCCCGTGGGTGAGCGACGACAACGTCTTCCTGCTCACCGACCTCTACCAGCTCACCATGCTGCAGGGGTACTGGGCTGAGGGCATGGGGGAGCGCGCGGTATTCAGCCTCTTCGCGCGGCGTCTGCCCGGTTCGCGCAACTTTCTGCTGGCGTGCGGCCTGGACGCCGTGCTCGGCTATCTGGAGCGCCTGGCGCCGCGCGCGGACGAGCTTGCGCACCTCGCGGGGGCGGGCTTCGACGCGGGCTTCGTGGAGTGGCTCGGCGGGCTGCGCTTCACGGGGGACGTGTGGGCCGTGCCCGAGGGCACGCCCGTCTTCGCCGACGAGCCCATCCTGGAGGTGGAGGCGCCCATCGCGGAGGCTCAGGTGGTCGAGACGTTCGTCATGAACCAGGTGCACCTGCAGACCGTCCTCGCCTCCAAGGCGGCGCGGGTGCGGGCGGCGGCCGGGACGCGCACGGTGCTGGACTTCGGACTGCGCCGGATGCACGGGGCGGACGCCGGCCTCAAGGCCGCGCGCGCCTTCCACGTGGCCGGCCTGGACGCCACCAGCAACGTGCTGGCGGGCCTGGTGTACGGCGTTCCGGTGGCGGGTACCATGGCCCACGCCTTCGTGCAGGCGCACGACGACGAGCCGGCGGCGTTTCGCGCCTTCACGCGCACCTTCCCCGAGACGGTCCTGCTGGTGGACACCTACGACACGCTTGCCGGGGTGCGGCGGGTGGTGCGGCTGGCGGAGGAGCGGGGAGCGGACTTCCGGGTGCGTGGCATCCGGCTGGACTCGGGCGATCTGGAGGCGCAGGCGGTCTCCGCCCGCCGGATCCTGGACGACGCCGGCCTTCAGGGCGTGAAGATCTACGCCAGCGGTGGCCTGGACGAGTGGAAGGTGCGGCGCCTGGTGCGCTCGGGGGCGCCGATCGACGGATTCGGGGTGGGCACCGGCATGGGGGTTTCCAGCGACGCGCCCAGCCTGGAGCTCGTCTACAAGCTGACCTGCTACGGGAGCCGCGGCCGGCTCAAGCTGTCGGAGGGGAAGGGTACGCTGCCGGGCCGCAAGCAGGTATTCCGGATGGAGGAGGCGGGCGTGGCGCTCGGGGACGTGATCGCCCGGGCGGACGAGACGCTCCCCGGGCGGCCCCTGCTGCACAAGGTGATGGAGGGGGGCCGACGCCTCCCCGCTGGCGAGGAGGCGCTGGACCGCATCCGGGCGCGGGCGTCCGACGAGGTCGCACGGCTCCCCGAGGTGCTGCGCGCCCTCGAACCGGTTGAGCCCGGATACCCGGTGCAGGTGTCCGAAGCGCTCCAGCGCTACCGCGACCAGGTCGCGCGGGAGCAGACACGCATGGCGGCGACGGAGGGATCATGACGGAGGGCATGACGGAGAGGATGACGGAGGGGATGGCCAGGCGGGCGGAGGCCCGCTCGGCGCTCGTGCTTGTCGACATCCAGCCCGACTTCCTGCCGGGTGGGGCCCTGGCGGTCGAGGACGGGGATGCGATCCTGGAGCCCGTGCGCCGGCTCATGTCGGGAGGGCGCTACCCGCTTCAGGTGGCCACCCAGGACTGGCACCCCGCGGGGCACGTCTCCTTTGCCAGCCGCCACCCCGGCCGGCGGCCGCTGGAGCGGATCGAGTTGCACGGGCACGAGCAGGTCCTCTGGCCCGATCACTGCGTGCAGGGGACCGCCGGCGCCGGGCTCCACCCCGACCTGCCCTGGGAGCGGGTCGCCGCCGTCATCCGCAAGGGCACCGACCCGGAGTGCGACTCCTACTCCGGCTTCCGCAATAACTGGGACCGGCACGGAGAGCGGCCGCCCACCGGGCTGGCCGGGTACCTGCGCGAGCGCCGGGTGCGCCGGGTTGTGGTGTGCGGGCTGGCGCGGGACTACTGCGTGCGCTGGACCGCCGAGGACGCGGTCGCGGCCGGCTTCGAAACCGAGGTCCTATGGGATCTGACGCGCTCGGTGGATCCTGCCGGGGACCGGGCGCTGCGTCTGGCCCTGGAGGACGCGGGGGTGCGGGTCGTGGAGGATCTTCCCGGCTGACGGCCGCGGGTTGAGGTCGCGCGCCGCCCCTGCTCCCGCAGCCGCGGCGGACGCCGCATCGCCCCGATGCCGGCCCCATCCAGGCATGGTGTGGCCCCGGGTGCGGGCTCATCCATGGGGAGCGGGCAGATCGTCCGCCTGTGCCAGTGCCCCGTCGTGCGGGATGAGACGATACTTGCCCGATGAGCCTGCCCCCGAGTCGGGGATTCGACGAGGTTCGGAGCGCGGGGAGCCCCGGCAGCCCCGACTCCTCGATCGCCTGCGAGCGGCGCTGCGGTCCCGGCATTACAGTCCGCGGACCGAGCAGGCGTACGTACTCTGGACCCGCCGATTCGTGCGGTTCCACGGGATGCGTCACCCTGATGAACTGAGTGAGGCGGAGGTGAACGCCTTCCTGACGCATCTCGCTGAGGTCTCCAGAGTGAGCGCTTCCACGCAGAACCAGGCGCTCAGCGCACTCCTCTTCCTGTACCGGAACGTCGTCGGCCGGGACCTCGGTGATCTGGGACCCGTCGTCCGGGCGCGACGCCCCACCCGCCTGCCGGTCGTCCTGACCCGAGATGAAGTGCGCGACCTCCTGGCAGAACTCACCGGAGCGGTCAAGCTCGTTGCGCACCTCCTGTACGGATCGGGGCTACGGCTCATGGAGTGTCTCCAACTCCGCGTCCAGCACATCGATATTGGAAGCCGTACCATCCACGTCCGGAACGGAAAGGGTGCGAAGGATCGCACGACCATGCTGCCGATCGCGCTCGTCGAGCCTCTTCGGGCCCACCTTCGACGAGTCCGGAGGTCCCACGACCAGGACCTGGCGGACGGGTGGGGGCGCGTGATCCTCCCGGACGCCCTCGAGCGGAAGTATCCGCAGGCTCCGGCCGACTGGCGGTGGCAGTGGGTGTTCCCCCCAGAGGCGGCGCTGGAAGGACCCGGCAACCCGGTGTCAGGGTCGCCACCATTGCGACCCCTCCGTCGTCCAGCGGGCCGTCAAGGCTGCCGTACTCAGGGCCGGAATCTCCAAGGCCACATCCTGCCATACCTTCCGGAATGCGTTCGCCACCCACCTGCTGGAGGCCGGACAGGACATCCGGACCGTCCAGGAACTCCTTGGTCACCGCGATCTCAAGACCACGATGATCTACACCCACGTCCTCAACAGAGGACCGGCCGGTGTCCTGAGCCCGCTGGACCGCCTCTGAGCACCGTCAAGAGGGTGCCGACGCACGATGGATGCACGGATCCGCATAATCGAACCGTGCGAGCCGGGGCCGCCAGGCGTCCGGCGAGGCGCGACCGAGCGGCGTGAGCCTTGCATCTGCGGCAGTTAGGGTGCTACGTGGGCGCGTTAGCACCGACCCAGCCTCTTGGACGGGTCGGTCGAATCAGAGTTAGGCCGCAGAAATCGTTCAACCGCCGCCGGCTACTATATGCCGGACAACCGGGTCACTCTCGGCGGTTCACTGGACTTCGTCGACGCGCGTGCTGGCGTCACCCGGCGTTGGATGCTGGCGAGTGGGATACTCGAGGATGGGGGACGACGTGACGCATCGTATGGGTCTGATCGCCACGGCACTTCTTGCGCTCTCGCTCAGCGGCTGCGCATTTGACCGCGGGGACGTGGAGGCCTCGGTCGAGGATTCAGACCGCCCCGTGGCCGTCGTGCGCACCACCACGCTACAATGGGAGGGCGAGCAGACGTACATCCCCCTGTACGCGGACGGCACCGCCTCCGGTCTGGCCGTCGTCAACTTCGATGGCGGGTTGTTGTTCGGTACCCTCATTCCCGACTCTTGGG
>JAVVFC010000075.1:0-12975 GCA_032250975.1 Longimicrobiales bacterium | reverse complement strand
GGAACGCGGCCGCTTCGTGTACGGTGGCTCCGCCGGCGGTCAGCGATCCGACGGACCGCGGCGCGGACCTCGATCGCCACGCGGCGGCCCGCTGCCCCGGGACGGTGCGCCGCCGCCCGCCCGTCCGCCGCCGGATGGGCCGCCTCTGGACGGGCCACTCCCGCCGGGACGCCCGCCCCCGGGCGGGCGACGGTGCTCGTCGCGGCCGCCGCGCTCGCCCCGCTCGCGGGCGTCTCCGCGGTCCCCGCGGCGATCCTCCCGATGGAAGTCCACCCGGGCCGCTCGCCCGCGGATGGTGGTGCCGTTGAGCGCCCGGATGACCTTCTGGGCCACGTCGGCGTCCACCTCCACCAGCGTGAAGGTGTCTCGCAGGTCGATGCGGCCGAGCCGTGACGCCTCGATGCCCGCCTCTCCCGTGATGGCACCGACCAGGTCGCCGGGACGGACGTTGTCCCGCTTCCCCACACTGACGAAGAGACGTACGAAGCCGGTGACCGCCTCGGTCCCGGCCGGGGGTGCCGCCGCCGGGCGCCGGCGGCGCAGGACGGCGATGGCGGCGGCGGCCACCGTGGCGGCACCGTGCCGCTGGAAGAGTGGCTCCAGCAGGGCCTGATAGGCCTCCACGTCCTCGGTCTCGATGACCTGTTCGAGATCGCCCAGGAGCGTGGCGACGCCGGCCGGAAGTGTCGGGGGCGAGCCGGGCAGCGTCCGGGGGGTCAGCGCGTATCCGGCCAGCCTGGCTGCCGCCTGCACGTGCGGAATCTCGCGGGCACGGGTCAGGACGGTTCCCGCGCGTCCCCCACCGTGCCGCTGATCCAGGGCGTCGGCGTCCGCCGGCACGTCCACACTCACCACCGCGACGTCCCCGGCCGAGAAGGATGAGAGCGCCTCGCGAGCCTCGAGCGCGTCCACGGCCAGCCAGACGGGGAGTTCGGCGTCGCCGGGACGCCCGGACGCGTATCCGTGCAGGGCAAGCAGGTCGCCCAGGTCGGCGGCCGCATCCTCGCTCCGCACGAACAACATCAGGTGGCGGGCCTCCTCGAGCAGCGTGGCCGCGAGCACCAGCGCGGCCGTGTGCCGGTCCTCGCCGACCTCGATCAGCGCCAGGGTGCCGCGTGCGGGGGCCGCGGCCGCGGCCCCCGCGCCGGGTACGTGCACCGACTTGCGGGCGTGGCGCTCCACGAACGCCTCCACCTCGGGCCCGGTCGGGAGCGCCACCACGACGCGCTGGGCCGCGGTCGGAATTCCCTCGAGCACGGCCCCGGCACGGGCCAGCGATCCCGCGGCCGCCAGGGACGCCGCCCCGTCCACCACCACCGCCTGTACCTCGGCCAGCGAGAGATGGCCGGCGGCGACGCGGGCATGCACCGACTCGGGTGTGCCCACCAGCAGCTGGGCCCGTTCGGGCGTGAGCCAGAAGCCGTCGAGTGCGGCCACGCGGTGCCCGGTGGCCACCGCCAGTCGGGCCGCGGACTCCGCCAGCGCCGACGCACCCGATGCGGTCGCGGTGAGCACCAGGATGACGGGCGAGTTGCCCTCGGGCGGGATCCGGTCCAGGAGCGGGGCCGCCCAGGCGGCGGCCACGCCGGACCCGGGTCCGGCCACCGCCACCACATTGCTGCCACGGTGGACGACCGGGATGAGGTCGGTCTGCAGCGTCGTGGGCGACTCCATGCCCTCGGCGGACAGCGCCTCGACGAGGTCGGGGGAGAGCCCCAGGTCTTCGAAGGTGGTCATGTCAGCCCGGCTCTCCCGACCCCGGCCCGCCGGCGTCCCCCGGCTCGTAGGGGAGCAGGTTCAGGAACTTCTGCACCTCGTAGTCCATGCGGGAGGTTCGCAGCCGGTCGGTCTGAGCGACCACGTCCGTGTAGGGCCCGTGACGGTGGGCCGTGAGCGTCAGGGTTCCCTCCTCGCCCGCGTAGGTGGCCGAGTGTGCGCCCTGCTTGGTTCGGACCACGCCCAGAATGCCCGGGAGCACCGCCTCCGCCCGTTCGAGCACGGCCGCGGGGCCGAGCGCCGTCTTCCTCTGATAGCCAGCCATTCCTGAATCCTCGTCGGTTCGGTTGTTCATCGAGCGTCGTTCAAGCAGCCAGAAAATCCCGGATCACCTCGGTGTCGTGCACCCCTTCCAACCGGGCACCATCCCCCACCCTCACCAGGGTCGGGACGCCCGAGACCCCCAGCGCCACCGCCTCCACACGCAGAGCCACCACGGCTTCGGTGTGCCGGTCCACGTCCAGTACCGCCTTCGACTCGGAGGCGTCCAGGCCGCACTCCCGCGCCAGCTCCACCAGCACGTCCACCCGGCCCACGTCCCGCCCCTGCTCGTGCACGGCGCGCAGGAGCGCGATGTGGATCCTGTCAAAACAGCCCTTCTCCCGGGCGTGCAGGCCCAGTTCGTGCGCCTTCCGTGTCCACGGAACCAGCGTGGGCCGGACCAGCTCGAGACCCTCCCGCCGGGCCTCGTCCGCCCGGCGCTCCCAGTGGTCGCGCCAGGCCGGATCATCCGGGTCGATCAGGCGTGTCGGCGGGGCGCGTACCTCCCACGGAATCCGCTCCACCGCCACGCACTCCTCACCCGTAACCCGGGCCACGCGAACCTCCATCAGGTACGACCCCGGGTCCACGTAGTCGAGGTAGAGCCGGACGGAAGACATGCGGCGGAATCTGCCCAAACCGGAAGGCCCGGGCAACGTCGTGACCTTGCTCGCGTTGGCGTGGAGGGCTGATATTCCACCCCCCTCGCCCCCCATCGCGCAAACGGACCGTTCATGGCACGCAGCCCAAACATCGCTCGACTGCGGCCCTCCGCCACCATCGCCGTGAGCTCCCTGGCCAAGCGCCTCGCGGCCCAGGGCCGGGACATCCTGAACCTGAGCGCCGGCGAGCCGGACTTCGACACGCCAGCCTTCATCGCCGAGGCGGCCGTGCACGGAATCCGGCAGGGGATGACCCGCTACACGCCGGCGGCCGGGCTGCCGGAGCTGCGCCGGGCCATCGCGGACTCGCTGACGACCCGGGCCGGGCGCGACGTCCCGTGGCAGGGGGTGGTGGTGACCAGCGGCGCCAAGCAGGCGCTCTTCAACGCCTGTTTCTCGCTCTTCGGGCCCGCGGACGAAGTGCTGGTGGCCACGCCCTACTGGACCAGCTATCCGGAGATGGTCTCGCTCGCCCGCGCCACCCCCGTTCCCGTGCGGGGACCGGAGGAGCGGGGGTTCAAGCTGACGCCCGAAGTGCTCGAGGAGGCGTGGAACCCGTCGGTCCGGGGCCTCATCTTCTCGTCGCCCGGCAACCCCACCGGAACGGTCTACGAGCCCGACGAACTGCGTGCGGTGGCCGAGTGGGCCCGCGACCGCAACGTGTGGCTCCTGGCCGACGAGATCTATCGCGCCATTCACTTCGGGGAACGCGAGCCGGCCGGGCTGCTGGAGCTGCCCGCGGCGAGCCTGGGCCCGCACGTGCTGATCGACGGGGCGTCCAAGAGCTTCGCCATGACCGGGTGGCGCATCGGCTTCTCACTCTCCGGACCGGAGCTGGCCGAGGACTTCACCGCCCTGCAGAGCCACATGACGTCGAATGCGGCCACGCCGTCGCAGGTCGCGGCGCTGGCGGCCTACACCCGCACCGAGGAGCGCACGGCCGCCGTCGAGGAGATGCGCCTGGCCTTCCACCGCCGCCGTGACCTGGTCACCCGGCGTTTCGACGAGAGACTTCCGAGCCTGCCCTACCTGCGCCCCGAGGGCGCCTTCTACCTGTTCTTCCGGGTGGACGCGCACTTCGCCCCCGGGCGGGAGACGGCGGCCGAGCTCTGCTCCTGGATCCTGGAGGAGGCTGGAGTGGCGCTGGTGCCCGGGGAGGCGTTCGGGGAGCCCCGCTACGCCCGCCTGAGCTTCGCGACCTCGGACCAGGTGCTGGAGGAGGCGGTAGAGCGACTGGCCCGCTGCCTCAACGGCGCAGCGCGCTGAGCACGGCCTGCGCGGTGCTCCGGACGGCGGTTCGGTAGGCGTCCCCGAAGAGGCGCAGGTGCACCAGCAGGTAGTGCAGCTGGTAGAGCGGCCGGCGCACCTCTTCGTACCCTGGCGGCGTCGACCGCACCGCCCGGTAGGCGGCGAAGGCTCCCGCCGGAAATCCGCCGAAGAGTTCGGCCATGGCCAGGTCCACCTCGCCGTGTCCCAGGTACACGGCGGGATCCACCAGTACGGGCCGTCCGTCCGGTCCGGGGTGGACGTTTCCCGACCAGAGGTCCCCGTGCACCAGCCCGGGAGGCTCTGGGGCCACCGGGGCCAGGGCGGCATCCACCGACTCCATGAGCGCCTCGCCCCAGGCCTCGTCCTCAGGCCGGAGGACACCTTCCGCACGCGCGGCGCGCAGCTGGACGCCCAGGCGGGCCTCGCGCCAGAAGTCCGCCCAGCCGTCCCGCCACACGTTGGGCTGGGGAAGCGCCCCCAGATGGTTGTCCGCCTCCCACCCGAAGCGCGTCCCTCCGCCGGCGCCGTGCAGGGCGGCCAGCCCCTCGCCCAGGGCGCGTTGATAGCCGGGGGCCGGCCGGGAAGGCGGGAGGTGCTCCAATACCAGCCAACCGGCTCCCTCCGGAGCTGCGGCCCGGGCCCCGAACACGCGGGGTACGCGGAGGAGTCCAGCCGGCTCGGCTCCCCGGCGCAGCGCCTCCAGCCCCACCGCCTCTCCGGGAAAGGCGGCCCCCGCAGCACCCCGGTTCCACTTCAGGAAGAAGGGCCCGGCGGTGGTTTCGAGCGTCAGCGCACGGTTGATGCACCCGCCGCTCACGGGTCGGCCGCCCAGTACGGTGACGGCACGGCCCAGGGCCCGCGAGAGGTCCGACGCCACCCCCTCGCGCACGGCGGCGGGCAGGGGAGGCGGGTGTCCGGCGCGGAGGGCGGTCACGCCTCGAGGTGGTCGAGCAGGGCGCGGGCGGAGCGCTCCACCATGGCGACGACGCGGTCGAATCCCTCGGGGCCGCCGTAGTAGGGGTCGGGCACCTCGCGGTCGCCCGGTTCGGGATCGAAGTCGCGCAGCAGCACCAGGCGCGCGCTGCCGCCGTGGCGGTCCCGCAGCGCCTCCAGGTCGGCCAGGTTGCTCCGGTCCATGGCTACCACCAGGTCGAAGTCGTCCAGGTCCGGCGGCGTGACCTGCCGGGCGCGGGAGGGGAGCGCGACCCCCCGGCGTTCCGCCACCTCGCGGGCGCGGGGGTCGGGTCGTTCCCCCACGTGCCAGGCGCCGGTGCCGGCCGAGTCCACCCGGTAGCGGTCTCCCGCTCCGGCCGCGCGCAGCAGGTGCAGAAAGACCCCCTCGGCGAGAGGGGAGCGGCAGATGTTGCCGAGGCAGACGAAGAGCACCGAGGTGGGCCGGGGAGCGGGCATGGGCGGCAGGGTGCGGGTGGACGGGTAGGGCCGAGTGGGTCGTGAAGCTATCTTCAGGGCTGTCGAGCAAAGAGATGAGGATCAAGGAGTCGAAACGCGTGGACGAGAAATCAACCCCCGGGACCTTCCGGGAACTGGGCCTGTCGGAGTCGTCGCTGGCGGCCGTGGAGGCGCTCGGATGGACGACGCCCACCCCCATCCAGGCGATGGCGATCCCGCCGGCGCTGGAGGGCGGGGACGTGGTGGGGATCGCGCAGACCGGGACCGGAAAGACGGGTGCCTTCATCCTGCCGGCGCTGGAGGAGATCCGCGCCGGGGAGGGGCTGCAGCTGCTGGCGCTCTGTCCCACGCGGGAGCTGGCGCAGCAGGTGGCGGACGACGCCGTGGCCCTGAGCAGGGGCACCAGCCTGCGGGCGCAGGCCATCTTCGGCGGGGTGAAGTACGGCCCGCAGAACGAGGCGCTGGCCCAGGGCTACGAGATCATCGTGGCCACCCCCGGGCGCTTCATCGACCACCTCGAGCGCGGCAACGCACGCCTGGAAAAGGTGCGCACCCTGATTCTGGACGAGGCGGACCGGATGCTGGACATGGGGTTCCGTCCCCAGATCGAGGCGGTCATCCGCCGCATTACGGGCCGGCGGCGCACCATGCTCTTCTCGGCCACCATGCCGCACGGGGTCCACGACCTGGCGCTACGGTTGACGAGGGACGCGGTGTGGGTGGAGGCGACCCCCTCCGGCACCACCGCCGCCGGGATCGAGGAGAAGATCTATTCGGTCAAGCCCGAGAAGAAGCCGGAGCTGCTGGTGCACCTGCTGGACGATCCCGCGTGGGACCAGGTGCTGATCTTCACCCGCACCAAGGCCGCCGCCGACGTGCTGCAGGGTCGCCTCGAGCGGCAGGGCATCTCCACCGACGTGATGCACTCGGACCGGGCCATGCCCGAGCGGACGCGGGCGCTGGCCCGCTTCGCCGAAGGAAAGGTGCGCGTGCTCGTGGCCACCGACGTGGCGCAGCGGGGGCTGGACGTGGAGGGCATCACCCACGTGGTGAACTACGACGTTCCGCTCGACCCCGAGGACTACGTGCATCGCATCGGCCGCACCGGGCGGGCGGGCGCCACCGGGACCGCAGTGACCTTCGTGACGGCGGGCGACCTGGGGCACCTGCGCACGCTGGAGCACCACCTCAAGCGGGATCTGCCCCGCGAGCACCTGCCCGAATTCGACTACGCGGGCGCCCCCCAGGAGGACCGGGGCCGCGGCGGCCCACGTGGCCGGCACTCCCGCTCGGCGCGTGGGCTGGGGGCCAAGAAGGCCGGCGAGCTCTCCCCCGAGGAGCTGGCCGAGCTCCTCAAGCACAGCTGACGGCGTCCGGCCGCGCACTCCAGCCTCCCGCCCCGGCCATGATCCTGCGCAGATACGGCTCCACCCTGCACAGCGTGGAGCTCAACTTCGACTCCAAGGCGCTCAACGAGATCGGTTTCCGCCGCGACCACGCCCTCTCGGTTCCCGAAGGCGACTTCGAGGCCCGGTACCGGCGGGTCGAGGTCCGCGACTTCGCCCCCCGGGACGAGGGGTGGGTGCAGGACGAGACCGAGCGGGCGCTGCTCGACCACCTGGAGCGGGAGATCCGCCGGCTGGAGGCCGACCTGGAGGAGGGTGAGGTCCTGGTGGTGGAGAACCGTCAGGGGGTGGACCACCCGAAGTCGCGGCACGCCACCCGGGTGGTGGTCCAGGGCGTGGAGAACCGCCTCCACTTCTCGGCGTGGGTCGAGCCGCCCCTCCGCCTCGGGCGCTACCGCCCCTCCCCGTGAGCGGGCCCTCGCTTCCGGTCCGCCCGGAGGACGTGCACGAGGCGGCGCGGCGCATCCGGGGCGGTGTGGTCGCGACCCCCTGTCCGGTGGCGCGCGCATTCGGGGACGTGACCCCGGGGGAGCTCCACTTCAAGATGGAGGGCCTGCAGCGCACCGGCTCCTTCAAGGACCGGGGATCGCTCAATCGACTGCTGCGGCTCACATCGGAGGAGCGTGGGCGGGGGGTGGTGACCGCGAGCGCCGGCAACCACGCCCAGGCGCTCGCCTACCACGCCAGCCGGCTTGGGATTCCCTGCACCGTGGTCATGCCGGTCACCGCGCCCCTCATCAAGGTGACCAACACGCGCGGGTACGGCGCCCGTGTGGTGCAGCACGGCGAGGTGCTGGACGATGCGGCGGAGGAGGTGCAGCGGCTGGTGGCGGAGGAGGGGCTGACCACCATCTCCGCCTTCGACGATCCGTTCGTGATCGCCGGGCAGGGCACGATGGGGCTGGAGATCGCCGAGCAGGTCCCGGACGTGGACCTGGTGGTGGTCCCGGTCGGGGGCGGGGGGATGATCTCCGGCATCGCGGTGGCGCTCAAGGCGCTCCGCCCCTCGGTGCGCATCGTCGGAGTGGAGGTCGAGGCTGCGCCCTCGGCACGGGCCTCCCGGGACGCCGGCCGGATCGTGAAGATCCACTCCGCCCAGACCATTGCCGACGGCATCGCCACCAAGCGCGTGGGGGAGAACACCTTCCCCATCATCGAGGCGCTGGTGGACGACCTGGTGGTGGTGGGGGAGGAGGAGACGGCGCAGGCGATCCTGCTGCTGCTGGAGCGGCAGAAGGCGGTGGTGGAGGGGGCGGGGGCGGTCGCGCTGGCGGCGCTGGCGTCGGGAAAGGTGGCCCTGGGCGCGGGGGAGCGGGGCGTCCTGGTCCTCTCAGGGGGCAACATCGACATCAACCGCGTCGCCCGCATCATCGACCGGGGCCTGGTGTTCGACGGCCGGCTGGTGCGCCTCAAGGTCAAGGTCCCCGACCGGCCCGGCAGCCTCTCCGCGCTGACCTCGCTGGTGGCGGAGCTGGGCGCCAACGTGCTGGAGATCGTGCACAGGAGGGCATTCGCCGACATCTCGGTGGGCGAGGTCGAGATCGTGCTGCACCTGGAGACGCGCGGCCGCGAGCACGTCGAGCAGATCGAGGCGGCGCTCCGCGCCCGCGGCCTGATCGTGCGTGAGGACGTGTGAATGGCGCCTGACTCCGCGTCGGCGGTCGCGCGCTCCGGGGCGTCGGGCGCTCCCGCCGGGCCCGCCCCCCGTTGTGGGGAGATCCCGCAACCGTCCGTGAAACGATCCGTTGCACGGCTGTGGGAGGGGTGATTACCTCAGGTGGGGCAACTCCTTACGGGACCTCCCGGAGGCGTCCTGACGGAGGCGGGTCTTCCGGGGTGGTATCCTTCCTGTGTCGAAAGTGACGGAGTGTCCCGGGGATGATTTCCTGGTGAAGGGAGGGTCCCAGGCGACCTGAACCGGGCGCTCCAACTTTCACCGAGAGGGGGAGTCGGCAACAAGCCGGCTCCCCCTCTCCACGTTCGGCCCCCGGACGTCGGGCCTCCGCGCCCGGGAACGGACGCGGAGGCCCGACGCCTACTGCTGGGTCACGCCCGCCCGGCGCGCGTGCCGCTGGAACCACTCGCGCAGGTAGAGCTGGGTGCGCAGGAAGTTGGACGGCTTGCTGGACGTCCCGTGCCACTCTTCCTGGAAACGGATCATGGCGGTGGGGACCCCCAGCACCTTGAGCGCCGCGTAGTACTCCTCCGTCTGCGGCATGGGGGTACGCAGGTCCATCTCTCCGGTCATGAGCATCGTGGGGGTCGTCACGTTCCCCACGTACATCAGGGGCGAGCGCCGCAGGTGCTCCGAGGGGTCCTCCCAGGGGAACTTCTCGAAGTTCCGGTACCAGCCGATCCCGTCGGTGGTCCCCACGAAGGAGAGCCAGTTGGTGACGGGGCAGTTGGCCGAGGCGGCCGCGAAGCGGTCCGTGTGTCCCACCGTCCAGCTGGTGAGGACACCACCCCCCGAGCAGCCGTAGACGAACATGTTCTGCTCGTCCACGAAGCCGCGTGCGACCACCTCGTCCACGCCATTCATCAGGTCGTCGAAGTCCTTGCCGGGGTACGCGTTCTTGATGGCGTTGCCGAATGCGCTCCCGTACCCGGTGCTCCCGCGCGGGTTGGTGTAGAGGACCACGTATCCGTTGGCGGCGTGCTCCTGCCACCCGAAGTTGAAGCCCACGGTGTACATGCTGTGCGGCCCCCCGTGGATGGAGAGCATGAGCGGATACTTGCGGGCCGGGTCGAAGTCGGGCGGCGTGATGTACCACCCCTGGATGCGCAGGCCATCCACCGACTCGTACCAGATCTCCTCCACGTCGCCGAGCTTCACCCCGGCCAGCACGTCGTCGTTGACGCGCGTCAACTGCCGGACGTCGTCCGGGCGGCGCAGGTCGAGCGACACCACGTCCCCCGGCTGGTGGAAGGAGGTGAGCGTGCCCACCAGGGTGCGCCCGTCCCGGGAGAGCGAGCTCGCTCCGAGCAGGTGCACGCCCCGCGTCACGGCGCGCACGCCCCCGTCCACCGAGACAAAGTGGAGGTTGCGCGACCCCTCGGCGTTGGCCGTGAAGTAGAGGCCGCTTCCGTCGGGCGCCCAGATCAGGTCCCCGGCCAGCTGCCGGTCGAAGTCACCCGAGATCAGGCGCGGGTTGGACCCGCTCCGGTCCATGACGTAGATGCCCGAATTGCGGTAGGTGTCCGTGTTCCAGTCGGTGCCGGTGTAGGCGATCCGGCGGCCGTCCGGCGACGGCAGGGGGTTGGAGTCGATGCCCCGCCGCGTGGTGAGCTGCCGGATGGCGCCGGTGGCCACCTCCACCGCGTAGACGTCCGACTCGCGCCAGTCCAGCTCCGCGGACTCGCTCCGGTTCGCCGAGAAGAGCAGCTCCCGGCCGTCGGGCGTCCACTCGCCTCCCGAGTGGCTCCAGTCGCCCTCGGTGAGCTGGCGGGGCGTGCCGCCCTCCGCCGGCACCACGAAGAGGTGATTGTAGCCGCCATCCGTGTATCCCACCCGGTCGCGGCGGTACGACGCCCGGGTGACGACCTTGGGCTCGGCGGTCCAGCGGGCCCCCTCCGGCCGCCCCGGCAGGCTCACCCGCCACCGCTCGTCGGACTCCACGTTCATGGTGAAGGCGATGGACTGCCCGTCCGGCGACCAGCGCAGCGATCCCGGGCTCTTCTCCACCCGCGTCACCTGGGTCACGGCGCCCTCGTCGTCCATCCAGCGCACGAAGATCTGGCTCCCCGACGGCTCGCCTCGGGCGGTGAACGCGATCCGCGTTCCGTCCGGCGACCAGGTCGGATTCGATCCGTCCACCAGAAAGCGGGCCCGGCTGCCGTCCGCGTTCATGATCCAGACGGAGGACTCCCGGGAGTCGTTCATCTTGTCGACCCACCCCCGCGTGAAGACGATCCGGGTGCCGTCGGGGGAGATCTGGGGATTGGAGACGCTCTCCATGTCGAGGTACGTCTCCAGGCTCAGCGTCCGCGTGGCCTCCTGTGCGGCGATGGGGGCGGCAACGCCCCACGCCGGAAGGAGGGCCAGCGCCAACAGGATCCAACGCCGTGGGTGCCTCATGCGGTACTCCTTGATCGGGGTCCGGGGGCGGGAGGGGCTTCCCGTTCGGGAAACGCACTCTTCAACCCTCCGGGTTCCGGGGCAAGACCGCCGCACCCGCCCCCTGTCGTTCAGGCGGAAAGCCTTGGCATGTAAACATCTGTTTTGTATCCATGGGGAATGCGTCCCTGCGCTCTCTTCCGACCGGCCGCGGCCCTTCTGCTGGCGGGCACCCTCCAGGCGTGCACGGTGGTGGGGTATCCGTCCGGTTCCCCGGCGCCCGCCGGCGCCGGCGCTCCGGAGCGCACCGCCGGGAGCGTGCGGGTGGCGGGCCCGGTGGCTGCCGACCCGGGGGCCCGCCCGAGCGACGCCGGGCGCACCTACGAGATCTTCGGGGTGGAGTACCAGGTCCTCCACACGGCCGAGGGGTACGTGGAGGAGGGGATGGCGTCCTGGTACGGGGATGAGTTCCACGGCCGGCCCACCGCCAGCGGGGAGAAGTTCGACAAGAACGGCTTCACCGCCGCGCACCGTACCCTCCCGCTCCACACCTGGGTCGAGGTCACCAACCTGGAGAACGGGCGCGCCCTGATCCTGCGGGTGAACGACCGGGGGCCCTTCGCGCGCACGCACCAGCGCATCCTGGATCTCTCCTTCGGAGCGGCCCGGGACCTGGGAGTCGTGGGTCCAGGGACCGCCCGCGTGCGGGTGCGTGCCCTCTCGGGCGAAGAGGTGGCGCGGCTGCGGTGATTCCAGGGGGAGGGGGTGGCGTGACGCCCTCCGGGACCGGCCCTATATTCGCACTCCCTCCCCGGACCCCATTCCCCGACGTGCGCACGTGAAGAAGATCCTCGTCACCGGAGCCGGCGGCCAGATCGGCTCCGAGCTGGTTCCCGCGCTGCGGGCGGAGTACGGAGACGCCAACGTTCTGGCCACCGACATCCGCTCACCGGATCGGGAGGCGCTGGAGGCGGGACCGTTCCAGGTGGTGGACGCCACCGACCCCCGGGCGGTGGGCGCCACCGCCATGCGATTCCAGGCCGACACCGTCTACCACCTGGCGGCCATCCTCTCCGCGGTGGGGGAGCGGGATCCGCGCCTGGCCTACCAGGTCAACATGAACGGGCTGCACGCCGTGCTCGAGGTGGCGCGCGAGCAGGGCCTGGCGCTCTTCGTGCCCTCCTCGATCGCCGCCTTCGGCCCGTCGACCCCCCCGGACCCCACCCCGCAGGACACCATCCAGCGGCCCACCACCATGTACGGCGTGACCAAGGTTAGCGGGGAGCTGCTCTGCGACTACTACCACCTGCGCTACGGTGTGGACGCGCGTGGGGTGCGCTACCCGGGGATCATCTCGCACGGGGCACCCCCCGGTGGCGGCACCACCGACTGGGCGGTCGACATCTTCTACCACGCCGCCCGGGGCGAGCCCTACACGTGCTTCCTGGCGCAGGACGCCCAGCTCGACATGATGTACATGCCCGACGCGCTCCGGGCGGCCATGGAGGTCATGGAGGCGGACCCGGAGCGGCTCCGGCACCGCAACGCCTTCAACGTGACGGCCATGCAGCTGGCCCCGGCCGACCTGGCGGCGGTGATTGGGCGTCACGTGCCCGGATTCGAGGTCCGCTACCAGGTGGATCCGGTCCGCCAGGCGATCGCCGAGTCGTGGCCGCGGCGCATCGACGACTCGGCCGCCCGGGAAGAGTGGGGGTGGGCCCCGGAGTACGATGTGGAGCGGATGACGTCGGACATGCTCGCGGCCTTGGCGCGCAAGCTCGGGTGAGGGGGAAGCGCCGGTGACCGGAACGCTGATCGAATCCTTCGAGCTGGCCTTCGAGGCGCTGGCCGAGCGGGCGCCCCGCATTCTGGCGGCGCTGCTGGTCTTCCTGGCGGCGGCGCTTCTGGGATATCTGCTGTCGCTGGCGGTTGCGCGGTTGGTCGATCGCACCGGCGGGGCGGGCCGGTACGTAGGGGTGGTGCGCCGTCTGGTGCGCTGGCTGGCGGCCGGGCTCGGCCTGGTCCTGGCGCTGCACGTGCTGGGGCTCACCGCCATGGCCACCAGCCTGCTGGCCACCGGCGGGCTGGTGGCGGTGGTGCTCGGATTCGCTTTCAAGGACATCGGCGAGAACCTGCT
>JAVVFC010000074.1:0-13083 GCA_032250975.1 Longimicrobiales bacterium | reverse complement strand
CTTGCGCGCATGAGAGTCTGGAACCGCTGCGAAACGATCGGATCGCTGGACCCTCTCACGATGCCGGGGGGGAGCCGTGAGGGCAACCGCCCGCCCGACCGGTGCGGGGGCAGGGACGCCGACGCCCGCCCCACCGGGGGCTACTCCGGGAACCGTCCGCTTCCGCGGTGGGTTCGGGAGGCAGACGACCACTTCAAGCCCGGGAGATCAGATGGGAGGTCAGATACGGCGAAGCGGGACCCTTGCCTGGGTCACGCTGATGTCCGCCCTCGCGGCAAGCTGTAGCGGGGAGGCCGGGAATGCGGCGCCGCCCGCGGACGCAGCCGCCCGGACTCCGGCAACGGAGCCGACGGGCCAGCCGCGGACGCTGCGAAGCCTCTCGGTCTCCGGACAGGCCGTGGAACTCACACTTCCGGTCGACCTGTTTCCCGGCCCCCGGGCGCTGGCCCTCGCCCTCCCCGAGGGTGCGGATCCGGAGCGGGTCACGGTGGACTTCGTCTCGCCCACCATGCCCATGCACGGGGTCGCCCGACTGGCACCCACCCGCACCGACAGCGGAGTGGTACTGAATCTGGACATCCCCATGGAAGGCTCCTGGGCGGTGTACGTGAATCTGGATGGAACCGGCGCCGACGCTGCCGAGTTCCTCTTTGAAGTCCCGCCCCGGCCGGGGGCGGAGCAAGACGGCCATTCCATGGCCGAAGGTTCCCACAACACGGAGGTGATGTAGATGCGCAAGGCTCTCAAGGCGGTGTTCGCCCTTGCCTTCCTCGGGTTCGTCCCGGCGGGCGCGAGCGCCCAGATGCAGATGCAGATGGCCGAGACCGAAGAGGTGGAGATCACCGGGACGGTCGTAGACCTCTCCTGCAAGCTGGTGTACAACCTCACCGGTGACGATCACCGGATGTGCTCCCAGGTCTGCGCCGACAACGGCATTCCCCTGGGAATCGTGACCGACGACGGTCAGTTCTACCTGCCCGTGACGGCGGCCATGCCCGGGAGCGGCTCCAACGAGATGCTGCGTCCGCATGCCGAGCACAAGGTGACGGTGAAGGGTAAGGTGGTGAAGCGGGCCGGTATGCCCTCCATCATCATCGACAACATCTCCATGGCTCAGTGAGCACCAGGAGACATCCGTTGTCGGCACGGGGCCGGGGCAGTTGCCCCGGCCCCGTGTTCGTCGGGGCTGGGCGCCGCGGCACTCGCTCGCCTGCGCGGGCCGCCGCGGTGGCGGCCCTCCTGGGCGCGGGTGCCTGCGGATACTCCGCGCCCGGTCCGGTGGACCAGCCCCCGGAACACGCGGAACCGCGACCGGCCCCCACCGACTCCGCCGGCGTGACCCTCGTCGCCCTGGACGGGCCCGCGCCCACGCTGAACCTCTACCGGGAAGCGCCCAACGCGGACGCCCGCCTCCTCTTTCTGGCCGGTCGCGCCGCCTCTCCCCTTCCGGATGGACGCACCGCCTGGCCCGACACCGACGGGGGCCGCGTGGTGCTCTTCGCGGACGGAGGGCGGGTGGACGGCATTCTGCAGGGGAGTGCCCCGGACGGGACCCGTCTTCAGCAGCCGACCTTCGCCAGCGCCGCCGGGAACGGCATCCTCGCCGTGGAGCCCGACGGCGGCGCCATGACGTTCCGGGGCGGCTCGGCCGTCGCCTGGCAGGATCCGGGGACCACGGGCGCGCGCGGCGCAGGGCTCCCCGATCTAGGCGCCTCAGCCCGGGCGGTCTTCGATATCCCCATGCAGCTCCTCCCCCCCTCGGCCCCCCTCTTCTGGATCCACCCGGCCGAGGCCGACCCGATTCCGGTGGGGAGCGCCTGGCGCGGCCGGGTTCCCCTGCTGGACGGGCTCTACTCGTCCGGATGGGTCTCCGTGGACCGGGACCGGACGGTGCTCTTCGCCTCCGCGACGCGGCCCGAGATCCACGGCTACGGCGCCGCGGGCGCCCTGCGCTGGATCTACCGCTGGACCCCACGGCGGGAGGTGGCGGAGCCACGCTTCCGGCTCTCGGACGGCTCGCTGGCGGCGGACTTCACCCTGGTCCACCAGGGGATGGCCGTGGGACCGGACGGACTCGTCTACGTCCTGAGCCCGGAGGAGGGCGACGCCCCAGGTGAGGCGGCCCTGCTGGTGCTGGACCCGGACGGGACCGGTCTGGTGCGCCGGGGGTCGGTGCCCGCCGACGCCGCTGTCTACGTGGGGCGCCGGGGGCACGTCTGGGTCGCGTCCCCCGAGGACGCCCTCAGCCGCACCGGCGAGGCGGAGCGCGCCGACTTCCCCGCCTTCGCCCTTCCCGACCTCGAAGGGGGTGACGAGATCCGCCTGGAGGACCACCGCGGTAAGGTCGTGGTGGTGAACTTCTGGGCCAGCTGGTGCGTCCCCTGCCAGCAGGAGATGCCGCTGCTCGACGACTTCGCCGGGCGGCTCCCCGCGGAGCGCGCGGTCGTGCTGGGGGTCAACGAGGACGTCAATCCGGCCGACGGCCGGGCGTTCATCCAGGAACTGGGCGGCATCCGCTACCGCTCCGCCCAGGGAGGCGGGGACCAGCAGCGCCGCTACCAGTACCGCGGGCTTCCGTACACGGTTGTCCTGGACCCGCAGGGCCGGGTGGTGCGCACCTTCTACGGCTTCGGTTCCACGCTCGCCCCGGTGGAGGAGGTGGTCTTCTCGGAGCTGGCGCGCCTTGAGGAAGGGAGCGGGACGGGGGGCTGAGCCCCCCGCCCCGCCGGTCCTCGCCCGCACCGGGCCTCCGGGTCATCCCTCCCAGTCGGGCTCCAGCGACACGCCCAGCCCGTCGACCAGGCGGTTGACGAAGTTGAAGTAGGCGGTCACCTCGACCGCCTCCAGCACGCCCCGGTCCGTGAAGCCGTGCTCGCGGAGCGCCTGCACGTCCGCGCGCGTCATCCCGTGCGGATCGCGGGTCAGCTTCCCGGCGAAGGCCAGCAGCGGACCCAGGTGGGGCGGGTGATCCGGGGAGAGTGGGTCGGCCGCGATGGCGGCCACAAGGTCCGGGTCCCGCGTGAGCTTACGAAGCGCCGCTCCGTGATGTTCGATTCAGTAGCGGCACCCGTTCACGGCGGACACCGCCACCGCCATTGCCTCGCGCTGCGCCCGGCTCAACTCTCCGCGCCCGTACATGAGCGTGCGGTAGAGGGCATAGTGGTCCCGCAACGCTTCGGGGTGCAGCGACTGGCTGCGCAGCACGTGGGCCACCGATCCGGACCTCCCCGCGATCGCACCGTACACCTCGGCGAGCGGCCCCGGGGCCTGCTCGGGCGGTATGGTGTCGATCCAGGCGGGCTCGGGCTTCCGTTCGTCGGTCATGAGGTGCGGATCCTGCTCGGCGGATGGGAGGCGGAAAGCGGGAAAGCTAATCAATTCCCGCACAGGACGCCCGTGCCGGACACCCCGCGCAGGACGCCCGCGCCGGGTGCCCGCGAACGGTGCTCGCCGGGTCGAGCGGCGACGCCCTCCTCACGCCTCCCGCGCCTCCTCCAGGTAGCGCCCCGCCCACGCTCCCAGAACCTCGCCCACGAAGCGGGAGTCCCGGGCGTCCATCAGCAGGTGGTCGGCGCCGTCGAGCGAGACGAAGCTCTTCGGGTGTCGGGCGGTCTGGTAGAGCCGGGCGGCGTTCTCGATGCCCACGGTCCGGTCCACGGGCGAGTGGAACAGGAGCAGCGGGCGCCGCAGCTCGCGGACGCAGTCCGCCATCCGCTGGGCCTGCAGGTCCTCCACGAAGTCCCGCGTAAGCGTGAAGGAGCGTCCTCCCAGGGTCACCTCCGCCCTGCCCTCCTCCATGATGCGTGGGATGGAGGCGGCGAAGTGGTGCGTCACGTGCTCCGGGTCGAACGGTGCCCCGATGGTCGAGACCACCCGCACGCCGGGCAGGCGCACGGCGGCGTGCAGCACCGCCGCCCCCCCCAGCGAGTGCCCGACCAGGATGGCGGGGGCCTTCAGAGCCTCCTCCATGTAGCGGGACGCCGCCACCAGATCCCCCACGTTGGACGAGAAGTCGGTGTCGGCGAAGTCGCCCTCGCTCTCCCCCAGCCCGGTGAAGTCGAAGCGCAGCACCCCGATCCCGTGCGCGACCAGCGCCCGGCTGATGGTGACGACGGGCTTCAGGTCCTTGGAGCAGGTGAAGCAGTGGGCGAAGAGCGCATACGCCTCGGGCGACCCCTCCTCCGGGAGGGAAAGGATCCCCCGGAGCGGCGTACCGAGCGCGCCCGGAAACGTCACGGGCTCGTTCCTCAAGACGGACCTCCCTGGCAGAATCCGGTTCAGCGTGACAGACGGAGCACCCCGTTCAGCGACCGCGGATGTCCGTCTCGGGGCGGAAGGCCGCCCACGCGAACCAGAGATACTCACCGTGCGCGATCGGCTCAAGGCGCTGACCGCGCAGCGGCCCGTCCAGCGCCACCCCGTTCAGATCCCAGATACTCCCCGTCTCGCGGTCCTTGAAGCGCGTCCCGCGCTCCGTCTCGAAGGTGAGCGCGCGCCCGTCCACCGTGCGCCGGAACACCGCGCTGGACCCCACCTCGCGCCCCTGCGCGATCTGGCCCGCGTCCAGGGCGCTGGAGGTCCCCGGGGTCCACCACACCACCACCGCATCGCCGCCGACCCGGTCGTTCAGCACGCGGCGCTCCTCCAGCGTGGTGAAGGGGTAGGCCACCTCGGCATCCCCGACCGAGAAGGCCGCGACCCGCTCCATCGCGGGCAGGCGGTCGTCAACCCGCTTCGAGAAGAAGGTCGCCATCGGCCCCCGGGAGCGGTCGTACCCGGTATAGGGATTGCGACCGTACGGCCGGTCGTACCCCGTCTCGCGCGAGAGGATGGGCGCGTCCGGGTGGACCCGCTTGAAGTCCTGCCACGCCATGGTCTGAACCGGATACAGCTCGAGCCGCGAGCCCGCCAGCTCACCCACGATGCCCTCTCCGGTGGCCTGCTGCCACCACGTCTCGGTCTGGCGGTCGTACATCACCATGTCGGAGTGACGCAGGCGGCCGGTGGTGCCGAAGTCGCGCACCACACCCTCGTGGCGGCGGTGGAAAACGAGCGCCGTGTTGCAGAGCGGGCAGTAGGTGACCGACAGCGGCAACCCGCCCACTTCATCGTTCACGATCTCGTGCCAGATGAGAATCTGGAACGGATAACCTTTTACGACGCCCTCGTGCTCGACCACCAGCACCGGCTCCCGGTCTCCGAGCCATCGGTCCGCGGCCCGCACCGAGACGAAGGAGGGATCGTCGATGGCCGGGATTCCATCCTTGGGGGGCCCCCCCGAGACGATCTCGTCGAGCGGCACCGTGGCCTTGGAAAAGTCCGTCCGCCAGTTGTCCTGCCCCAGCAGCGCGCCCGGGAGGACGGCCAGCGCCAGGAGGAGGGCGGTGGCGCTCCGGAGGACGCCGGAGCGGTAGGGCGGTCGGGCACGACGCATGGGTGACTCCTGCCTTTGGGGGAGGGGGGTGCTCCCCACCCAATCAGCACCCGGAGGCCGGGGTTCCAGCCCGCGATGCGCTCACATCGGCGGCGCCCTCCCCCGGCCCGGCCCGGCCCCCTATGTTGCGCACCCGAACTGGAGAACCGTCGCGGGGAGCAGGTCTTGGGCGAATTCGGACGAACAGGCGGCCGGGGCATACGCCGCGGGAGGCTGGCCAGGGCCGGCGGCGACCCGGTCGGTGGCAGGGGCGTGCGCCCCCGCCGTGCCTTGCTCCCGTTCCTGACCGATGTACATCTCCTCGTCCTGACCCTTGCGTTCCCCGCCGCGGTCCGGGGCCAGGACGCCCCGCCCGACCCGCCCCCGTACGCTCCGCCCGTCGCCGGAT
Source organism: Longimicrobiales bacterium (assembly GCA_032250975.1). Taxonomy (GTDB): domain Bacteria; phylum Gemmatimonadota; class Gemmatimonadetes; order Longimicrobiales; family Gaopeijiaceae; genus Gaopeijia. The sequence continues at coordinate 7,261 of JAVVFC010000074.1, read as the reverse complement.
CGTGGGAGCCGGTGGAGTCGCTCGGCATGCCCCCGGTCTGGAAGCCCTTCCTTCGCTTCGGCTACGGCTTCGACTTCTCGGGGGAAGGGGACGCCGCGGGGGCGACCGTCGCCGCCGGCGTCTACCAGGACTTCTTCAACCCGGTCTTCGGAGCGCTCGGCTTCGGGCTCGAGGCCTACGGGGGGCAGCGGGGAGAGCGCGTGGACGGCGGCGTCCAGGCGTACCTGGAATCGCCCGCCATCCTCTTCCACACCGGGTTGGACTGGAACCCGCGCCTGAGCAGCATCTCGCCCTTTCTGGGTCTCTCCTTCCCGGTCCAGCGGGGTGGCTGGCCGATGGCGGGCAGCCACGCCCGTCTGGACTGGATCCCGGGCCGGGATCAGAGCCTGATCGTCGGGCTCAAGGTTCCCTTCGGCCAGCCGCTGGCCGGGCGAACCCGCTCCCGCACCGTGGACGTCGAGCTGCCCGATCCCCCGCGCCGGGTCCGCCTCTCCGCCCCGCTGCCCCCGCGGTCCCCGGCCGCGGACGTGGTCGCCGAGCTGACCGGTACCATGGACTGGGTGGCGGGCCTGCACGCCTTCTTCTGGCTCGAGAACTTCTTCAGCCTGAATCCGGGGCGTTCTGTGGTGGAGACCCGGGAGGCGCTGGCCGCACTGCGCGCGGACTTCGACGAGCGGACGCGCCGCTATCCCACCAGGCAGGGGTACGAGGGCGAGGCGGCGGCCTACCATGCCGCCCTGGACCGGGCCTTCGGTCTGGCGCTGGGAATCCCGGCCCCGAGCGCCGAAGTTGCGGGCCGGATTCTGGCGGACGAGGCGCGGCGCATTACCCTCGACGAGGTTGTCCTCCCATACAACCGCGCCGTGGGACGCTACAAACAGCCCGACGTGCTCTTCGGGCTGGCGGCCCGCGCCCGCGCCCGCTTCATCGCCTGGCTGGAGCTGGAGGAGAACCGCCCCGGTGCGCTCCACCCGGAGTGGCGGACCCAGGTCCTGGGCGTGCTGGACGCATGGCTGGGGCACTTCGAGGAGATCCGCGGACGCATCGAGGATCTGAAGAGGGACGGCCGCATGCACTGGCTACCCCTCGCCCTCGTGCTGCGCCCAGAAGAGCACCGCACCCAGGCACAGGTGGACGCCCTGCTGGCCCGGGCGTTGGGGGGTGGGTTCCAGCGCGGCAACGAGGTGGTGGACATCGACGCGGAGCGCTTCCAGGACGAGTTGCTGCGCACCATCCGCACCGCCGAGCGCTATCACGTCCTCTGGATCCACGACTTCAAGGGCGTGAACCGGGACGGGCGGCCCGACCGGGTCGCGTTCCGCCAGACCACCGAGGGGTACCTGCGCGCCCTGCTCGAGAACGTCCGTGCCTACGACGACACCGGGCGGCTGCCCGTCTTCCTGCTGCTGCTGGACCAGCACTTCTTCGAGGAGAACCAGTCGCGCCTCTGGCTCTCGCTGCTGGAGCGTCCCCTGAGCCGTCGGGCCCGGCTGCCCGGAGACACGCTGGGCATGCGCGAGACGATCGCGGCGCTGCAGGACTCACTGCGGGCCGCGGTCGCGGACTCCCGTCGCCTGCGGGCGGAGGTCGAGGCGTTCGGAGAGGACTGGGTGGAGCGGGTGGTGAAGATCCACGTCAACATCACCAACCCCTCCGACTTCAGCTTTCGCTCCCGCCGGCTGCTGCGTCGAGGGCCTCCGCTGGGCGCGGACAACATGATGCGGGACCACCGCAAGATCGTCATCCGGGACGTGACGGAGGCCGAGCCCTGGCGGGGAGAGGTGATCCTGGCCGGGGTGGGGGTGGGTGAGACGTACGCAGCCCCCACCTGGGACGACCGGGGCCTGGTCATCCGGGGGCCGGCAACGCTGGAGGCGAAGAGCGCGGTGCGCGAGGTGCTGGAGCGCCACCGGCTCGTCGGTGACGCGCTCCCGGTGCCGCTCCGCCCGGGCCCGCTCCCCGAGGACTTCTCCCGCCAGGTGGCGGCACACGAGGACCGGGGTGCCACCGCCCGCGTGCTCCAGGCCCACAATCGCACGGGCTGGGGGGCCAAGGACGCCACCTTCCTGCAGATGCTCCTCTACGACCTCGCGCCGGCGGGGACCCTGCTGTACGTCCCCGACTCCCTCTGGTCGAGCTACGAATGGATGGCGCAACTGCTGAGCGCCGCCCTGAGGGGGTGCCACGTCTGGGTGGTCGCCCCCGCGCTGGCCAACGCCCCCAGTCCGGGCTTCCTGCCGATGTCCACCACCCAGGAACTGTGGACGCGGATGGTACTGGTGCAGGAGGCGTTCGGAGACGTGATCCAGGCAGCGGGCGGAGATCTGAGGGTGGGCCTGTACTCCCGCCGAAATCACCTGGACGACGTGGGTGGCATGCTGGCGGACGTGGACTCGACCTTCGCCGCCAACGCCTTCCTGCGCGAGGCCTTCCCGCTCAGCGGGCCGGCCTGGAGCGTGGTGGACCGCTACCGGCAGGGTGCGCCCAGCGTGCCCGCGCCGGACACCACCGGCGAGGCCGGTACCGCCACCCTTCCCAAGATGCACCGCAAGACCCAGTTCATCGCCTCGGTCGAACTCCTCCGCGAGCTCGCGCGCGCGCCCGAGGTGGTCGAGGCCCTGGAGACCTTTCTGGCCGCGGAGCGGGGTGATGGGCCCGGGAACGGTGGAGCGCCAGCGCCGGCCGGGGTCGCCGCGGGGTCGGGTGGGCTGGCGCCGCTGGCGCGGGCGCTGCGCCGGCTGCGCTCTGAAGGACGCCTCGGGGACGAATTCCTCTACCTGCTTTCGGGCTCCCTGAACAAAAACAACCGCAGTCTGGCGCTGGACGGAGAGGTGCTGGCGGTGGTGGCCGGGGAGTGGGCACTGCAGGGCTACCTGGACTTCCTCCTCCTCTCCGGCGGCACCGCCTGGATGCACTCCGTGGCGGACGTGGAGCACTTCCTGCCCCCGTTCGGGGGCCTCAAGCGCTTTCTCGGACGCTGGTTCCACCCCATCCTGTGAGCATGCCGACGAATTCGGCGACCCGACGGGCCCCACTTCCGGCTCCGCATCCCCCCACCTCCTCCGGCCCCATGACCAACCTCCTCCCCACCCCCCGCACCCCCCGCACCCCCGGACGCAGCCTGCGCCTCGCCGGGGCGGCGGCCCTGCTTCTCCTCCCTGCCCCTCCCCTGACGGCCCAGGCCCCGGAGGGCGGACTGAGCGACCCGCCCGCGCTGAATGCGCTGGTCGAGGTCTCGCGCGCGGAGAGCGACCTGCGCGTGGCGGTCACCCGCTACCGGGAAGATCGGGCCGCACTGCTGCGACGCTGGGACGTGCCGCTGTCCCCGCTCCGGCGCGATCGGTTGCGCGCCTTCTACGGTGGGTGGCTCGACGCCCTGGCCGCCACGGACTTCCAGGGCCTCAACCACGAGGGCCAGATCGATTACGTGCTGCTGCGCAACCGGATGGAATTCGAACTCGAACTGCTGGACCAGGAGGCGGAGGTCGCGCGCGCGATGGCGCCGCTGGTGCCCTTCTCCCGCTCGCTCCAGCGGCTGCAGGAGGCGCGGCGCGCGCGGGAGGGGGTGGACGCCCGCAGCGCCGCCGACACCCTGGACCGGGTGGCCGCCGAGGTCGAGGCACTCACCCGGGGGCTCCGGACCGGCGACGAGGCCCCGGTGGTCCGCGGCGTCACGGCCGAGCGCGCCGCCCGCCATGTGGAGGATCTGCTCCGCACGCTGGACGGCTGGTTCCGCTACTTCCAGGGTTACGACCCGCTCTTCACGTGGTGGGCGCCCGAGCCCTACCGCCGCCTCACGACCGCCCTCGAGGCGCACGCCGCCGCCATTCGCGCGCGCTACACCGCCGACGCCCCCGGAGGCGTGGTGGTCGGCGACCCCATCGGCGAGGCGGGGCTGCGCGCGCACCTCCGGCACGAGATGATCCCGTACACCGCCGAGGAGCTGATCGCCATCGCCGAGGCGGAGTTCGCATGGATGGAGGAGGCGCTGGTCGCGGCGGCCCGCGAGATGGGGTTCGGAGACGACTGGCGCGCCGCCCAGGAGGCGGTCAAGCGACGGGCGGTGGATCCTGGGGAGAAGCCCGGGGTGGTGCGCGAGCTCGAGCGGCAGTCGGTGGATTTCATCGAGGCGCGGGACTGGATCACCATCCCGCCGCTGGCCCGCGAGGTCTGGCGCATGGAGATGATGCCGCCGGAGCGGCAGCGCGTGGCCCCCTTCTTCCTGGGCGGAGAGGTGATCCGCATCTCCTACCCCACCGACGACATGACGCACGAGGAGAAGCTCATGTCGATGCGTGGGAACAACCCCCACTTCAATCGCGCCACCGTGCACCACGAGCTCATCCCCGGGCACCACCTGCAGGGCTTCATGACCGACCGCTACAGCGCCCACCGCGACCTCTTCGGCACCCCCTTCTGGGGGGAAGGGTGGGCGCTCTACTGGGAGATGATCCTGTGGGAGAACGACTTCCCGCGCGGGCCCGAGGACCGCATCGGCATGCTCTTCTGGCGCATGCACCGGGCCGCCCGCATCATCTTCTCCCTTTCCTTCCATCTGGAGCGCATGACGCCCGAGGAGGCGGTGGATTTCCTGGTGGAGAGGGTGGGCCACGAGCGGGCCAACGCCGAGGCGGAGGTGCGCCGCTCCTTCGAGGGGAGCTACCCGCCGCTCTACCAGGCGGGTTACATGTTGGGCGGGTTCCAGTTCCGGGCCCTGCACCGGGAGCTCGTGGAGTCGGGGCGCATGTCCGCCCGCGAGTTCCACGACGCGGTCCTGCGCGGGGGACGCATGCCGGTCGAGATGGTGCGGGCGCGACTCACGGGGCAGCCGCTGACCCGGGACCACGCCGGCAGCTGGCGCTTCGCGGAGCCCCCACGGTAGGCGGGGAGGGCGCGTTCCCGGAGCCCTTGCCCGCGGTCCGCCCCTTTCGGCACCTTCGATCGCCATGACGGCGTCCGCACTCTCCCCTGCCCTGCTCGCTCTGGTCCCCGCGGACCAGGGCGAGGCCGTCCGTGCCGCGGCCCGGAGCGCGGGCTTCGAGGCGGAGGTGGTGCCGACGCTGGGCGCCTTCCTGCAGCGGCTGCGCGCCCGCCCCTTCGCCGCCACCCTGCTCTCATTGGCGGTGGAGTGCCTGGACGAGACCGTGGTGGCGCGGGTGAGCGCGGAGTCACACGCGGGCGCACTCCTGCTCGCGACGCCCGCCGTCACCCTCTCCCGGGCCCTGCTCATGGAACGGACGGGGGCGGCGGCGCTCCTGCGGGAGCCGCTCGACCCCCGGGAGCTGGCGCCCTGGCTGGCGCGGGCCGCGGACGAGGGTGCGGTCCACCCCCTCCCCGCGCTGACGGAGCCTGGCGAGGAGGCGTCGGCCACAGTGGGGCCCACCGCAGGGCGGACCGCCCGGGGCGGGACTGCCGGGGCCGGCCCCGCCGACGACGAACCGGTCATGGTCGGGAGTGGGCCCGCCATGGCCCACGTCTTCCAGCTCCTGGCCCGGGTCGCGCCCACTCCCTCGACCGTGCTGGTGACCGGGGAGTCCGGCACCGGAAAGGAGGTCGCGGCACGCGTGGTCCACTGGGCCGGTCCACGCCGGAGCGGGCCCTTCGTGGCGGTCAACTGTGCCGCCATCCCGGAGCACCTGCTGGAGTCGGAGCTCTTCGGCCACGAACGGGGCGCCTTCACGGGCGCAGTCGCCCGAAGGGTGGGGCGCTTCGAGCGTGCCCACGGAGGCACCCTCTTCCTGGACGAGATCGGCGACATGAGCCTGGTCCTGCAGGCGAAGATCCTGCGCGTGCTGGAGGAGCGGCGCCTCGAGCGGGTGGGGGGCGAGGAGACCGTTCCGGTGGACGTGCGCATCGTGGCCGCCACCAATCAGGCTCTGCGGGAACGCATCGCCGCCGGGGAGTTCCGCGAGGACCTGTACTACCGTCTCGCGGTGGTGGAGGTCGAGCTCCCCCCGCTGCGGGAGCGGGGCGACGACCTCCGTGCCCTCGCTCTCCACTTCGCGGCCGAGTTCGCGCACCGGCACGGACGCCCGCTGCGTGGCGTCACCGAGGAGGCGCTGCGACGGCTGGCGGCACACGACTGGCCCGGCAACGTGCGCGAACTCCGCAACGTGATGGAGCGCGCCGTGCTGCTTGCCACCGGAGACACGCTCCGGGCGGGCGATCTGCGCCTGGGCGCGGGGTCGCCCCGGACCTCGCCCCACACCGCGCCCGGCGCCGGGGAGGGGTACCCGCCCACCCTCACGCTGCAGGAGGTCGAGGCCGACTACATCGGGCGCGTGCTGGCTTCCCTGCAGGGGCACATGGGGCGCACGGCCGCCGTCCTGGGCATTCACCGCAACACGCTCACCCGCAAGGTGCAGGAGTACGGTCTGACGGCGGGCGGGGACGGGGGAACGGACGCGTGAGGGAGCAGGGGGAGATCCCCGCGGGCGGCACCGCATCGGTGAAGGCGGGCCCGGGTTGCACCGAATCCGTGCAGCTCGGGCAGCCCCCGGCGCCGGGCGCCCGCACGCTCGCCCTCCGGAAAGGGGCGCGGGCCGGGCCCGCGCCGGACGCCGCCCCGCGCGGCGGCGCCGAACGCATCCGCGCACGCTTCCTGCAACGGACGGGTTACGGTTCCACCCGCGCGGTGGCGCGCAATTCAGCAGCCCCGATCCCATGAAGCCCCTGCGACTCGAGGAGGTCTGGCGGATCCTTCCGCCCCTGGACGAACTCCGTCCGGTGCACGACCTCCTGGCCACCACCTCCACTCCCGACCCGGCCCGCGCGTGGGCCGGCTCAGGGGAGCTGGGCACGGTGGGAGACCGTCTGGTCGCCCGCGACGCGCTCGACCGCTCCGGGCCCGGGCTGGCCGAGCGCATGGGCGCGCATCTCGCTGCGGTGTACCGCCGGGTCGGGGAGGCGCTGGGGTGTCTGGGCGCCGGTGACGCGACCGGCGCCGCCCGGGCCTTCCTGGCGCTCTCCGCGCTCGAGGAGGAGGAGGGGCGGACGGAACGGGCCGCCGCCTGGGCCCGCGCCGCCGCCCTGCTGGCCCGGGACCGGGCCGACGGCCGGCTGGCGGCGCTCGCGCTCCGGCGCTGGGGCCGCGCCCTGCGGGCGCAGGGCGCCTTCGGGGAGGCGCGCGACCGCTACCTGGAAAGCCTTGCGGCGGCCGAGGCGGTGTCGGACGCGCGCGGCGCGGCCGAGGCCGCCGTGGGCGCGGGAAACGTGCTCGAGGACCAGGGCGCCTGGGACCGGGCCGCGGAGCTGTACCGGC
>JAVVFC010000073.1:0-13124 GCA_032250975.1 Longimicrobiales bacterium | reverse complement strand
GCCTGCCGCCCCGCCCGACCTGGCCACCCGCCTGCTCGACCACGCGCGCGGCCACCTGGCCGACCCGGACAAGCCGCTCCTCTTCGCCATGTCGCGGCTGGACCGCATCAAGAACATGACCGGGCTGCTGGAGTGGTACGGGCAGAGCGATGAGCTGCGCGAGGCGGCCAATCTTCTGCTCGTGGGCGGGCACCTCGACCCCGGGCGTTCCGCCGACCGGGACGAGCGGGCGGAGGTGGAGCGGATGCACCGCCTCATGGACGAGCACCACCTGGACGGCTCGGTGCGCTGGCTCGGGATCGTGGCCACCAAGACCCAGACGGGCGAGTTCTACCGGGTGGCGGCGGATACCCGGGGCGCCTTCGTGCAACCCGCCCTCTTCGAGGCCTTCGGGCTCACGGTGGTGGAGGCCATGAGCTCCGGCCTGCCCGTCTTCGCCACCATGTTCGGCGGACCCGCCGAGATCCTGCAGGACGGACATTCCGGCTTCCACATCGATCCGGGTCGGGGCGACGAGGCGGCGGCCCGCATGGCCGACTTCTTCCAGCGCTCGCGCGAGGACCCGGAGGTGTGGGAGCGCATCTCGCGGGGCGGGATCCAGCGAGTGGCGGAGCGCTACAACTGGCCCCTCTACGCCACCACCCTGCTCAAGCTCTCGCGCATCTACGGGTTCTGGCGCTTCATCTCGTCGCTCGAGCGCGAGGAGACGCGCCGCTACCTGGAGATGTTCTACGCGCTCATGCTCCGACCCATGGCACACGCCTTGGAATCGGAGGCGGGGGGTGGGGGCGGGCGCGAATCGACTTAGATTTGCCCGCCATGATCTCCGTCTCCAACCTCGCCAAGTCCTACGGCGACCGCGTCCTCTTCGCCAACGCTTCCTTCCAGCTCAATCCGGGGGAGCGCTACGGGCTGGTGGGGGCCAACGGCGCCGGCAAGACCACCCTGCTCAACATCCTCTGCGGGCTCGAGGAGGCCACCGAGGGCACGGTGGCCGTCCCGCGTGCCGCCCGCCTGGGGGTGCTGCGCCAGGACCAGTTCCTCTACGAGGCCGAGTCCATCCTGGATGTGGCGCTGATGGGGAATCGCGAACTGTGGGAGGCCATGCGCGAGAAGGAGCGCCTGCTGGCCGCCGCAGAGGCGGACGGCGAGGCCAGCTTCGACGCCGACCGCTTCGGAGAGCTGGAGGATACGGTGCAGCGCTTCGACGGCTACACCGCCGAGGCGCGTGCCGCGACCATCCTGGAGGGACTGGGCCTTCCTGCCGACGTGCACCGCAACCCCCTCTCCACCCTCTCCGGGGGGTTCAAGCTGCGGGTGCTGCTGGCGCAGGTGCTGGCCGGCGGACCCGACGTTCTGCTACTGGACGAGCCCACCAACCATCTGGACATCCTCTCCATCCGCTGGCTGGAAAAGTTCCTGGCCGAGTTCCGGGGGCCGGTCGTGGTCATCTCACACGACCACCGTTTCCTGGACAATGTGGCCACCCGCATTCTGGATGTGGATTACGAGACGGTCACACCGTACACCGGCACCTACTCCGACTTCGTGGTCCAGAAGGTCGAGGAGCGGGAGCGCAGGGAGAAGGAGATCGAGACGCGCGAGAAGGAGATCGCCCACCATCGCGACTTCGTGGACCGCTTCCGCGCCAAGGCCACCAAGGCGCGCCAGGCCCAGAGCAAGCTGCGGCTGATCGAGAAGAAGGCGGCCGATCTGACCGCCCTGCCCCAGACCTCCCGGCGCTACCCCACCTTCGCCTTTCGGCCCCGGCGCCCGAGCGGGCGCGAAGTCCTCACCCTGAAGGGGATCCGGAAGGCCTTCGGGGACAATCAGGTGCTGCACGGCGTGGACCTTCAGGTCATGCGGGGCGACCGCCTGGCCATCATGGGCCCCAACGGCATCGGCAAGTCCACGCTGCTGAAGATCGCCATGGGCGACCTGCCGGCCGACGCGGGCACGGCCACCTGGGGCTACGAGGCCCATGTGGGCTACTTCGCCCAGGACCACAAGGACCAGTTCGAGGATTCCGACGAGTCGGCCGAGGCCTGGCTCTGGGGCTTCTGTCCGGGCCGCGACCGCGGCTACGTGCGGGGGCAGATGGGGCTCATGCTCTTCAGCGGCGACGACGGCCGCAAGAAGGTGAGCGCCCTCTCCGGCGGCGAGGCCGCCCGCCTGGTCTTCTCTCGCATCGCCCTGGAACAGCCCAACGTGCTGGTGCTGGACGAGCCCACCAACCACCTGGACCTGGAGTCCATCGAGGCGCTGGTGAAGGGGCTCGATGCCTTCGAGGGCACGCTGATCCTGGTCTCACACGACCGCTGGTTCGTCTCGCAGCTCGCCACCCGGGTGGTGGAGATCCGCGCGGACGGCATCACCGACTACCGGGGCAGCTACGACGAGTACGTGCACTTCACCGGGGACGACCACCTGGACGTGGACGAAGTGGTGCTGCGGGCGAAGCGGGATCGGGAGGACGACCGCCCGGCGAAGGCCGGCCGGGACACCTGGAAGGCGCAGCAGCGGGCCCGCCGCCCCGACCCCGACTCCGGAGCGGACCGGGAGCGGCGGGCGCTGCTCCGCGAGCGCGACGGGCTGACCTCGGCCCTGGAAGAGGCTGAGACCCGGGTTCAGGAGATCGACGCCATCTTTCTGCGTCCCGGCTACTTCCAGGAAACACCCTCCGACGAGGTGGCGGCGCTCCAGGGGGAGAGGGAGGAGGTCCAGGCCCGCGCGCGTGAACTCATGGAGCGCTGGGAGGCGGTCGAGCTCCGGCTGGAGGCGTTGAACCACCGGGATTGACCGGTCCCAGCCGCACCACGCGGATGGTGGAGACGTCCAGGTCGTCCGTCTTGATGATGGCCGCGAGCCCACCCGGCCCGAAGGCGTCGGGGATGCGCAGCCCGTCCGGGGGGAGCGTGCCCAGGTAGCGCCCATCGGCGCTGAGCACGTCGGTGGGACCTTCGTCGCCCGGCCGGGCGGCACTCCGCTGTACCCAGATCCTGCCCAGGGGGTCGGCGGCCAGCGCCTCGACTACCGGGATCTCGGGGAAGAAGGCCAGGTTCGCGACCTGGTCCTCCATCATGCGGCGCACGGCGTCGGGGTTCAGAGCCACGCCACCGGCGGGGCCGCCGCCCCCGAGTACCTGCAGCCGGGTGTTGCCGCCGACGATCGCGTCGAGCCGTCGGGTCCGCTCCAGCTCCTGCACCGTCGGTGTGACGGGCGTCGGCGCCTTGGGGCGTTCCAGGACACCTTCGACCCCCACGCCCGGTCGCACCAGCTTGATGCGGTACCCTACGGAGTCCACGACCGCCAGCCGGCCGTCGGGGAGTGCGGCGACGTGGAGCGCCGGCTCGAACGCCTGCGTCCGGGCCATCCGGATCGAGACCGCGCCCCCGCTGCCGGTCTGACTTTCGAGCGAGGACTCCCCCCCGGCAGGCGGGGGCGGCGGCGCCCAGGCGGAGTAGGCGAGAACCGCCGAGTCCCCGGGGGCGGCGGGGTAGCTCCAGACCGGCCGGGACGTGTCCCGGACCCTGCGGACGTCCACGTCCCCGGCACCGCTCGACATGCGCAGCCGGAGGGATTCGGACGCCACGACCCGATTCCCGGCGCCGAGCGCCCGGGGATTACGGGGGATGCCCTCCTCGGACAGCTCCAGCGGAACGTTGCCGAGCCACTCACCGCTGCGGTCGAAGACGGCCAGCCCCCGCTTGCCCAGGTCGGAGATCACGACCCTGCCGTCTGCGAGCACGGCCATCCCGAGGGCGGTTCCGATCTCGCCCGGACCATCCCCCAGCCCGCCGAACGTGCGCAGTGGGGCCCCGTCGGGGCCGACCACCGTCACCCGGGCCGTCTGGCCATCCAGGATGTAGAGGTTGCCCTCCCCATCGAAGGCCACTTCCTGCACCTCGCCGAAGGTGGCCCACTCGGGGGCGTCGAACCCACCCACGGCGTACACCTCCTGCGCCGTCCAGGCGAGGGGGCGGTCCGGCCCCTCCAGCGAGGCGGCAGGGTGGTTCCGGGACGACGGGTCCGGGGAGCAGGACGACAGCAGGGGCGTGAGACCGGCCAGCAGGACGAGCGAGGGACGCACGATTCTGACCTCCAAGATGGGACTGGATGGCGATCGGGGGGCATTGGACGGTGGTCCGCACCGATTCTGATGCGGACCGTCCCTTCTGGGGTTGCCCGGGAAGGCGAAGCGGCCCGGCCACCCTGAGGTGACCGGGCCGCGAACCCGCCGGACGGTCGGGGTCGGATCAGTACATTCCGCCCATGCCGCCCATGCCGCCGGGCATCCCGCCGCCGGCCTTCTCGTCCTCGGGCTTCTCCACCACCACCGCCTCGGTGGTGAGGAGCAGTCCCGCGATGGAGGAAGCGTTCTGGAGCGCCGTCCGCACCACCTTGGTGGGATCGATCACGCCCGCCTCGACCAGGTCCTCGTAGGCGTCGGTGAGGGCGTTGTAGCCGAAGGCGACGTCCTTGCTCTCACGCACCTTGGCCACCACGATGGAGGCCTCGGCACCCGCGTTGCTCACGATCTGCCGGATGGGCGACTCCAGCGCGCGGCGCAGGATGTCCACGCCCACCTGCTCGTCGTGGCGGTCGACCTTGAAGTCCTCCAGCGCGGTCTGCGCCCGCAGCAGGGCGACGCCGCCGCCGGGGACGATCCCCTCCTCCACGGCCGCGCGGGTCGCGTGCAGCGCATCCTCCACGCGCGCCTTCTTCTCCTTCATCTCGGTCTCGGTGGCGGCACCCACGTTGATCACCGCCACGCCACCGGCCAGCTTCGCCAGCCGCTCCTGCAGCTTCTCGCGGTCGTAGTCCGAGGTGCTCTTGTCGATCGCGACCTTGATCTCCTCGATGCGGCCCTGGATCTTCTCGGTCTCGCCGGCGCCGTCCACGATCGTGGTGTTGTCCTTGTCGATGACGACCCGCTTGGCGCTGCCCAGGTCGGAGAGGACGGTGTTCTCGAGCTTGAAGCCGACCTCCTCGGAGATGACCTGGCCGCCCGTGAGCACGGCGATGTCCTGGAGCATGGCCTTGCGGCGGTCCCCGAAGCCGGGGGCCTTGACCGCGGCGACCTTGAGCGTGCCGCGCAGCTTGTTCACCACCAGGGTGGCGAGCGCCTCACCCTCCACGTCCTCCGCGATGATCAGGAGGGGCTTGCCCATCTGGGCGACCTTCTCCAGCACAGGCAGAAGGTCCTTCATGGAGGAGACCTTTTTGTCGTGGATGAGGATCATGGCGTCCTCGAGCACGGCCTCCATCCGCTCCGGGTCGGTCACGAAGTAGGGGGAGAGGTAGCCGCGGTCGAACTGCATCCCCTCGACCGTCTCGAGTGTGGTCTCCAGGCCGCGGGCCTCCTCGACCGTGATGACGCCGTCCTTGCCCACCTTCTCCATGGCGTCGGCGATCAGGTTGCCGATCTCCTGGTCGTTGTTGGCGGAGATGGCGCCCACCTGGGCGATCTCCTTCTTGCCCTTGGTCTCCTGCGAGATGGAGCGCAGCTCGGCGACCACCTTCTCGACCGCCTTGTCGATGCCGCGCTTGATGCCCATCGGGTTGGCGCCCGCGGTGACGTTCTTGAGCCCCTCGGCGAAGATGGCCTGGGCCAGCACGGTGGCGGTGGTGGTGCCGTCACCGGCCAGGTCGGAGGTCTTGGTGGCCACCTCCTTCACCATCTGGGCCCCCATGTTCTCGACCGGATCCTCCAGTTCGATCTCCTTGGCCACCGAAACGCCATCCTTGGTGATGGTGGGGGGGCCGAACTTACGATCCAGCACCACGTTGCGGCCCTTGGGGCCGAGGGTGACCTTCACGGCCCTCGCGAGCTTGTCCACCCCGGCCTTGAGGCGGGTACGGGCCTCGATGTCGAAATCGAGTTCCTTGGCTGCCATGGTTCTAAGTCTCCTGAAGATGTGTGTCGAATCAGCCGAGAACGGCGAGGATGTCGGCCTCGCGCAGGATCAGGTACTCCTGACCGTCCACGGTCACGTCGGTCCCGCTGTACTTTCCGTACAGGACCTTGTCGCCGACCTTGACGTCGGGGGTGATGCGCTCGCCCTGCTCACTGAACTTCCCGGGGCCCACGGCCACCACCTCGCCCTGCTGGGGCTTCTCCTTGGCGGTGTCCGGGATGTAGAGGCCACCCCGCATCTCTTCGGCTTCATCCGAGGGCTTGACGACCACACGGTCGTGCAGGGGCTGGATCTTCGCAGCAGACATGGTCTCCTGCCTCCTTGGCGGTTGAGGTCACGATCCCGAGAAGAAAGGGGGTGTTAGCACTCTCTCGGGGCGAGTGCTAACAAAACGAACTAAGTCTAACACACACCCCCCCGCCGTCAACCGGTCCCCCCCGGTGACCGCCGCACCGGGGGGTGGTACCTTTCGCCGCATGCCCACCCTGAACGAACTCCTCCACGCGGCTTCGCGCACCTTCGCGCTGGGTATAGACCTGCTGCCCCCCCCACTGCGCGACGAGATCGAGCTGGCCTATCTGCTGCTGCGGGTGTCGGACTATCTGGAGGACAACGAGGCGATGCCGGCCGCTGAGAAGGCCCGCCTGCTGGAGGCGTGGGCCGCCGTGCTGGCGGGGGAGGCGCCGCTGGAGTCCCTGGCGCCCACCCTGGAGGCGGCACCCGGATCCACCCCGGACGCCCTCGTGGCGCGCAACGTGCGGGCCGTCCACGGCGCTCTGGCCAAGATGCGTCCAGCCGCCGGCGCGGTGGTGGTGCGCCACGTGCGCGATTCCACCCTGGGCATGGCCCGCTGGGCCCGGCGCGGACCGGAACTGGCCGACGAGGCCGACCTGGACGACTACATGCACGAGGTTGCGGGTCGGGTCGGCTGGCTGCTGACCGAGCTGTTCGCGCTGGACGTGCCCGCCGTGGCGCGGCGCCGGGTCGCCATGTCCGACCTGGGCCGGGAGTTCGGCCTCGGCCTGCAGACCGTGAACGTGGTGCGCGGACTGCACGGCGACTGGAGGCGCGGCTGGGTCTTCATCCCGCGTGACTTCCTGCCCGCGGGGGGAGACCCCACCCGACTCTTCACGTCCGAGGGGCGGGACCGGCGCGCGGAACTGGCCGTGCTCGGGCGGCTGGTCCGCAAGGCGGAACACCACCTGGAGGCCGCTCGCCGCTACATCGCGGGGATCCCGCGCCACGAGCGGGGCATCCGCCTCTTCTGCCTGCTTCCCTACCTGTTCGCGGTGCGCACGCTGGCCCTCTCGCGCCGCAACCCCCGGGTCTTCCAGGAGGAGACCAAGATCACCCGCCGCGACGTGCGGCGAATCACCGCGTGGGCCCGGCTGCTGGGCGGGAGCGATCGCTGGGTGGCCTGGTACGGCCGCCGTCTGGCGCGCTGACCCCCGAAGTTGTCAGGATCGCGGCCCCGGAGACGGGGCCCGATCAGGGCCAGGTCAGGGCTACCAGCACCAGCGCGAGCCCCAGCAGGGCCACCTTCTCCTCGCGGGCGGCGCCGCGGAGCGCCACGGCCAGCGTGAGGAATCCGGTCCGAACACCCATACGTACCCACGTCATCCAGGTCACCATGCTTCGACATCCTCGAGTTCAGGAACTCTTGCACGTCGGAGCCGGTGGCCCGGACAGGGCCTGACACACTCCGGAACGTCCTGTGGAACGAACAATCCTGCATACCCGGGGCAACTCCTTCCCCCCCGGGCGGGGGATGCGGGTCCGGGCCCGGCGGCTCTGGGAGCGGCGCCCCACGGCGATCACCCGGCCGGCGGCCGGATGATCGCGCAGGGCGAATCGTACGCACCGGATCCACACGTCCGGCTGGAGGTGCAAGAAGGAGGCCAGCCTCAGGGGACGGCCTCCCCCGAGAGGTGGAAGCCGGCCAGCGCCAGGCCATAGAGGGTGAGCCACGGCTCCACCCTCTCCACGGTGCGGCAGTGGGTGCCCACCAGGGCGGCGTACCCGCCGGTAGCCACCACCAGGGCATCGGGCCGCTCCCACTCGGAGCGGATGCGGTGGACCATGCCGTCGAGCGCGTCCACCACGCCGTAGAAGATGCCGCTCTGGATGCAGGTCTCGGTCCGGCGCCCCACCACCGACCCGGGGGGCGCGAACTCCACGGACGGAAGCTTGGCGGTCCGGGCCGCGAGCCACTCCAGGCCGGCCGACACTCCGGGAGCGATGACGCCTCCCACGAAGACCCCGTCCCAGGTGATGCAGTCGAAGGTGGTGGCGGTACCCAGGTCCACGACCACGGTGTCACGGTGGAAGAAGGCGCGGGCGGCCAGCGTGTTGACGATGCGATCGGCCCCCACGGTGCGGGGCTCGTCCACCTCCAGGCGAACCGGGAGGGAGACGCCCGGATCCACCACGAAGACCGGGCCGTGCACGAGCCCCTCCAGCGTGGGGCGGAGCACGGCGGTCGTGGCGGGGACCACCGAGCCCACCACGGCCCTCGTGAGGCGCTCCCGCCCGAAGCCGGCCTCCCCCAGCAGCCCCCGCAGCAGGTAGCCGAATTCGTCCTCAGTGCGGGGCACCTTTGTGGAGATGCGCCAGTGCCCGCGCAGCTGGGAGGCGCCTTCCACCACACCCACCACCGTCTCGGTGTTGCCCACGTCCACGACCAGCTGCATACCTCTGTCCTCCCGGGGTCGGCTCGCTTCCCGGAACCGCCCGTGTGAAGAGTGAACCTCAGATCGGATCCTCGGGGACGACCGCTCCGGCGGCGACCGGAACGACGTCCGAACCCCGCTCCACGAGCAGGCGTCCGGCCCCGTCGATGCCCCGCACCCGGCCGCGGTCGTGGGGAGCGCCCCACCCCTCCACCCGAACCCGCCGGCCGCGCAGGAGGTCCCGCGCCTCCCAGCGCGCGCGCTCGGGCGCGGAGAGCGTGGCGCTCGGGGCGCGGGCCGCCTCGAGAACCGCCTCCGCCACGGCCTCCAGCACGGTCCCCCGGTCGAGCGGCCCGTGCAGCCCCAGATGGGCCACCCGCACCCGGTCCGGCACCGTGACCGGGTGGACGTTGAGACCGACGCCCACCGCCACCGCCTCCCGCGGACTGTCCGCCGCGGATCCGGGCAGCGGAAAGCGCTCGCAGAGCACGCCCCCCACCTTCCCGGACGTGCCCGGCTCCCCCAGGAAGAGGTCGTTGGGCCACTTCAGGCGGATGCGTTCCCGGGCGAGACCCTCCAGGCGCGGTGCCAGCGCCGCACCGACGCGGAGGGGGAGCAGGGCATCCGCGGCGGGGTCCCGGGCCGGAAGGACGAGGGTGCACCAGATGCCGGCGCCCGGGGGCGACGTCCAGTCCCGGCCACTTCGGCCCCGCCCCGCCGTCTGGGCATCGGCCAGCACCAGCCACGGAAGGGCGTTTCCCGCGAGAGCCCGCTCCCGCGCGCGGTTGCTGGTGGAGGGGAGCACGGGGTGGAACTCCGCACCGGCCAGGCCAAGGCGCCGGACCCAGGCCTCGGCGGTGCGCCCCTCCCACACCATCAGATCAGGCCCGCACGCGCAGCGAGAGGTCGGCGACGGGAGCGGAGTGGGTGAGGGCCCCGACGCTGACGAAGTCCACCCCGGTCTCCGCGATGGCGCGCACCGTGTCCAGGCTGACGTTCCCCGACGCCTCCAGCTGGGGGCGTCCCGGTCCCAGACCCGCCACCCGCTCTACGGCGCGGCGCATTTCCGGCACGGTCATGTTGTCCAGCAGGATGCGTTCCGGGGCGGCCGCCAGCGCCTCCTCCAGCTGCTCCAGCGAGGTGACCTCGATCTCAACCGGGAGGCCATCCACGTTGGCACGGCGAACCGCGTCCAGCGCCGCCTGCACGCCGCCCGCCGCGGCGATGTGGTTGTCCTTGATCAGCACCATGTCGAAGAGGCCCATGCGGTGGTTGGTGCCCGCGCCCGCCCGCACCGCCGCCTTCTCGAGCGCGCGCCAGCCCGGAGTCGTCTTGCGGGTGTCCACCACCCTGGCGGCGGTGCCCCGCACCGCGGTCACGAAGGCCCGGGTGAGGGTGGCGATGCCGCTCAGGCGGCCCAGAAAGTTGAGCGCCGTGCGCTCGGCGGTCAGGAGCGGGCCGAGGGGGCCCCGCACCTCCAGCACCAGCGCCTCCGCCCCGGCCACAGCGCCGTCCCGCAGCACCGGAGTGACGACCAGGCGGGGATCCACCGCGGCGAAGACCCGCCGCGCCGCGTCGGTCCCCGCAACCACGAGCGGCTGCTTGGCGACCACCACCGCCTCACCCTGCGCCGATCCCGGCACCGTCCATTCGCTGGTCCGGTCGCCCGAACCCACGTCCTCGGCCAGCGCCGCGGCGATCAGGGCGTCCAACTCCGCGCTGCTCACCGGGCCTCCAGCACGGCGCGATAGTGCGCCTCGTAGAGGGGCACGACCCGGTCGGCCGAGAAGCGCTCCACCGCCACCCGTCGCGCGGCCGCGCTGGCCGCCTTCCAGGCCGCCTCGTCCCGCAGCAGCCCGATACCAGCCTCCGCCATCCCCTCCACGTCGCCCACCGGGAGCAGGTACCCGGCTTCACCGTGGGGAACCACCTCCGGAATGCCACCGGCGTTCGATCCGACCACGGGGACGCCCGAGGCCATGGCCTCGAGCGCCGACAGCCCGAAGGACTCCGACTCTGAGGGAAGCAGGAAGAGGTCGGCGCAGGAGAGGAGTTCGTCCACGGAGGCGTGCTTGCCCAGGAAGAGGACGGCGTCCGCGATGCCCAGGCGTTCCGCCTCCTCCTGGGCGACCGGCCGCTCCGGCCCGTCCCCGATCAGAACCAGCCGGGAGGCGACCTCCCGGCGGATGCGGGCGAAGACGCGCAGCACGTCCGGAATCCGTTTGACCGGCCGGAAGTTGGAGACGTGCATCACCACCTTCTCTCCGGCGGGCGCGAGCGCGTGGCGATGGCAGGGCTCCTTGCCCCGATGGTAGACGTCAGGGTCAATGAAATTCGGAATCACGTCGATGCGCTCCGCCGGCACACCGAAGTCGCGCACCGTCTCCTCCTTGAGGAAGCGGGAGACGGCGGTGAGGCCCGAGGATCGGAGGATGGAGAAGCGCGTGATGGCGTGGAAGGAGGGGTGGATGCCCAGCAGGGTGATATCGGTGCCGTGCAGAGTGGTGACCACCGGCAGGTCGTGGCCCTCGTCGCGCAGCATGTCGCGCGCGAGCCAGGCGGAGGCGGCGTGCGGGATGGCGTAATGCACGTGCAGCAGGTCGAGGCCGGTCTTGGTGGCGACACCGTGCATAGCCACCGCCAGGGCGAGCGAGTAGGGCGGATGCTCGAAGAGGGGGTAGTGCTCCATCTCCACTTCGTGAAAGAAGATCCGTTCGCGGAAGTGTCCCAG
This sequence comes from Longimicrobiales bacterium, assembly GCA_032250975.1. GTDB lineage: Bacteria > Gemmatimonadota > Gemmatimonadetes > Longimicrobiales > Gaopeijiaceae > Gaopeijia. The sequence goes on along the minus strand of JAVVFC010000073.1, from coordinate 1,806 downwards.
CCGGAAGGGCTGCGCGTAGGAGATGAAGTGGATCTCGTGCCCGCGTTCGGCCAGCTTGATGCCCAACTCCGTGGCCACCGCCCCGGAGCCACCGTAGGTGGGGTAGCAGGTGATGCCGATTTTCATTCCCTGGTCTCCTGGCCCGCCTGGGCCCGTTGCCACGCCTCCGTAACCTGCCGCACGCGCTCCGCGAGTGGGAGGGCGGCGTCCAGCCGCAGCGTGCCACGGGGCAGCTGGTTCCGGAACCACGTCATCTGTCGTCGAGCATACTGGCGGGTCTGCCGCCGCATGCGCTCCAGCCCCTCTTCCAGCGACATCCGTCCCAGGATCGCCCAGGCCACCTCGCGGTAGCCCGTGGCCGTCATCCCCGGATCCTCCGGCTGCACACCTGCGTCCAGCAGCGTCCGCACCTCCTGCACCAGCCCGCGCTCAACCATTCGCGCCACCCGTGCGTCGATTCTCCTGTCCAGCGCGTCCCGGTCCAACTCCAGGACCACAATCAGCGCGGGCACTCCGGGCGCCTCGGGAGGCGCCTCCCGGTGCCACCAGCTGAGCGGGCGTCCGGTGAGGAGCGCCACCTCGATCGTGCGTGCGAGCCTCTGCCTCCCCCCCTGCACCGCCACCGCGTGCCGCCCGGGGTCCAGCGCCGCCACCCAGCGTCCCATCTCCCGCGCCGTCATCGACTCCAGTCGCCGGCGCAGCCGCCCCCGACGCTCCGCGTCCAGAGGCGGCTCCCTGAACATGGGGTCGGTGACCGCGCGCAGGAAGAAGCCGGTGCCCCCCACCAGCATCGGCAGGCGTCCCCGGTCGCGGATCTGTTCGATCCAGCGGCGCGCATCGCGGGCGAAGGCCCCCGCGGAGTAGCGCTCCTCGGGGGGGACCCGGTCGAGTCCGTGGTGCGGGATGCCTTCCCGGGCCGCGGGGGACAGCTTGTCCGTGCCGATGTCCAGGCCCCGGTACACCTGTCGGGAGTCCATGGAGATCACCTCCGCCCCCAGCCGGTGGGCCAGGGCGAGCGAGAGCTCCGTCTTGCCCGTGGTGGTCGGGCCGGTGAGGGCCAGCACGACGGGCTTCACCGTCCGAACTTCCGCTCCAGCTCCGCGGCCGACAGGCGTACGATGGTGGGCCGTCCGTGTACGTCGTGGTGGGGGAGTTCGGTGGCGAAGAGCGCGTCGAAGAGCTCCTGCATCTCGGCGGCGTCGAGGCGCTGGCCCGCCTTGATGGCACCCTTGCAGGCGAAGGTCATGGCGATCCGCTCGTGCTGGTTGCGCGCGGAGCGCATCAGGTCCGTGGTGCCCGCCGTGAGTTCCGCCACCATCTCGCGGAAGCATCGCTCCGGGTCGAAGTAGGGGTGCGGATCGGGCACGGCGTGCACAATCACGGTGTCCGAGCCGAAGGCCTCGACCTCGAAGCCGGCTCGGTCGAGCAGACCACGCACCTCCTCCACCTGTGCCAGTTCTTCGGGAGTGAGCCGCACGGTGAGGGGAAATAGGAGCCGCTGCGCCGCCTGCCCCCCCGCCCCGTACGCCTCCATCAGTCGGTGGAAGAGCACGCGCTCGTGGGCGGAGTGCTGATCGATGATCAGAAGTCCGTCCCGGGTTTCGGCCAGGATGTAGGTGTGATGCAGCTGCCAGAGCCGGGCACCCTCCGGCCGGGCGCTCGGCCGGGTGTGGGACTGCGATCCCTCACCCTCCCCCGCCACAGGCTCCAGCCCCGGTGTGAAGAGCGCCATCTGAGCTTCCGGGTCCGGCCTCGGTGCCGCTCCGGTCGCGGCACCTGACGCCCCGGCGGACGTCCCCGCCGCTC
>JAVVFC010000072.1:0-13129 GCA_032250975.1 Longimicrobiales bacterium | reverse complement strand
GGGGGGGGGCGAGCGGTTGGCGCGTCCCGGGCGCGGCGCCCCGGACCCGGACCCGGACCCGGCTACCCCCGTCTGAAGACCCGTACCTCCCAGAGCAGCGTCCGCCCCCGGTAGTCGGTGCGGAGGCCGTGCCCCACCGCCCGCGCCTCGATGCGGTCCGGGCCGTGCAGGTAGACCCGGAAAGCCTTCCTCCGGAGGCGCTGCGCCAGGTTGATGGCCGCGACCCCGGCCCGCACCCACCAGGTCTCGCGCGGGAAGACCACCCCCCACGCCCGGCGCGCGCGCGCGGCCGAAGCGTCCACCAGCGCCGGCATGTCCGGGTAACAGCAGAGCACCCGGTCCAGCGTCACCACATCCGCGTCCGGGAGCGCCGCGGCCAGCTCCACCGCGTCCCCCTCCAGGTGGCGGACCCGGTCCGCGGTGCCCCGGCGCGCGGACTCCGCGCCGGCCGCGGCCAGGTAGGCCGGGGAGGCGTCCACCCCCGTCACCTCCGCCCCGCCCCGCTCCAGAAAGACGTGCTGGACGGCGCCCACGCCCCCGCCGATGTCCAGCAGCCGCGCGTCCCGGACCTCCTCGTCCGCGAGCGCGTCCAGCAGCAGGCGCGTGCTGCGCGTGGGCCCGCGCCGCCGGAAGCGCTTCAACTCGTGACGGGCCATGCGGTCCCCGAAGAAGTCCGCAGCCTCCATGCAGTGGGCGCACGTCATCGGACCTCCTGCGGTGCGGATGGGGGCGGTGCGGGGGCGGGTGCGGCGGGGACGCGGGCGGGGGCAGCGCGGCCGGGAGCGCCTTCCAGCAGCAGGCGCTCGATCGCCAGGGCGCGGTACCGGAAGATGCGCGTCACCTGGGCGCGCACCAGGGGGAGCGCCACACCGCCCAGCGGGTGCAGCGGCAGCCGGTAGCGGACCTCGTCCCGCATGCGCGTCGCCCTCCCCACCGGGGTGAACTCGTGCAGGTGGATCCACGTGTGGTACGGGCCCGCGAGCTGCTCGTCCACGAAGCGGTGGGGCGGGTCCCACACCGTGATGCGCGTCCGCCAGCGGAACGGCACGCCGAACAGACGCAGGCGGTAGTCGATCAGCCGCCCGGCATGGACCGTGACCGGCCCGGGCGTGAGGATCCGGAAGCCGAGCTCGGGCGGCGTGATCCGCTGCAGGTTCTCGGCCGCCGCGAAGAAGGGGAACACCTCCTCCAGCGGCAGCGGCAGCAGGGTCTCGGCCTCCAGGACGTGATTGCCCTGACCCAGACGGCGGTGGCGCAGGCTCTCCATGGGGCCTCCGGTACCCATCCGCCCGGAGGGGTTCCCGGGCGAGGGGGGCCCGCGAGAGGGGGGCCCGCAGGAGGGGGGCCCGCAAGAAGGCCCCCGGGGAGGGGCGGCCCCGAGAGGGCCGCGGCCCCGGCCGGGGTCACGGCGCGAAGGGCAGACCGATCCGCGAACGGGTTCTACGAACCCAATCGTAGACAAATCGGCCCGCCGGTGTTACGATCAATTTCGTAGGCCACCGCGATCGGGTCCCCCGACCGGTGTCGTCCCCACTCCCCCGAGCGCACCCGGGAGCCAACGGTATGACCGACGGAGCCGCCTTCACCGAGCGGGAACTGGATGTGATGAGCCACCTCTGGGCGCAGGGCTCGGGGACGGTGGCCGAGGTGCGGGACTCCCTCCACGACGCACCCACCTACACGGGCGTGCTCAAGCTGCTGCAGATCCTGGAGGAGAAGGGCATGGTGCGCCACGAGCAGGAGGGGCGCGCATACCGCTACTACCCGGTGGTGGCGCGCGAGGCGGCCGAGGGCCCGGCGCTGCGGCGGGTGGTGGACCGCCTCTTCCAGGGATCCGCGGAACTCACCCTCGCCCGTCTGGTCTCCGAGGGGGATCTGGACCGTGAGGTACTCGAGCGGATGCGTCGCCTGCTGGACAAGGCGATGGGGGAGGCGGACCGATGACCATCTGGATTCTCTACGCACTGACGGTCTCGGCGCTGGTGCACCTGGCCGCTCACCTCGCGGAGCGGGGCGTGCGGGGGCTGGGGCTTCCCCGACGCTGGGTCTGGGCGGGCGCGATGGTGCTCACCGTGCTGCTCCCCCTCGCCCTGGGCGTGACGGCCTCCCGGGCCGCGCCCGGCGCCGGCACCCAGCCGCCCCCGGCGGCCCCCATCGCGGGCGTCCCGTCCGCGTGGGACACGATCGGTGCGGGCGGCTGGTGGGCCTCGCTGCCGACCGCCGTCCGGGCCGCCGACGGGCTCGTGCTCCCCCTGTGGATCACCGCCAGCGTGCTCACCGGTCTCCTGCTGCTCGGGGGTGGCCTGCGCCTGCGGCGGCAGCTCCGCCGCTGGCCGCGGGTGCGGCTCCCCGGCGGGGAAGTGCGCGTCTCGGAGGACTTCGGTCCCGCCCTGGTGACGGGGCGCCCGCCGGCCGTGGTCCTTCCCCGCTGGGCACTCGGACTGGGGGCCGGGCCCCTGGCCATCGTCCTGGCGCACGAGGAGGAGCACCGGAACGGCGGCGACACCCTCCTCCTTCCGCTCGCGGCCTGGCTCACTGTCGCGGCGCCCTGGAACCCCATCCTCTGGCGGCAGCTCCGCCGCCTGCGGGAGGCCGTGGAGCTCGACTGCGACGCGCGGGTCGTGCGCCGGGGGATCCCCTCCGTCGCCTACGCCCGCCTCCTGCTGGCAGTCGGCGGCGCCGCACCCCACCACCCCGTCCCCTCGTGGGCCGCGCTGGCGGCCCACCCCTCCTTCCTCGAACGGAGACTCACCATGCTCGTGAAGGCGAACTCCCCCCGCGGCCGCCGCGTAGCGCTCCCCGCCCTGGCGCTTGCCGGCGGCGTGCTGGCGCTGGCCTGCACCGCCGACGCCCCCCCCCTCACCCCGGACGACACGCCGAGCGGGCCGGAAGCGGCCGCCACCGAGGCCGGGTCATTCAACGCTCGATTCCGGGCCGTGGGTACGGATACCCAGGCCGCGGAGGAGCGGCGGATCGTGGAGCTTCAGGCCACCGAGGCCGAAGGTGGCAGGTTCCGAATTCGGGACACGGAGCGTGAACCCCTCGTCCTCGTCGATGGGGAGCGGCTGGCGTCAGGGGCGCTGAACCAGCTCGATCCGGACCGCATCGAGCGCATCGAGGTGCTCAAGGGTGCGACCGCGCGGGAGCGGTACGGCCCCGACGCCGCCGACGGCGTCATCCTGATCTTCCTCAAGAAGGAGTGAGGGCGGCGCTCCCCGAGGGTGCGCCACGTGGCGGGGTCCTGCTCCGGCCGGGGGGCGCCCATGCCCTGCTCGTCCTCGCGCACGGCGCGGGGGCGGGGATGCGCCACCCCTTCATGGAGGGGGTGGCGCAGGCGCTTCACGGTGAGGGCATCGCCACCTGGCGCTACGACTTCGCATACATGGCGGCGGGCCGGAAGCTCCCCCCAAGGGGAGAGGCGCTCGTCCCCGAGGTGGTCCGGTCGGTGACCGCGGCCCGGGCCGCCGTGCCCGACCTGCCGCTCTTCGCCGGCGGCAAGTCGCTGGGCGGACGCATGACCTCCACGGCGGCGGCGCGGGGCGAACTCCCGTCGGCGGTGCGGGGGCTCGTCCTGTTCGGCTTTCCCCTGCACCCGGCGGGGCGGCCCGCCACGGAACGGGCACGCCACCTTCAGGACGTGTCGCTCCCCGTGTTCATCCTGCAGGGAGAGCGCGACCCGATGGGCGAGCCGGGGCTGCTCCGCCGTGCGATGCGGGGCCGGGCGCCCGCAGTCCAGGTGCACGCCGTGGCCGGCGCGGACCACGGCTTCGAGGTCCTGCGCCGCTCCAGGCGGACCGGAGACGAGGTGCTGCGGGAGCTGGCGCGCACCGCCGCCTGCTGGATGGCGGACCAGACCCGGCGCTGAGGGTCCAGCAGGGCGCCGTGGCTCGAGTGGGGCGCCGTGGCTCGAGTGGGGCGCCGTGGCTCGGGAAGGGCGCCGTGGTGGCCGCCCGGCGGCGAAGTCCCTACCCTGCCCGCCCCGCACCCATGGCCATGCGAATCCTGGCCGCAAGCCGCTCGGGATCGTCACTTCCCAGGTAGACCTGCCGGCCGTCCCGCAGAGTCAGGGCCAGGGCGCGGTTGCCGCGGGCCGTCCACGCGCGCTTCTGCCGGCCGCCCCGCAGCCCCCATCCGCCGAAGTCCCGCAATGGGCGGTAGGTGACGGGCTCCATGGAACGGATCTCCTCGAGCGGGATGCGCGTGCGGACGAGGCGGCCGTTGCCGAGCCCGACGCGCACCGTGTCGGACTCCACGACCACGGTGAGCCCGCCGAGAAAGGCGTGGAGCGCGAACGCCAGGGCCATCGCCCCCAGGGCGGCGAGGAGGGCGCCCGGCTCGGGCGGAACGCGCGCACCGCCGCCTTCCCGGAAGATCCCCAGGGCGGCGCCCACCAGCGCCCCCCAGACCAGCACCTGGATCCCGAGAGGCCATCCCGTGTGTTCGCGGTACAGTTCGCGCCGTTGCGCCTGCATGCGACCCCCCCTGCCGGGCCTTGCCTGCGCCGGGCGGAGCAGGCTACGTACCGATACGGTAGCGACCCTCCCTGGCTTCAGAAACAGCCCTCAAGGGGGATGCACATATGAGTTGGCAGGATGAGTACCAGCGCAAGAAGCTGACGGTGGACGAGGCCGTGGGCCTGGTCGTGTCCGACACGCGCATCTACGTGAGTGGGAACGCGGCCACGCCCCAGGTCTTTCTGGAGGCGCTCGGGCGGCGCACCGATGTGGAGGGCGTCGAGGTCGTGCACGTCCTTCAGTTGGGCGAGGACCCGCTCACCCGGCCCGAGAACCAGAAGCGCTTCCGGCACAACTCGCTCTTCGTGGGGCCCGCCGACCGGCGCGCGGTCAATGCCGGAGAGTCGGACTACATCCCCATCTTCCTGCACCAGATTCCGGAGGTTTTCCAGCAGGGGCGGCTACCGCTCGACATCGCCTTCATCCAGGTCTCGCCGCCCGACCAGCACGGACACATGAGCTTCGGAGTGGAGGTGCTGGCGTCCAAGTCGGCGTGCGCGGCGGCCGCGCTGGTGGTGGCACAGGTGAACTGGCGCATGCCGCGCGTGCTGGGCGACTCCTTCATCCATGTCTCCGAGGTCGACCATGTGGTGGAGATGAGCCACGAACTCCCCGAGCTTCCGGTGTCGGACCCGTCGCCGCTGGAGGTGCGGATCGCCGGACACGTGGCCGCACTGATCCCCGACGGGGCCACCCTGCAGCTGGGGATCGGCGGGATCCCGGACGCGGTGCTCCGGTCTCTGGAGGGGAAGAAGAACCTGGGGGTCCACACCGAGATGGTCTCGGACGGGGTGATGCGCGCCTATCAGGCCGGGCTGCTGACGGGCGCGCGCAAGAGCATCCACCCGGGAAAGGTGGTGGCCACCTTCATTCTGGGCACGCGCGAGCTGTACGACTTCGTCAACGACAATCCGGCCTTCGAGCTTCACCCGGTGCGCTACACCAACGACCCCTTCGTCATCGCCCAGAACACCGACATGGTGGCTATCAACTCGGCCATCGAGGTGGACTTCACCGGGCAGGTCTGCTCCGACTCGATCGGGACGTACATCTACTCCGGATTCGGGGGGCAGGTGGACTTCATCCGGGGGGCCGCGCGGGCGAAGAACGGCAAGCCCATCATCGCCCTCCCGTCCACGGCCAAGGGGGGCGAGGTCTCGCGCATCGTGCCGGTGCTGAAGGAGGGCGCGGGCGTGGTGACCACCCGCGCCGACGTGCACTACGTGGTGACGGAGCACGGCGTGGCCGATCTCTTCGGCAAGAATCTGCGCCAGCGTGCCGAGGCGCTCGTCGAGGTGGCGCACCCCGACCACCGGAGCGACCTGCGCGCCGCCGCCCGGAGCCGCAAGCTGGTGTGGATGGGTCCGGAGACGGTGCTGGCGTGAGTCGTAGCGGCCACGGTGCCCTCTTCGTGGCGGCGTACGTAACGCTCGCCCTGCTGACCTTCGCCTCCCCCGGGCTTCCCGAGGAGGTCTCCATCGCCCGCCTGGTCTGGCTGCCGAGCGGCCTGGCGCTGGCATGCATCGTGATGGCCGGGCTGCGGGCGTGGTTCTGGATCTTCCTGGCCGAGGCGCTGGTCACGCTGGTGGCGGGCGACCCTCTGCTGGGGGCCCTGGGGACGGGGGCGGGGAGCACGGCGGAGGCGGTGCTGGCCGCGTTCCTGCTGGGCCGCATCGGCTTCTCGTCCACGCTGGGGCGGTGGCGGGACGTGGTCGCCCTCATCGTGCTGGGGTCGGGCCTCTCCTCGCTGCTGGGGGCCGCCGTCTCGGTGGGCTCCCTGGTCCTGGTGGGTTCCTTCGCACCGGACGCCTTCTGGGACATCCTGCCCCGCTGGTGGCTCACCCACACCAACGGGATCCTGCTGCTGGCGCCGGTCGTCCTGACGGCGGGCACCGGGCTGCTCGGGCGCGTGCGGGCCCGTGGGGTGGAGGCGGGCGGCCTGGCCGCCCTCCTGGCACTGGTCGGGGGGCTCCTCTTCTCCGCACCCGACTCCGGCGCGCTCACCCGGCTCCTGCTCTACGTCCCCTTCCCCCTTCTGCTCTGGGCGGCGCTCCGGTTCCGCCTCGCCGGGGCCGCGGTCGCCAACCTGATCCTGCTCCTTCCCGCCATCTCGGGCACCGTCCTCGGGCGGGGACCGCTGGCGGGCGCGGGTCCCACGGAGACGGTGGCGCGCATGAGCATCTTTCTGATGGTCTCGGTACTCACCTCGCTGATCCTGGCCGGCGTGGTGGAGGAGCGCGAGGAGGCCGCCCGCGCACGCCTGGCGGCGGAGGAGGAGCGTCGCGAGATGTCGGAGCGGATGCACCAGGCGCAGAAGCTGGAGAGCCTCGGGGTGCTGGCCGGCGGGATCGCGCACGACTTCAACAACCTGCTCGCCACCATCATGGGGCACGCTGACCTGGCGCAGCGGTCGGTGCCACAGCCGCACCCGGCGCAGGAGAACCTCTCCGAGGTGCTGCGGGCGTCGCGGCGCGCGGCGGACCTGTGCCGCCAGATCCTGGTCTACGCCGGACGGGGCCACGTGTCGGCGGCCGCCGTAGACCTGAACGAGGTGGTGGACGAGATGGGGGAGTTGCTGAGCGTCTCCTTCCCACCCAACGCCACCGTCGAGATCAAGCTGCAGCGTGACCTCCCCCCGGTCTGGGGCGACGTGACCCGGCTCCGGCAGATCGTCCTCAACCTTCTCACCAATGCGGCTGACGCGCTCCCGGACGGGCGGGGCCGGATCACCGTCTCAACCGGACTGGTCTCCCCCTCCGATATCGTTGCCCAGGACGTGGTCACGGATGCGGTGCCCGCCCGGGGAGGGGCGCTCGTCCATCTCACTGTGGAGGACGACGGCGTGGGGATGGATCCCGCCCTCCGCGCCAGGGTCGTGGAGCCGTTCTTCAGCACCAAGCAGGCGGGGCGCGGGCTGGGCCTCGCGGTGGTGCAGGGCATCGTCCGATCCCACCGCGGAGCGCTGGAAATCCGCACCGTACCGGGTGCGGGCACGCGCTTCCGCGTTTCACTCCCCCCCACCGACCGCCCGGTGCTGCCCGAATCCACGGGGGCGCCGGTCCGGGAGGTGGCCGGACTCCGCGGCCACCGGCTGCTGCTGGCCGACGACGACGAGGCGGTGCGGTTCGTTTGCCGCACAATGCTGGAGGAGGAAGGCGTCGAAGTGGTGGAGGTCGGGGACGGGGCGGCCGCGGTGACCCGCTTCCGGCAGGAGCGGTCGGGCTTCGATCTGGTGCTCCTGGATCTGGCCATGCCGCGCATGGGAGGGATGGAGGCGCTGGCCGCCATCCAGGAGATCGATCCGGGCGCGCGGGTGATCCTGACCACCGGCAACCCGGCCGACTCCCGGGAGGTGGAGGCGGCGCTGGGCGTACCACTCCTGCCCAAACCATATGGGTCCGAGGAGCTCCGGACGGCGGTGGCCGCGGCGCTGGGACGGCCGAGCGCGGCGGCGCCGGAATAGCAGGATTCACCCGAGAGGAAGGTGCCGATGAAACTGATGTCCCGAAGGTCGTGGAGCCGGGCGGCGGTGCACGCGGTGGCGCTGGCGATCCTCCTGCCCGCACCCGCGCCGATGGCCGCGCAACGGGGGGCGGCGCCTGCCGAGGCCTCCCTGATCTATCTGGTGCGCCACGCCGAGCGTGCCCAGGACGACCCGCGCGACCCCCGCCTCGCGCCAGCGGGCGAGGCACGGGCGGAGGAGCTGGCGCGGGTGCTGGCCGGGGCGCCCCTCACCGGCGTGTTCTCCACCGATCTGCGGCGCACCCGTGCGACGGCCCGGCCGGTGGCAGCCGCCCACGGTCTCGAGGTGGAGGTCTACGACAGCCGGCCCGCCGGGCTTGCGGCGCTGGCCGCCGAACTGCGCGCCCGACCCGGTCACCACCTGGTGGTGGGACACTCCAACACCACGCCCGAGCTGGTCGGGCTGCTGGGGGGCGACCCCGGCCCTCCCATACCGGAATCGGAGTACGACCGGCTGTACGTGGTGCTGGTCTGGCCGGCGGCCGGACCCGTGGGGACGGAGACTCCCGGCTCACCACCGGGCGGAAACGCAGCGCCGGGCGGAGTGACGTCCACCCTGCTGCGCTACGGCGCCCGGTCGGGTGCGGCCCCGGCGGGGGGGGACGCATGGTGAGGGGTGTACGCCGGGCCCGCGCACTCCCGCTGCTGCTGGCGGCGGCCGCCGCGGGCGGATGCGGCGACCTCGGGCGCGGCGGCGGGGGCGCCGCCGCGGACCCCGGATTCGACCTGGTCTTCTACTCGGACCGCTCGGGCCGGGGAGACCTCTTCCTGATTTCATCCAACGACTTTCGCACGGGGCGCTTCAGTCCCCGGCGGCTGGTCGGGACCCCGCTCCCGGACTACGCGCCCCGGTGGGTGCCGGATGGACCCGGGCTGGTATTCCTCACGCGCGTGGAGGACCCCCCGGGGCTGTACGGGCTGGCGCCCGACGCGGACGGGATCAGCCTGCGCCTGGCGGAGGCGCCCTCCGGGGAGGATCCCCCCGCCCTCACGCCCGACGGCACCACGCTGGTGTACGCCGCCCCCACGGCGGAGGGGAGCGCGGACCTGTTCGCCCGCCCGCTGGCGGGGGGCGCGGAGCGCCGCATCACGACCGACGGAGCGCCCAAGGCCCAGCCCGAGGTCTCGCCGGACGGCGCCTGGGTGGTCTACACCCGCGGGCCCGCGGGCGCCGAGGATCTGATGCTGGCGCGGCTGGACGGCACCGAGACGAGGGTACTCACCGAGGGTCCCGCCAGCGACGGCAACCCCGTCTGGCTGCGCGACGGGAGCGGGATCCTGTTCGACTCGGACCGCACCGGGCTCGGCACCGACGTCTTCCACCTGGACCTGGAGTCGGGCGTAATCCGCAATCTGACCAACAGCCGCACCGCGGACATGGTCCCCGACCCGTCGCCGGACGGAGCGTGGGTGGCGTTCGCGTCCTCGCGCGGCGGCAGCTGGGACATCTACGTGATGCCCATGGGCGGCGGTGCAGCGCGCCAGGTCACCTCGGAGACCTCCTTCGAAGGGGCGCCCCGCTGGGTCGCGCCGGGCGTCTTCCAGTTCCCGGGCGGTTAGCCGCCCCCCCCGCCCCGCACCGGCCGCCGGTACCGCACCGGGGGAGCCGGCTCCGGCTTCAACTCCACCGCCCGCGTCTCGAGTAGGCGCAGCGCCTCGGCCACCGCCGCTTCCAGCTGCGGGTCGCGGCCGGCAATGACGGCCGCCGGGTCCTGGTGCACCTCGATGTCGGGGGCCACACCGTCGCCCTCGATCGCCCACTCGCCGTTCACGTCGTAGAACGCGCCGCGCGGCGCGACGAAGCGGCCGCCGTCCACCAGGGGTGGCGTGTCGGCGGTGTGCACCAGCCCGCCCCAGGTCGTCGTTCCCACCAGGGGCCCGACCTCGTGGAACCGGAAGAGGTACGGCAGCAGATCCCCGCCCGAGCCGGCCCGCTCATTGATGATCATGACCTTGGGGCCCCAGAGCGCGGCCATGGGCTGGGTGAAGGGGCGGTTGGACGGGGTGCGGGAGTTGAAGTATCCGAAGAGCTCCCGGTCCATGACCTCCACCATGTAGTCGGCGGCGGAGCCGCCCCCGTTGTTGCGCTCGTCGATGACGGCGCCGGCCCGGTCCTGCTGGGCGAAGTACATGCGGTTGAAGTAGGAATACCCGCCCCGGCCGGTGTTGGGCAGGTAGACGTACGCCAGACGACCGTCGCTCATCTCGGCGACCCGGCGGCGGTTTCCCTCCACCCACGCCCAGCTGCGCAGCTGTCCCTCGTTGCCCGTGGGCGTCACCGTGACACGGCGCGCACCCTCCAGGGAGGGACGGGCGTTCACGGCGATGGTGATAGCGCGCCCGGCCGTCCCCTCGAGCAGCTCGAAGGGATTGGTGGGGGTCCGGAGCGCCCGGCCGTCGATCTCCACCAGGAAGTCGCCTTCCGCTACGCCCAGCCCCGGCGCCGCGAGGGGGCCCTGGAGCCCCGGATTCCAGTTCTCCCCGCTGTAGATGCGGGTGATGCGGTAGTGGCCGTCCACCGCCTCGAGGTCGGCGCCCAGCAGCCCGGTGCGGGGGTTAAGCAGGTCAGGGTAGTCCCCGCCGCGCACGTACGAGTGCCCCACCGCGATCTCGCCGGAGAGCATGTCCAGCAGCTGGTTGAAGTCGGAGCGGTGCTCCACGTCCGGGAGCCACCCGGAGTACCACGCCCAGACGTCGTCCCAGGGGGCGCCGTGGGTGTTGTCCACGTAGAGGAAGTCGCGCATGAAGCGCCACCCGTCCGCCAGCATCTGGGACCACTCCTCGCGGGGTTCGACGCGCACCCGCAGGTTGTCCAGCGAGAGGCGCCCGTCCGCATTGCGGGGGGGCGGACCGGCGGCGCCCGCCACCGTCCAGCTGGAGCCGCTCCGGTAAAGAACGTGGCGCCCGTTGGCGGAGGTGGCGGCGTCGGCGACCCGCTCGGCGAAGGTGGCGACCTCGCGGTCCTTCACGCTGTAGCGGTGCAGGGTGCTCCCGCCCCCGAAGCCACCCCCGAAGCCGCCGCCCGCGGACGCCTCCACGACGAAGACGTGGTCGGGCGGCCCCGTGAGGAGTTCCTGGTGATCGCGCGCGGGCACGCCCGGGGCGTGGACGATGCGCGCCTGGATGCCGTCGAGGTCCACGGAAACCGTGGGCAGCTCGCTCCCCCCCTCCTGACCTCCCTGGGCGCCGCGGCGCCCGGCGGGCGCATCCCCCTCCGGAACGCCGGGCGCTGCCGTCGCCTCGTCCATCTCCGCCAGGAAGGGCGAAGGAGTGTCGGCGCTCAGGAGCACGAGGTAGAGCGCGCGGGTGGTGGGGCGGTCGTAGGCCGACATGTCCAGCCACGCCGAGTTCAGGGCGAAGTCCGTAGAGGCGAGAAAGTAGAGGTACTTCCCCCCCGCGTCCCAGGCGGGCGAGAGGGCGTCGGCCATCCCGTCGGTGACCTGCGCGACCTCCCCCGTCTGCGAATCCCAGATGAAGACGGCGCGGAAGAGGGACTCCAGGCGCCGGGCGTAGGCCAGAAAGCGACCGTCGGGCGACCAGACCGGTTCGATGGAACGGCGCGGATCGGCGTAGAGTTCGCCGTCCACGTCGGTGACGCGGCCGCTCGCCACCTCGACCACCTGCACGCGGTAGTCGGTGTCGGTGAAGGCGATGCGGGCCCCGTCCGGGGACCAGCGCGGCCGGAAGAAGAAGCTGGGGTCGGGAATCTCGATGCGGCGCGCGTTGCCGCCGTCGGGGTCGGCGATGACCAGCCCGTACTCTCCGGGTCCCCCGCCCCGGGCGGGTGAGGCGTCGTTGAACCAGGCCACCTGAGTCCCGTCCGGAGACCAGACGGGGTAGCGGTCGGCCACACCCGAGGAGCGGGTGAGGTTGCGCCAGCTGCCGTTCTCCGCGGGCAGCGAGAGGATCTCGCCCCGGTACTCGAAGAGTGCGCGCCTGCCGTTGTTGGAGAGGGAGGGGTTGGAGAGGTCGTTCCCCTGCACCTCCTCCCAGCGCGCGCGGGCCCAGTTCTGGTCCGCCTGCGCGTGGATCCCCAGCCGGCGGCTCCGGCCGGAGGCGGGGTCGAGTTCGTGCAGGTAGCCCGCCTGCTCGTACACCACCACCCCTCCGCCGGCGCCCAGCGACTTGACGTCGAAGTCGGCGTGGAAGGTGAGCTGCCGCTCGGACCCGGTGGCCGGGTCGTACGCCCACACGTTGGCGGCCCAGTCCCGCTCCGAGAGATAGTAGACCACGCCGTCCATGACCGCCGGGTCCATCTGCCGCTCCCCCTGCCAGGGCGGCGTCCGCAGCGACCAGTCGGAGGTGGAGACCACCCGGATGGGCTGGGCCTGGCCGCCCCGGTAGTTGCGCCACTCCGGGTCCCAGTAGCCGATCTCCTGGTAGGCTACGAAGGCGCCGTCCCCGCTCAGCTCGCCCAGGTAGGCCTGGGGAATGGGGTGGGGCTCCGGAAAGCCGCCCTCGGGTGACACGGTGTAGAACTGCCAGAGACGGGTGGGCGCGCCGGCCCGGGAGGAGCGGAAGAGGATCCGGCCGTCGGGCGTCCACCCCTGCACGTCGTCCTCGCCCGGATGCCAGGTCAAGCGCACGGGCTGACCACCGGTCACCGGCACCCGGTAGACGTCGGCGTTCCCGCCGTACTCCCCGGTGAAGGCCACCCAGCGGCCATCGGGGGAGAGGGCGGGGGAGGTCTCGGCCCCCTCGTCGCTGGTCAGACGGAAGGCGCGGCCACCCGCGCGCCCCACCACCCATATGTCGTTGGCGTGCACGAAGGCGATGTGCTCCGCGTCCACGTCGGGCCGGCTCAGGAAGCGGGTGCCCGAGGACTCCTGGGCGGCGCCCGGGCGGGGAAGTGTGCCGAGGGCGAGAACGAGGGCGGCGGCGAGGAGGGCGGGCAACTGGGCGCGTGCGGGCATGGATCGGCCGGGAAGCGGGGGCGGGAGGCTCGGGTTTCCGCCACGAGGCGGGCGGGACCCGTTACCCATACGACCTCGGCCCCGCGCCTGCAATCCCTGCCGGGACCGGGGCCACGCCGTAGATTGCGGGGTCCTCTTATTGAACCCCACTTCGCCCCGCCCGCCATGCGCCGTCGCACC
>JAVVFC010000071.1:0-13315 GCA_032250975.1 Longimicrobiales bacterium | reverse complement strand
CAGATCAGTCACTTACGTGACAGATCTGCGGCTGAGCCATCCAAGGCTCAGTTAGCAGGCGCGCAAAACGAACACCGAGAACAGTGACTCCACGTCCGTGAATTCTTCGACGGTTTCGAAGCCGGCGCCCACCGCCAGCGCCCGGATCCGGCCGAACATGTAACGCTCGTCTCCGTCCAGCACGCCGATCTCGACCTCCGGGACCAGAACCGCGTCCTCCCCCCACACGCTCCCCGAGACCGTCCGGACGACCACCGTGTCCCCCACCGTGTCCCGCACCGCCACCAGGGCGCCCGCACCTCCCCCATCGGTGGACCCGGGGGAATTGCAGCCGGCGGCAGCCAGCAGGAGGGCCAGGAACGGGAGACGAGCGAGTGCGCGGACGGTCATGTTTCGCAGGGTTGGAGGCGGGTCACCTCCCTTGGACGAACCCCGTGGCCAAATGGTTTCCTCCGGGGCATGCGAGACATTCCCCTGGCGCACCCAGGGCGTTCCCGCGGGAACGCGTCGCGCCCTGCCCGAGGAGCGGCTCGACCGCGTTCCGCGCGGCCCCCGGCGACGGCATGTCGACTCGGTCACCGCCAACTCCCGGAGCGGAGGGCGCTCGAGGCGGCGCGCACGGTGACGACCTCGGACTCGAGTTTGACAGCCTGTTTTCCGTGATTCGTTGCCACAGGAGCACTTCACATAATCCCATTTTTCGGGTTTGTCACTACACCGGGATTGGGGAGGGGCTCAGACGAGTTTGGTGAGGCGGGGTGGGGGGCGAATGCCGAGCGCCTTGAAGGCGTCCCGGGCCAAAGCGGGTGTCTCGGAGACGACCTGGAGCGCAATGCCCTTGACCTCGACGTGGACTTGCTGGATCTGATGCAGAGCTTCGAGGATCCCGGAGACGGAGTCGGTCACGTTGCCCTCCTCGAAGAGGCGCCGTTCCAGCGCGGCGGAGGAGAAAGGCGAGCAAGCAGACCACGACGTGGCCGCGGATTCTGGACTCGTTCCAATGGCGCACAGGGCGGAGATCGAGTGGGGACTTGAGGGTCCGGAACGCGCGCTCCACGCGCCACAGGCTCTTGTACGCCTCGGCCACGTCCGGGGCGGAGCGGTCGGTGGATGTCTCGATGACCCAGACCCCGTCGTAGCGGGCGTCCCGCGCGACCTTCTCGCGGTCGATGACCGCGTACTCATCGGTGACCCGCAGGAAGCGTAGGAAGCGCGGGCGCGTCACCAAGCCCTTCACTCCGCTTTGCTCCAGCCGAGCCTCGAGCCGGTCCAGCACGGCCTGGCGGCGGGCGGCGTCCCGCCGCGCCTGATCCGGGTTGTGACAGACGATGTAGCGGCGTCCATCGGCCCAGACTTCCCCCCGGCGGCCACCCAAAATCCCCCACTTGAGGGAGCCATGGGCGCCCTGAGATAGGCGCCTGGCGGCGGGACGTACACTGCATCCCCGACCCACACATTCAGGGAGGGGAGGAAGGAGTTGAACGTCTTGAAGCCGCACCTACGCACGACCGTGGAGACGCTGCTGGAGCGGGGGGAGAGCCAGCGAGAGATCGAGCGACGCACGGGCGTGGCCCGCAAGACCATCCGGCGCTTGGCCCGGGCGGCAAAATCCCCCACCCCGGCCACCGGCTCCGGAGAGCAGGAGGTTCAAAATCCCCCACCCTGGCCACCGGGACCGGACGGGCCCGAGGCCGTGGAGCCGGAGCCGGCTGAGGGCAGCATGACGCCTCCGGGGACCGCGTCGGACAACGCCGGCCAGGCGTCGGCCTGCGAAGAGCACCGGGAGTGGTTGTCGCGACCCTCTTTCTCCGGCGAGACGGTCGTCTGGTTTCGGATCGACTTCGTCACCGGGGGGGTGGAGGAGTTCCGGATCCCGGCGGGGGTGGAGGTGATCGCGGAATCCCCGAAAGCCCTGTGGGCTCGCGTGCTGGACGAGTACGGCACAACCTCGATTGCGCGGTTGGGCAGGGCGCCCGGCGGTGGGGGGAGCGCGTGGGCCTCCTCCTCCCTGGTGACAGCCGTCCTCCCGCACCTCAGCATGCTCTCGCGGGAGGATGAAGACGGCGAGCGCGCGACGCTGGTCGATGTGCCGGTAATCCTGGACGTCAGCGGCCGGGTAGTCACAACCCTTCGCCGACCGGTCTTTGAGTCCGTGGTACTCGATCGATACAGGTTGCGTTGATATTCGGACCGGAATCCTGTCATAGCAGCCCGGTGAAATACCCCGCTTCTGGGCTGCGGTCTGTGACGTGAGGAAGTAGATTCCGCGGGGTCGAAACGCAAGGCATTCAGCGCGGAGCGGGGATGTTCCGGAAAAACGAGCGCCCCCACCCCCCGGAAGCGTCAGGAGCCGAACTTCTTGGCCCGCACCACCCGCGCTTCGCTCAGGTAGACGATCACGGCGTGGTGCTCGAAGTACTTCGAGATCGCCTCCACGATCTGATCGGCCACCTCGGCCCGCACCAGGGTCTCGATCTTCACGCTCGGGCCCTGGAACTCGTGCGCGTGCACGCCGCGCGTCCCCTCGCCCTGCACCTCGGTCAGGGTGAAGCCCTTGGCCCCGAGCGCCCGGATCTTCTCGGTGAGGCGGTCGCGCAGCAGGCGCTCGGCCACGATGGTCACCAGGACGGCGTTCTTCGATTCCACGTCAGCCTCCCAGGATGCGGGCGAGTGCGAAGTACACCGGAATGCCCAGGATCAGGTTGAAGGGAAAGGTGATCCCCAGGGACGCCGTCAGGTAGAGCGAGGGCTTCGCCTCGGGGAGCGCGATGCGCACCGCGGCCGGAGCGGCGATGTAGGAGGCGGAGGCCACCATGGTGCCGAGCACCGCCGCACCCCCGATGGAGAGCCCCGCCAGTCCACCCGCCCACACGCCCAGCACCCCGTGCGCGAAGGGCACGAAGGTCCCGAACGCGACCAGCAGCAGGCCGGCCTCGCGCAGGTCCCTCAGCCGGCGCGCCGCCACCAGCCCCATCTCGAGCAGGAAGAGGGTGAGTGCTCCCTGGAAGCCGGCCACGAAGAAGGGGTCCACCGGGGCCATGCGCTCCTTGCCGGCCACCCACCCGAGCGCCACCCCGCCGACGAGCAGGAAGATGCTCTTGCCGGTCACCACCTCGTGCAGGGCCGCGGCCCACGAGCCGCTCCCCTCGCCCTCTCCAGGGCGTGCGTGCGCGCCCCGCGCCAGCAGCAGCCCGACCACGATGGCGGGGACCTCGAGCAGCGCGACCAGCGCGGGCATGAACCCCTCGGAGACGTCGCCGGTGGCCTCGCCGAAGGTCACCGCGGCCAGGAAGGTGACCGCCGAGACGGAGCCGTAGTGCGCGGCCAGCGCCCCGGCGTTGATGCGGTCCATGCGCAGGACCGCGATGAGGAATGCGTACGCGGTCAGGGGGGTCAGGAGCCCGAGGCCCAGCGTCACCCCCGCCGGTACCAGGACGTCGCCCAGGGGGGTCACGGAGAGGGCCGCGCCGCCCTTGAGCCCGATGGCGAGCAGAAGATAGATCGAGAGGGACTGGTAGAGCGGCTCGGGAAACTCCAGGTCCGAACGGAGCAGCGTCGCGGCCACGCCCAGCCCGAAGGCGAGCACGACCGGGGAGAGGATGTTGGTGGCCAGGATCTCGGTGGGTGACATCACACGCCCCGCGTCTCGGGGTCCCAGACGAGCTTGTGCAGCTGGAGCTGCAGGCGCACCGGAAGGCGGTCCTCCAGGATCCAGCCGGCGAGCGCGCGCAGTTCGACGGCGCCGTGCACCGGCGAGACCAGCAGCGCCCGCAGGGAGCCCTCCCGAACCCGCGCGTCCAGCCCCCGTTCCCGGATCACGTCGCGCGCCCACCGGTAGTCGGCCCGGTCCGCGACCACGAACTTGACCTCGTCCCGCCCGGTCAGGTGCTCGAGGTTCTCCCAGCGGTTCCGCGCGGACTCGCCGGAGCCGGGGCACTTGAGGTCCATGATCAGGTGGCAGCGCGGGTCGCGGGGCTGGACGTCCACGGCGCCCGAGGTCTCGACCAGGACGGTGAAGCCCTCGTCCAGCAGCATGCGCATCAGGGTGAAGGCGTTGGCGTGGGCCAGGGGCTCGCCCCCGGTCACCTCCACCAGGGGTGTGCCGATCGTCCGGGCCTCGGCCACCAGCGAGTCGAGCGTGCGGCGCTCGCCCCCGTGGAAGGCGTAGGCGGTGTCGCACCAGACACAGCGCAGCGGGCACCCGGTGAGGCGGATGAACGTGCAGGGCAGCCCCGCCCAGGTGGACTCGCCCTGGATGGAGTGGAAGACCTCGGTGACGCGGAGGTAGGGAGGGGCCTCCGGGGTCATGGGCGCGGCGTCACTCCCGCCCGCCGTTCCTGCCGCCGGGCCAGAGGAACCCCAGCGGGGACTCCTTCACCACGCTCCCCGCGAAGAAGAGCATGTTGGCCGGGCGCTCCGCCAGGCGGCGCATGAGGTAGGGGTACCAGTGCTCGCCGAAGGGGACGTAGGCCCGGACCCGGTAGCCGTCCTTGACGAGCTGGGCCTGCAGGTCGCGCCGCACCCCGTGCAGCATCTGGAATTCGAAGCGCTCCCGGGCGATCCCCTCGCGCTCCGCGAAGTCGACGGTGGCCGCGATCATGCGCTCGTCGTGGGTGGCGATGGCGGGGTAGTTCCCCCCGGCCAGGAGCATGCGGGTGAGTTCGACGAAGCTGTCGTCCACCTGCGCCTTCTCCTGGAAGGCCACCGACGGGGGCTCGGCGTAGGCGCCCTTGCAGAGCCGCACGCGGGCGCCCAGCTCGTTCATGCGGGCCACGTCCCCCGCGCTCCGCTTCAGGTAGGACTGGAGCACCACGCCGATGTTGCGCCACCCCTGAGCCCACAGCTTCTCGAAGGCGTCCAGGGTGCGCTGCGTGTACTCCGAGCTCTCCATGTCGAAGCGGATGAAGGTATCCGTCTCGCGCGCCCGCTCCAGCACGCGCCCCAGGTTCTGCGCCAGGAAGGTCTCGCTGATGTCCTGGCCGAGCTGGGTGAACTTGAGCGAGATGTTGGCGTCCAGCTTCTCGTCGTGGATCCGGTCCAGGATGCGGAGGTAGATGTCCGCGGCCCGGCGCGCGTTGGGCTCGTCGTGCACCGACTCGCCCAGGTAGTTTCCGGTCGCGCTCATCCCCTCGGCGTTCGCCGCGCGGACGGCCCGCACGAGGTCGTCCACCTTCTCGCCCGGGACGAAGCGCCGGGCCATGGTGCGGAGGGGGGTGCGGGTCACCACCGTCTTGGCGGCGGAGGACTGGCTCAGGAAGATGAGGGAGTTGCGCAGCATGGGTCCCCTACGGTTCTCTGTCGGCCGCCCGCGTGCGGACGGCGGTGTCGAGGAGGGCCTGCACCTCGTGGAGAGACGTCCCGCCCGCCGCCTGCTCGACATCGTCGGGCGAGCGGCCGTGCCAGAGGGTCGGGGTCTCCACGTGCCCCACCACCCCCACCCCCGTCTCCGCCCAGCGCGGGAAGACCAGGAAGCCCTGATAGGGCCGGCGCGGATCGGCCACCTTCTCCACCTCGATCGAGACGGTGTACGGGTGGCCGTCGGGCCCCTCGAAGGCGGGGGGCCGGTCGTGCACGCGGAAGTATCCGCCCAGGGTCTCGTCGCCGGTCGGGGGGCTGGACATGGTGGAAAAGGTAACCAAACCCCGCCCCGGCCACCCAGCCTTTACGCCCGCCCACGACCCCGGTAGCGTAGACCCTCATGAGCACCATGCGCGCGGCCCTCTTTCACGAGTACGGCAGTCCGGACGTGATCCGGATCGAGCGGGTCCCGGTGCCCGAGCCCGGACCCGGCGAAGTGCGGGTCGCGGTCAAGGCCGCGGCCCTCAACCACCTGGACCTCTGGGTGCGGCGCGGCCTCCCCATCGAGCACACCATGCCCCACATCGGCGGCTCGGACCTGGCGGGGGTGGTGGACGCCGTCGGGGACGGTGCGGCGTGGCGGGAGGGGGGCCTGATCGAGCCCGGGGCGCGCGTGGTGGCCGACCCCTCACTGCACTACGCCTGGTACCAGGCGCCCCCCGGAGCGGCGGACCGTGGCCCCCCGCTCCGGCTCATCGGCGAACACACCGATGGCGGCTTCGCCGAGTACTGCGTGGTCCCGGCCGCGAACCTGGTGCGGATTCCGGAGGGCGTCCCCTTCGAGAGCGCGGCCGCCGGCGCGCTGGTCTTCGTCACCGCGTGGCACGGACTGCACGCCCGCGCCGCGGTGCGCTCCGGGGAACGCGTGCTGGTCACCGGGGCCTCTGGAGGGGTGTCCACCGCCGCCGTCCAGATCGCCCGGCATGCCGGCGCCACCGTCCTGGCGGTGACCTCGGGCGCGGAGAACGTGGAGCGGGTGCGCGCGCTCGGCGCCCACCACGTCTACGACCGGCTGGCCGAGGACTGGGTGGCCGGCGTGCGCCGCGCCACGGAGGGGGCCGGCGTGGACGTGATCCTGGACTCGGTGGGCGGTCCGCTCTGGGGGGGCCTGATCCGCTCGCTGGCGGTCATGGGTCGCCTGGTCAGCTACGGCGCCACGGCCGGCCCGAAGGTGGAGGTCGATCTGCGCCACGTCTTCTGGAAGCAGCTCTCGCTGATGGGGAGCACCATGGGGAGCCCGGAGGAGTTCCGCGCCGTCATGGGGCGGGTCTTCGACGGGACCTTCACGCCCGTGATCCACGGTGTGTTTCCCCTGGAGGAGGCGCGCCGCGCCCACGAGCTGCTGGAGGACGGGGGTGTGTTCGGGAAGGTGGTGCTGGTCCCGTGACCGGTCCCGGACCGGGGAGGCGGCAATGGAGCTGAAGGAGGCCCAGGCGCGCGTCGACGCCTGGATCGGGCAGTTCGAGGAGGGCTACTGGCCCCCCCTGGTCAACCTGGCGCGCCTGACCGAGGAGGTGGGCGAGCTGGCGCGGCTCATGAACCACCGCTTCGGACCCAAGCGCAAGAAGGACGGCGAAGCCGACCAGGAACTGGCCGAGGAGCTGGCCGACGTCCTCTTCGTGCTGCTGGTGATCGCCAACTCCCAGGGGATCGACCTGGCCCGGGCGCTGGACGGCGTGCTGGAGAAGTACCGCCGGCGCGACTCGGACCGCTGGGCGCGGAAGGAGGGGGGGTGAGGGGCCCTAACGCCCCACCCCCACCTTCACGCCGATCTGCAGGATGGGGTAGAACCGCTTGACGATGTTGGGGGTGTCGTCGAAGAACTCGTCCGCCTCGTCCTGGAGCGCCTGCTGGATCCCCGGCTCGGCGGCGAGGTCGCCGGTGGCGGTCATGACGATGTCGGCTTCGCCGGAGTAGGCCACCCCCAGGTCGAGGTAGAATCCGAAGCCGGAGGT
Organism: Longimicrobiales bacterium; assembly: GCA_032250975.1. Classification (GTDB taxonomy): domain Bacteria; phylum Gemmatimonadota; class Gemmatimonadetes; order Longimicrobiales; family Gaopeijiaceae; genus Gaopeijia. The sequence goes on along the minus strand of JAVVFC010000071.1, from coordinate 6,002 downwards.
GAGCTTGCCCAGGCCGATCCCGGCGTAGGGGAGAAGGCTGTTCTGCTCCAGCCGCGCCGTCACCGTTCCGGAGCGGTTGAAGGTGGTCCCCCCCAGCTCGATGCTCTGGTCCACGTCGGCCGTCGCCTCGAGGTCGTCGGAGCGGTAGAGGACGCCTCCCATCAAACGGAGCGGCCCCAGAACGTGCAGGTCCAGACCCGCCCTGAGGGTGGTGCGGGGGAGGAGGAGGTCGTACTCGACGTCCGAGATGTCCTCTGGCAGGATCGAGGTCAGGAAGTAGTCGTCGGGCGCGATCGAGATCCCGCCCCGCAGGACCACACGGGGAGAGAGCCCAAGGGCGCCGTCCACACCGAAGCCGTTGAGGCCCACGTGGGCCCCCACGCCGATCCCCTGCCCGGCGGCGCCGGACGGTGCCAGACCCGCGAGGGCGGCGAGGAACAGAGCGGCCAGCGCACCGGAGACGGGAGGGCGGACCGCGCGGAACGCGGAGGTCGGGGGTCGCATGGGGAGACTCCGTGGAAACGGGTGGGGTCGGGATGTCGGCAAAGGGGGCGCGGGCGGCGTGCGCGGGAGGGAGGCGGGCACCCTACCGAAAGCTACCCGGGCCGCTCGCCCGACTACAAGTGTTTCCTCATCCGTCCCGGAAGTCCGCCAGCGCCGCCACCACCTCGTCCACCTCCGACTCGGAGTTGTACACGTGAGGCGAGACGCGCACGTGGCCGGGGCGGCTGTCGACCACGATGCCGGCCCGGTCCAGGTGGGCCACGGCCGCGCGGGGGTCCTCCATTGCGATGGTCACGATGGCCGACCGGCTCTCCTCCTGTTCAGCCAGGCGGAGCTGGAATCCGGCGGCGCGCGCCCCATCGACCAGGCGGCGGGTGAGGGCGCGGTTGCGGGCCCAGACCGTGGGCCACCCGACCTCCTCCAGCAGCTCCTGCCCCCCCAACGCGGTGTGCACCGCGGCCAGCGCCGGCGTCCCCAGCTCGAACCGGCGGGCGTCGTCCCGGTACCGGAACCCCTCCAGGTCGAAGGCGAAGGGATCGTCGGTGGCGAACCAGGAGGTGGCGCGCGGTCGCAACGTGTCGGTAAGTTCTGGTCGGACATACAGATAACTCATGCCCGGACCGCCGCACAGCCACTTGAGGGGCCCCGAGGTGTAGAAGTCCACGCCGCTCGCCGTGACGTCCACGGGAATCTGCCCGGCGCCGTGGTAGCCGTCGATGAGGGAGTAGGCGCCCTTGCGCCGCGCCGCCTCGGCCAGCGCGGTCAGGTCCTGCACGAAGCCGGTCGCGTAGAAGACGTGGGAGGTGGCCAGAAAGAGGGTGCGTTCGTCCACCGCGTCCCGGTACTGCTGCGGGTCCATCCCCACCCCGTCGGGGCTCGGCAGCACCACCATCTCCAGCTCGGGGCGCGCGGCGAACTGGTACGCCAGCGTGGGGAAGTCCAGTTCGCTCACCACCACCCGGTTGCGGGGCGTCCCCCCTCCGGTGGCGGCGCGCCGGCCCGGCGTCCCGGCGCGCGGCACCGCGTCCACCACGCCGGAAAGGGCAGCCGACGTGGAGGGGAGGAGCGCCACGCTCCCCGCCGGCGCCCCGTGCAGTGCGGCCACCCGCCCCCGCAGCAGGTCGAGCCGACCCCACCAGTGCTCATACCACGCCGACGCGCCCATGGTGTGCCATCGCTCCCGGAAGTCGTCCAGGTACGCCTCGGCCCGGTCCGAGAGGGCCCCGAGCGAGCACGAATTCAGGTAGTTCCGGCGCGCCAGGATGGGGTAATGGACGCGCAGGGAATCCAGATCGAGTTCCGGGGTAGCGTTCATGGCGGAGGACAACACCCGACCGCGTGCCAGGGTCCGCATCAGGACGACCGACAGCCGGTCGAGGGGATCTCCCCCCGTGTACGGACGTAGGAGGGTAGTAGCTTTACCGCCGCACCCCCGCTCCTCCTGCCGCCGACCGGTACGGATCCGGCGGTCCACCTGCATTCCCATCCGATCCCATGCGTTCCGCACCCCAACGACATCCGGCGGCCCTGGCCGCGGCTCCGCTGCTCGCAATCCTCGCGCTCCCCGCTGCCCCGGCCGCGGGCCAGTCCGTGGAGATCCCGCCCATCCCCATCGACACCTTCACGCTGGCCAACGGGCTGCACGTGATCGTGTCGCCGGACCACTCCACGCCGCTGGCGGCGGTGAACATGTGGTACAACGTGGGGAGCGCCCACGAGCCCCCCGGGCGCTCGGGCTTCGCCCACCTCTTCGAGCACATGCTCTTCGAGGAGACCGAGAACCTGGCGGACGGCGAGATGGACCGCCTGGTGACGCAGGCCGGGGGGATCTACAACGGGACCACCAACACCGACCGCACCGCCTACTTCGAGGTCGTCCCCTCCAACCGCGTGAACCTGGCGCTCTGGCTGCACGCGGAGCGGATGGGCCGCCTGGTGGTGAGCGCGGAGAACTTCGAGAACCAGCGCGAGGTGGTGAAGGAGGAGCGGCGGCTTCGGGTGGACAACCAGCCCTACGCGGGGGCGCAGGCCACCCAGGACACCCTCTCGCAGGACTATGCGCCCTACCGGCACACGGTGATCGGATCCATGGAGGACCTGGACGCCGCGCGGGTGGAGGACGTGCGCGACTTCCACCAGCGGCACTATCGGCCCAACAACGCCGTGCTGGCCGTGGTGGGCGACGTGACCACCGATCAGATCCGGGCGATGGCCCAGGAGTACTTCGGCGGCATCGCGAGGGGACCGGACCCGCAGCCGCTCCCCCCCTTCCCCCCGATGCCCCGCGTCGACGGCGAGCGGCGGGCCGACGTTCCCGACCCCCAGGCGCAGCTCCCCCTGGTCTACCTGACCTTCTCCGCGCCGCCGGCCGCCCACCCCGACCACGACGCCCTGGCGGTCCTGGCCCAGATCTTCTCCACCGGCGAGAGCAGCCGCCTGCAGCGCCGCCTGGTGGACGAGGAGCAGGCCGCGCTGGCGGTGATCGCCAATGTGGACCGCAGGCTCGGACCGGGCTCCATGGTGTTCGGCGCGCTCCCCAACCAGGGCGTGGAGGTGGAGCGCCTGGAGACGCTCATGCTGGAGGAGATCGGGCGCCTGCAGGAGGAGGGCGTGAGCGAGCGGGAGATGGAGAAGGCCCGCAACCAGCTGCGCGCCCAGGCGGTGGCGGCCCGCAGCACCGCCCAGAGCAAGGCCCAGCTTCTGCAGACCTTCCAACTCTTCCACGGGTCGCCCTTCGAGGCCAACGCCGCGCCGGCCCGCCTGGAGGCGGTCACCGCCGAGGACGTCCGCCGGGTGGCCCGCACCTACCTCGTCCCCACAAACCGAACCGTCGTTGTCGCCCGTCCCGGCGGACCGGCGGGAGCGTAGAGCCATGCGCACCATCACCACACCCCTCCTGATCGCCCTCGCCGCCGCCGCGGCCGTCCTGGCGCCGCCTCCGATGGCCGCGCACGCCCAGTCGGCCCCGCCCCCACCCCTCCCCCTGGAGCCGGTGGCCTTCCCCGACTTCCACGAGACCACGCTCGCGAACGGCGCGCGCGTCCTGGTCGTGCCCAGCCACGAAGTCCCCCTGGTCACCGTGAACCTGGTGATCCCGGGGGGCAGCGCCGCCGACCCACAGGGGCGCGAGGGGCTGGCCTCGCTCACCGCGCAGATGCTCACCGAGGGCACGGCCACCCACAGCCACCGGGAGATCGCCGAGGCGCTCGACTTCCTGGGCGCCAACCTGGGCGCCGGCGCCGGACGGGACGAGATCTCGGTGAGCCTGAGCGCGCTCACCTCGGCGCTGGACCCGGCGCTGGAGATCATGGCGGACGTGGTTCTGAACCCCGGCTTCCCCGCCGACCGGCTGGAGCTCCTGCGCACGCGCACGCTCTCCGCCCTGCGCGTTCAGATGGGCCAGTCGGGGGCGCTGGCGGGGCGGGCCTTCACCCGGGCCGTCTACGGTGACCACCCCTACGGCAGGCTGGAGACCCCGACCTCCCTGCAGGCCCTGGCGCGCGAGGACATGGCGGCCTTCCACGGGGAGCGCTTCTCCCCGGCCGCCGCCCTCTTCGTGGTGGCGGGCGACGTCACCCCCGAGGACGCCGTGGCCCGCCTGGAGCGGGCGTTTCGCGGGTGGGAGGGCGCGCCCCCGGCGCCCGTGACCTACCCGCAGGCGGTCGACCGGGCGGCACCCGAGGTGATCCTCGTGCACAAGCCGGGCTCCGTCCAGGCCGAGGTGCGGGTCGGCCACCTGCTCCCCCCCGGGAACCACCCCGCGTGGACTCCGCTCGCCGTGGCCAACCAGGTCCTGGGCGGAGGCGCTTCGGGCCGCCTGTTCAAGGTGCTGCGGGAGCAGAAGGGCTACACCTACGGCGCCTACTCCAGCGTCTCCCGCGCCCGGGGCCAGGGCGCCTTCCAGGCCAGCGCCGCCGTGCGCAACGACGTGCTGGAGGAGGCGCTCACCGACCTCATCACGCAGGTGCGCACCCTGCGCGACCAGCCGGTCCCCCCCGACGAGCTGGCCGACAATCAGGCGTTCCTGGTGGGCTCCTTCCCGCTCCGCATCGAGACCCCGCAGCAGGTGGCGGCGCAGGTGGCGACCAACCGCCTGCTGGGCCTGCCCGAAGACGCCCTCGAAACGTACCGCAGCCGCGTGGCCGCACTCGATCCGGACCGGGTGCAGGGGGTGTTCCGGCAGCTCGTGAACCCCGATCGCATGGTGATTGTGGTGGTGGGCGACGCGACCGTACTGCTCGACCAACTCCGCTCTTTCGGTCCGATCCGCATCGAGACCCCGGAGGGGGAGGTGCTGGACGCCATGGCGCTGGTCGCCCGGGAGCGCTCCCACACCTTCAACGGGGCCGGGCTGGAACCCACCCGGCTCACCTACCAGATCTCCTTCCAGGACAACCCGGTGGGGACCACCGAGCGCACGCTTTCCCGCGCCGACGACGGAACGCTCACCTTCACCTCGATCGCGCGGCTCGGCCCGCAGTCGGTCACCCAGTCGGTCACGGTGGAGGCCGCCGACCTGACCCTGGTGGGCACCGACGCCACCATCGCCCTCGCCGGACAGGAGATGGGGGGGCGGGTCCGCCGCCAGGGAAACCGGCTGGTGGGGAGCGTCTCCTCGCCCGCCGGTGTCACCGAGGTGGATATGGAGGTGCCGGAGGGCGTCATGGTCTCGGACATGCTGGAGCTCGCCCTCTGGGTCTCCGACCTGGAGGAGGGCGACGTGATCCAGGTGCCGCTGGCCAACGTGCAGACGGGCAGCGTCGAGAACCTGAGCATCCGGATCGGTGCGCGCTCCCAGCTCACGGTCCCGGCCGGTACCTTCGAGGTGATCAGGGTCGACATCGAGGGGAGCGAAGCCCAGACCGCGTGGGTGCGGGCGGAGGCGCCCCACATCGTGGTGCGCGTGGAACCGGCGGCGCAGCCCATTGTGATGGAGCTGGCTTCCGTGGAGGCGGGGGGGCGGTAAGGCTCCCCCGCACCCAACCCTCCCGTGCGAGCGCCACCGCTCGTCTCCGTCCTGCTGCCCGCGCGGGACGCCGAGTCCACGCTCGGGCTGGCCCTGGCCTCCATCACCGCCCAGACCCACCGGGAGCTGGAGGTGCTGGTGGTGGACGACGGCTCCCGCGACCGGACCGGCGCGGTGGCGCGCGCCTGGGCGGAGCGGGACCCACGCATCCGTGTGCTCGAGGGCGACGGCGCCGGGATCGTGCCCGCCCTGGAGCGCGCCCGCGCGCAGGCGCGGGGCCGGCTGCTGGCCCGCATGGACGCCGACGACGTGGCGCTCCCCACCCGCATCGCCGAGCAGGTCGCGGCGCTCCGCGACGATCCACGGGTCGGCATCTGCGGAGCCGGGGTCCGCTACATTCCGGAGGCGCGGGTGGCGGGGGGCGCCCGTCGCTACCAGGCGTGGCTCAACGCGCTCCGCACCCCGGAGGCGCTCCGGCGGGATCGCTTCGTGGAGTGCCCGCTGGCCCACCCCGCCTGGATGCTCCGGGAGG
>JAVVFC010000070.1:0-13437 GCA_032250975.1 Longimicrobiales bacterium | reverse complement strand
GGGAGGGCGTCTGGGTGGGGGTGGCCGACCCCGACTGGGAGGGGGCGGTGGCGGTCCCGCGCGAGATGATTCGATGAGACGGGGCGGGCGGGGGACGGTCCCGACCGGGGGGACGCGCGCCGCGCGCGTCGCGCCGCGCGCCGTGGTCCGGTGGGCGGCGGCGGGGGTGTGCGGCCTGGCGCTGGCCGCAGGGTCCGTGGCGGGGCAGGCCGGGCAACGCTACGACGTCCTCCTCCGGAACGGCCTCGTGCTGGACGGCTCCGGCAACCCCTGGTTCCGGGCGGACGTGGCCATCCGGGGCGGGCGCATCGCGGCGGTGGGCGACCTCGCCGGCGCCAGGGCCGCCACCGAGCTGGACGTCGGGGGGCTCTTCGTCGCGCCCGGCTTCATCGACACCCATTCGCACGCGGGTCCGGGCCTGGCCACGCCGGGGCTCAGCCACGCGCGGCCCCTGCTGGCCCAGGGGATCACCACGGTCTTCATCAACCCGGACGGGGGCGGTGCGGTGGACCTGGCGGCGCAACGGGCCGAGCTGCTCCGGGACGGGCTGGGGGTGAACGTCGCCCAGATGGTGCCCCACGGCTCGGTGCGGGGCGCGGTGCTGGGGAGCGAAGACCGGCGGGCGACGCCCGAGGAGTTGGAGCGCATGCGGGCGCTGGTGCGCGCCGGGATGGAGGCCGGGGGGTGGGGACTCTCCAGCGGGCCCTTCTATGCGCCCGGGAGCTACTCGGACACGCACGAGCTGGTGGAGCTGGCGAAGGTGGCGGCCGCGTACGGCGGCGCCTACACCAGCCATGTGCGCGACGAGTCCGACTACACGGTCGGGGTGGTGGCCGCGCTCGACGAGGTGATCACCGTGGCCCGGGAAGCCGGGCTTCCCGGCGTGCACACCCACATCAAGGTGCTCGGTCCCCCGGTGTGGGGGTACTCCGCGGCCCTCGTCCACCGCATCGAGCAGGCGCGGGCCCAGGGCGTGGAGGTCTACGCCGACCAGTACCCCTACCTGGCCTCCGCCACCGGGCTGGACGCCGCCTTGATTCCCAGATGGGCGCAGGCGGGAGGCCGCGATTCCCTCGAGGTCCGGCTGGCGCGGGCGGACGATCGGGCCCGCATCCGGGTGGAGGTGGTCGACAACCTGGCCCGGCGCGGCGGCGCCGACCGCATCCAGTTCCGGCGGGTGCGGTGGGACGAGTCGTGGGAGGGAAAGCTCCTCTCGGACGTGGCCCGGGCCTGGGGGATGGACCCCGTGGACGCCGCCATGGAGATGGTCTCCCGCGGGAGCGCCAGCATCGTCTCGTTCAACATGCACGAGCGGGACGTTCGCACCCTCATGGACCAGCCCTGGACCATGACGGCGTCGGACGGGGATCTGGTCCCCTGGCAGGAGGGGGTGCCCCACCCCCGCTCGTACGGCACCTTTCCTCGCAAGATCCGCACCTACGTGCTGGAGGCGGGGGTGGTCACGCTGGAGGACGCGGTCCGGAGCATGACCTCGTTGCCGGCGCGGGTCTTCCGCATGGGCGACCGGGGTCTGCTGGAGCCGGGCAAGGTGGCGGACCTCGTCGTCTTCGACCTGGAGCGCCTGCGCGACCGGGCCACCTTCACGGAGCCCCACCAGCTCTCCGAAGGGGTGGTGCACGTCTTCGTGAACGGCCGCGCGGCCGTCCTGGACGGGGCCTTCACGGAGGTGCGTGCGGGGGAGGTCCTTCATAGACTTGGGGCTCGACAGAGCCGCTGACCGGAACCGCAGAGGAGCAGGGATGGGCGCGATCCGCGACTTCATGGAGAAGCACTACCTCCACTTCAACGCCCGGGAGACGGTCGCGGCGGCGCGGGCCTGGGAGGATCACCTGGCCGCGGGCGGAAAGATGATGGTCACGCTGGCCGGGGCCATGTCGACCGGCGAGCTGGGCATCATCCTCGCGCGCATGATCCGCGCGGGGAAGGTGCACGCCATCTCGTGCACCGGCGCCAACCTCGAGGAGGACGTCTTCAACCTCCTGGCCAACAAGGAGTACGAGATCATCCAGGACTGGCGGGCCCTCTCGGCCGCCGACGAGCAGGCGCTCTACGACCGGGGGATGAACCGGGTCACCGACACCTGCATCCCCGAGAACGTCATGCAGCACCTGGAGCGCCGCCTGGTGGAGCGCTGGCAGGCGGCCTGTGAGCGGGGGGAGCGGAAGTTTCCGTACGAGTTCCTGTTCGACATCCTCCAGAGCGGCGAGATCGACGAGTTCTACCAGATCGACCCGCAGAACTCCTGGATGCTGGCCGCCGCCGAGATGGGCGTCCCCGTCTGGTCGCCCGGGTGGGAGGACTCCACCACGGGCAACATGTTCGGCGCCAACGTCCTGATGGGGAACGTCGCCCACCACCAGTGCGTCAGGAGCGGCACCGAGCAGTTCAGCGACCTCATCGTCTGGTACAAGCGGAACCACGGAGGCGGGAAGGTCCCCAGTGTGGGCTTCTTCCAGATCGGCGGCGGCATCGCCGGCGACTTCGCCATCTGCACCGTCCCCAGCATCATCCAGGACATGGAGGAGGACGTCCCCTTCTGGGGCTACTTCGCGCAGATCACCGACGCCACCCCCTCCTACGGCGGCTACTCGGGCGCCCCGCCCAACGAGAAGATCACCTGGGGGAAGCTCGAGGCGGACACCCCCAAGTTCTTCATCAACTCGGACGCCATGATCGTGGCACCCCTGATCTTCGCGTACGTGCTCGGGGATTGAGCTCCGGGGCAAGGCCCCCTACCGGACCCGCACCAGCCAACATCCGCCCCCGGCGTCCAGGACCAGCTCCCCGACCCGGGGATCGGCGCGGAGGATCTCCTCCACCGCTCCCAGCAGGACCGGACCCTCCGCGGAGCGGTTCCCTTTGCCGGTCACGATCCGGAGCACCGCGCCGGGCTGACGGCGCGCCCAGGTCTCCAGCAGGGCCTCCACCCGCAGCGCGGCCTGGGAGGTGTACAGTCCGTGCAGGTCCAGCGTGACGTCCGGGAGCGCGCCGTGCAGCGTCGGCGGCAGCGCCGGTGGCGGAACGCGCGCGGCCCGGCGTTTACCCACCGCCCGTTTCCGGTTCGCGCTCGGGGGTCCCGAGCAGGTAACGGAGGATGTCGCCTCCGAGGATCACCGCCAGCACGGCCCCCAGCAGGATCATCACCACCATGGAGAGACGGACCAGCGCGGGGGAGGCGAACGCAGTCTCCAGCGTGACCAGGAAGTGCCAGGCCCCCACTACGCTCGCGGCACAGCCGAACGGCACGCCCAGCGCAGCCCCGAACCGCCACAGGGGCCGGATGCCCGGACGGCGGATGACGATCGCCGACCACGAGGCGGCTGCGAGGCCGCCCAGAATGAGCCCCGCGCCCCCGGCCGTATGCAGGAGGCTCGACGGGCCGAGGATGGCGCTCAGCAGGAATGAGCCGGCGCCCACTCCCAGCCCCCAGGCGGCGAGCCGCGTCGCGAGCCGGAGGGCCCCGCCGGGCCGCCATTGGAGGAGCTTTGCCGTCGCCGTCGTCCGCTCCGCGAGATCGGTTCCGTGTTTCATTCTCTTCCCTCCGTCCGAGCTTACCAGCAGACCGGCGGGTTCGCCGCATCCACGTACACAGGCTGCTTCAGGGCGAGGTCACGCCCGAGCATCGTCCGCATGTAGTCCCGGGTGTAGATCCTCAGCATGGCGCCCCCGAAGAGGAACTCCATGCGGTGGACGTCCCGGGCCTGGGTGGTGGTCAGGACGCCTTCCCCGGCCAGGGGGGTGAGGGGCCGCTCGTCGAGGACCACGCACCGGATGCGCCGCGCACGGGTGGGGAATTCGGTCCGCAGGACGTCGTCGAGCGAGGCGCCGCGCCATCGCAGGAGATCCTCGCGGTCCAGGGGACCCATGGTGATGGCGATGCGCCCCCTCGCCCGCGCCTCCATCTGCTCCTCGGCGGCCCGCAACATCCGGCGCACGACCGGGTCCTCGCGCAACAGGAACCGGTAGGTGTCCTCGCCCTCCTCCACCACCACCACGGAGTCGAGCGGAAGGTACCCGAACGCCCGGACCAGGACACGCACCGGCGCGCCCGCCCAGGCATCCACCTCGAAGCGGCCGGCGGCGTTCGAGTCGGCCTCGCCGCCCAGATCCGTGTAGATCTCCGCGCCGACCACCGAGCGGTCACGGTCCGCGTCGCGAATCTCGCCCCGGAGCCGGATCCTGCGCGCGTCCGCCCGCAGCGTGTCGAGCTGGAACGGGGCGACCGCGAGGCGGAAGTCGAGTGTGGTGTCGCCCTCAACGACCACGACGTCGGTGAGCGTCTCGTACCCGAAGGCGGTCACCCGGATCGTGTAGGTCCCCTCCTCGACCTCCTCGAAGAGGAAGCTCCCCTGCTGCGTCGTGATCAGGGGCCGATGCCCCTCGAGCTCGATCACCGCCCCGGCGATGGGGTCCCCGTCGGGCTCCGCGACCCGTCCGGTCACGGTGTAGGCGGACTGGGCGGCGGCGACGGACGGGCGGCCCACGGCCATCAGGAGGGCCAGACCCACGCCCGCGCGGACGAATCGCCCACCGCCGATCATCGCTCCCATTCCATGTGCCCCCCGCGGGGAACGGTCTCCCACCCCGCACAGAGTCGTAGGACGTCACCGGAGCGCGTCCGCAGCCCGGGGCAGGAATCTCTCTCAGCCGGCCCGTAGAGCGCGCACCTCTCCTGCATACACCCCGCGGCGCCCCACCGTGCCCTACCCCCCGCCGAGCAGCGCTCCCAACTCCGCGTACCAGACCTCGTCGCTGACCACCTGGCCCGCACGCATCCCGCCCACCAGAAAGAGGCGTCCGCCGGCAACCGGGGCGTTCCGGTGATCCATCGTCGCGGTGGGTGGCGGTGGGAGGACGCTCCAGCGGTCCGCCACCGGGTCGTAGGCCAGCACCTGCCGCAGCGGCTCGGCCGGCACGCCGTCGTAGCCGATCCCGTCGTAGTTGTAGGGGTTCGATGCGCCCCCCACGAAGAGGGCGCGCCCCCGGGCCTCCCCTCCGGCGGCGCGGTAGAGCGGGGGCCCGGGGTGCGGCTCGCTCCGCCGCCAGCGGATGGGGAGTCCAGCGGACGCGGGCCCCGGAGCCCCTCCCGCCCCGAGGCGACCGACCCAGGAGGAGCGCTCGATGGCGAAGCGGGGCCGGGCCGGCACGACGGCGGTCCCATCGACGTAGACGACGTGGTCCTCCACCACCGCACCGGTGTGGCCGAAGACGGGCACGCCCGGGATGGGCGTCCCGGCCGTCCACCGGTCCCGGGCCGGGTCGTAGACCTGCACGTCCCGCACGTTCGCGGTGTCGTGCCAACCCGAGACGAGGACGATCAGGCTGTCCCGCCAGACTCCGGAGACCGCGTCGTCGGCGGGCACGGGGATGTCGGCCCCCCGGCTCCACGAGCCCGTGGTCGGGTCGAAGATGTTCACGTCCGGCACCGAGCGCTCGCTGCCGTCCGCGGCCACCGTGTATCCTCCGAGCAGGTAGACGCGCCCGCCCACCGACTGCGCGGTCGCGGCGAGGCGCCCGGGTCCGGGAACCGGATCGAGCGTCTGCCAGGCCGTGTCGCCCACGTCCCAGCGGTAGGCGGCACGGGTCACGCCGTCCCAGGCCCGGGACCGGTCCAGGCCGAGGAAGGAGAACACCGACACGCCGTTGCCGGTCTCCAGCGCGGCGACCGCGTTGTTGGTCACGGGTGCCGGGAGGGGCGGCCCCGCCCGCCAGACGCCCCCGGGATCCGCCGGGTCGGGCGCCTGCGGCCCGACCCGGGCCGGCGACGCGCAGGAGAGCAGGGCCAGCGCCCCGCCCAGCGCTGCGGACCCCCACCGCATAGATTTGCGGGGGCCCTCCGGTGGGGCCGGGACTTCACGCGCGCGGGGTCGGTCGAGCATGCACCAACGTACCGTCGGTCAGGTGGATCCGCAGGAACCCGCCCCGGGCCCGTTCCCGGGTGGGGGCCGGGTCCTCGTCACGGGAGCGACCGGCTACATCGGCGGCCGGCTGGTCCCCCGCCTGCTCCGCGAGGGCTACCGCGTGCGGTGCCTGGTGCGCGCGGCGGCGAAGGTGCGCGGCCGGCCGTGGGGCGGCGATCCGGGCCTCGAGGTCGTGCAGGGCGACGCCGGGGATCCCGGGGCGCTGGACCGTGCGCTCGAAGGCCAGGACGCGGCGTTCTACCTGATTCACTCGATGGTGGCCGCGGGCGGGGCGTACGCGGACCGCGACCGGGTCCTGGCGGAGCGCTTCGCGGGGGCCGCGCGGCGGCAGCGTGTGGGGCGCATCGTCTACCTCGGCGGGCTCGGAGAGACGGGCCCCGGACTGAGCGAGCACCTGGCCTCCCGGCGCGAGGTGGAGGCGGCGCTCGCCTCCACGGGGGTGCCCGTCACCGTGCTGCGGGCGGCGATGATCATCGGCTCGGGGTCCGCATCCTTCGAGATCCTGCGCTACCTGGTCGAGCGGCTTCCCGTGATGATCACACCGCGTTGGGTGCAGACGGAGTGCCAACCCATCGCCGTGCGCGACGTGCTGCGGTACCTGGTCGCGACGCTCCGCACCCCCGGGACGGTCGGGCGTACCCTCGACGTCGGCGGGCCCGAGGTGCTCACCTACGCGGAGGTCATGCGCACCATGGCGGAGGCCCGGGGGCTGCGTCCGCGGGTCATCCTCCCCGTTCCCGTCCTCACGCCCCGCCTCAGTTCGCTCTGGATCCAGCTGGTGACCCCCCTCTCTGCCCGGATCGCCCGGCCGCTCGCGGAAGGGCTGCGCAATCGGGTGGTGTGCGGGGATGACGAGGCGGTCCGACTCATGCCCGGTCCGCGCCTCACCGTGCGGGAGGCCATCGACGCGGCGCTCGGGACGATGGCCCGCCACGAGGTCGAGACGGCGTGGAGCGATGCGGGGGTGGTTCCCGGCGACCCGGACTGGGCCGGGGGGACCACCTTCGTGGACCGCCGCGTGACCGGGGTCCGGGCGAGCCCCGAGGCCGCCTTCCGGGCCGTATGCCGGGTCGGGGGCGGCCACGGCTACTACGCGGCCGACGTTCTGTGGCGCATCCGGGGGGCGATGGACCGGCTGGTCGGCGGCCCGGGACTGCGCCGCGGCCGCCGGGATCCCGACCGGCTCGCCGTGGGGGACGCCCTCGACTTCTGGCGCGTGCGGGAGCTGGTGCCGGGGCGGGTGCTCCGGCTGCGCGCCGAGATGAAGCTGCCGGGAGAGGCGGAGCTCGCCTTCCAGGTGCACCCCCCATCGGACGGGTCCCCCCTCACCACCGTCGAACAGATCGCGCGCTTCAAGCCGCGCGGGCTCCTCGGGCTGCTCTACTGGGGCGCGGTGCTCCCGCTGCACGGCGTGGTCTTCCGGGGCATGCTCCGGGGGATCCGGGGGGCGGCGGAGGCGCCGCTCCGGGCTACCCCTGGAAGTACAATGGGTGGTGCAGGCGGCAGCGGGGATTGAAGCCCGCGCCGCAGGCGGGGCAGCGGTCCGCGCCGGACAGGTAGGCCCGGATGGTGTGCGCCGTCCCGCACGCGCCGCAGAGCACCGCCGGGCGGTCGAAGTCCGCCCGGTCCCACTGCCCGGCCGGGTGGTCGGCGAGCGCCTCGTGGCAGGCGTGGCAGGCGAAGTAGCGGTCGCAGCAGGGGAAGCGGATGGCGACGACGTCGGTCGCCCCCCGCCAGTGGCGGCACCGCCCCTCGCGGTCGACGGCGACCCCGTGGATCCGGGCGGGGGTTATCGTGCCGCCCGGCCCCCGCGCCCCGCCAGCGCCCACGCGGAGGGGAGCAGGAGCGCGGCCAGGACCACCTTGAGCAGGTCGCCCACCACGAACGGGTAGAGGCCGGTCCGCAGCACGTCGGCCGCGCCGACGAAGCCGGCCAGCCAGGGAAGGGCCACCAGGTAGATCAGTCCGGTGCCGAGCAGCATGGCGGCGATCGCCGTCAGGGGGTGGCGGTCCCACCCCCGCTCGGCCAGGGCGCCCACGACGTAGGCGACCAGCGGGTAGCTCCAGAGGTAGCCCGCCGTCGGCCCGAGCAGCCAGGGCACGCAGCAGCCGCCCCCGGCGAAGACGGGGAGCCCGGCCGCGCCCTCGGCCAGGTAGAGGGCCATCGCCAGCGCACCCCGACGGCTCCCCAGCGCAGCAGCCACCAGGAGGACGGCGAGCGGCTGCCCGGTAACGGGGACCGGCGTGAAGGGGAGGCGAAGGGCCAGCTGGGCGGAGAGCGCGACCAGCAGGCTCCCCCCCAGAACCAGCCCCGCGTCCAGGAGTAGGCGGGGCGCGGCGCGGTCCCGCCACGAAGCGGGGGCGATGGCGTCGGTGAGGGCGGTCATGGGTCAGCTCCGGGGCGAGTCTTCCGGGTCGGCGGGCCGGGGCCCGCGGGCTCAGGGCATCCGATTCGGACTCGCGGAGTCCGCCGGAATGCCCTGGGTGAAACCCAAGGTAGGCGGCTTCCGGTTCCGGGCAATCCGGGGTTGGCCCCGCCCGACGCCCGGCTTGACGGTTCCGACCACGCGGCCCCAGCATCCCGACACGGCGATCGACCCGGTTGAGCCGATCGACGCCATCTCGAAACCCCGGTCGCTCCAATGATTTGCTCGCGCACCCTCCTCGCCACGCTCCTGCTCGGCCTCGCCGCGCCCCTCCCGTCCCCCCTCTCGGCCCAGGCCCGGGAGGTCACACAGCGCCGCCCGGTCGCCACCTACTCCATCGTCGCGCACGACCCTGACACGGGCGAGATGGGCGTGGCGGTCCAGTCGCACTGGTTCAGCGTGGGTGCCATCGTGCCCTGGGCGGAAGCGGGCGTGGGGGCGGTGGCCACCCAGTCCTTCGTCGAGCCCTCGTACGGCCCCCTGGGGCTGGCACTCATGCGCATGGGGCGCTCGGCGCCCGAGGCGTTGCGGGCGCTGGTCACCACGGACGAGGGGGAGGCCGTGCGCCAGGTGGCGATGGTCGACGCCCGGGGTCGCGTGGCGGCCCACACCGGGAGCCGGGCCATCGTCGCCGCGGGCCACCACGTGGGCGAGGGCTTCTCCACCCAGGCCAACCTGATGGAGAGCCCCACGGTGTGGGATGCCATGGCGCGGGCCTTCGAGTCGTCCACCGGCGATCTGGCCGACCGGCTGCTGGCCGCGCTCGAGGCCGCCGAGCGCGAGGGCGGCGACATCCGCGGGCGCCAGTCGGCGGCCATCGTGGTGGTGTCGGGCGAGGCGACGGGCAGGCCCTGGCAGGACCGGCGGTTCGACCTGCGGGTGGAGGACCACCCCGATCCGGTGGCGGAGTTGAAGCGCCTGGTTGTGCTCCAGCGGGCGTACAACGCCCTGAACGAGGGCGACGGGCTCGTGACGGAGGGCGACGTGGAGGGGGCGATGCGCGCCTATGCCCGCGCCATGGAGCTGGTACCCGACGAGGCCACCAACGGGGAGGCCCCCTTCTGGGTCGGGATCACGCTCGCCTCCATCGGCCGCGAGCCGGAGGCGCTCCCCTACCTGCGCCGGGCCCAGGCGCAGGACCCCCGCTGGCGTGAGCTGGTGGGCCGCCTGCCGGCGGCCGGGCTCCTTCCCGACGGGGAGACCGCGGACCGGCTGCAGCGGGCCATGGGGTCGTAACGGTCCATACGGGCGAACGGCGGGTGGCTTCCGTCAATTGGACCCAGCGGGCGGCGGCGGTACCTTTGTACGTGGGCTGTTCGCCCGATCTGCGTGGGCGGTTCGCCGAGCGACCGGCCCCCTGGCGCCCTCCCGCAGATGCGCCTCCATCCGGAGCAGGCAATGAGATGTTCTACCAGGCGCGCCCGCGCCCGCCTTCTGTCGCGAGCGGCCGTCGTCGCCCTCCTCGGCACCCTTCCATCGGATACCGGAGCCCAGATGACCCCCGGCGCGCGCCTTCCCGCCCGGGAGACCGTGCGGGCACAGTTCATTTCCGATGTGGTCCAGGGCGTCGACGAGACGCGCAGGAGCTGGATGGAGGAAGTGCAGCAGGACGACCTGGACAAGGTCATGAAGCTCTACACGGCCGAAGCGGTGGTCATCCCGCCGGGCGGGCTTCCCCAGAAGGGGACCGAGGCGGTCCGGGCGTTCTGGGAGGCCACCCTCCCCAGGATCGGGTCCGTGGAGGCGGGGATGATCGACGTGGACGCCAGCGGGCAGATGGCCATGGTGGCCGGGAGCTACTCCATGGAGTGGCGGCTGCCGACGGGCTCGTCGGTGCGGGAATCCGGAGGGCTCCTGACCGTCTACGTCCGCAACGGCAAGCGCTGGCTCATCCGCGCGCAGGTCTTCGGGGGCGAGATTCCCGCGGCCCTGGAGCCCGAGACCGGGGGCGGCGGGCAACCGGATTGAGCTCAGGGGGCGGGACCGGCCCGAACCCTCAGTGCCGGTTTCGCCTTGTGAAACGGCTGCAGGAGCGCCTCGTCCTCGTCGAAACGGGTTGACAGGCCAGGGCCGACACTCTCAACCTCCGCTTCACCGGGCACTCCCCTCGCGAAGCGGCCCGAATCCAGAAAGCCGAGCCCCACCGCTCGACTGGCGGCCGCCTATCCGGACGTGAACTCGTCGAATAGACGGAAGAACAACGCTATCGTCGGCTCGTAGTCACCGTCGCAGAGTGCTCTTCGCGAGGCGTTTGCGTAGGGCAGCCCTTCGGGTCGTGGCCGCAGTCGGACAAACGGCGGGACACCGTATCGCATCAGCACCCAGTTGGCCCACATGCGCGCGGTGCGACCATTGCCGTTGGCGAACGGGTGGATCTCCACTCACTTGGCATGTGCAAGGGCAGCGGTGGTTAGCACTGCCTCCAACGCATCATGGCTCTCTGGAATCCTCCCGGAGCGGATGGCTCCATCCAGTCTCGCGAGGGCATCCTGGAGTTCATCGAGGAAGGCCGAGACTGCGTCAGCAACTTCACCGGGCGCTGCTCCCCAGCAGTAGCCAACGTGGACGCCGGTATGTTCGAGCGCCGCTTCCCCACGGAATGCACCAACAAACGCTGGGTTGGGTACATCGAGGCCGCGTAGGATCTCCGTGTGCCACGCCTTTGCGAGGGCGGCCGTCGGAGGCTCCCGGGCGCGGGCATGTTGCAGTAATGTTGCAGTGCTGAGGACAGGGTGTGCGCGAGCTTCGCCTGGAGCCGCGGTGAGTCCGCGTCCCAGTCAGTCAAGCGACTTCCTCACGCCCGTAGTGAGTGGTGTGCGGTCCTCGAAACGGACATCCGACACTACCAAGTCCTCCTCCAGCGGATCACGGACCTGGCTTTCCGCTTCTGCAATCGCCTGAATGGCAGCCTCCATAGCGCCAGGCTGATCGGCGATGGCACGGAGGCGCGCTAGCCTCCCTTCCATTTCATTGGCGCGGCGTTCAGCAACGCGCGGGAGGTATTCCCTCAGAGCATCGCGCACGAGATCGACCATCGTGGATCCGGTCGCGGCCGCAACCTCCTGGAGCTCTCCGTGGAGAGCCGGATCGAGCCGTAGTGGCAGGTTCTTGGTGCGCATGTATTGCCTCCTTGTCACCAGATACACATCAAGATGTCAGAAAACTAAAATGACGTCAGGCCTATCGAATGGCGTCGCTCTCTTGGGAGCCCCCGCCCGGGCGGCGCTTATCAACCTCTCCACCGTGGTCGAGTCGCTCCTCCACGCATCGCCGTAGCCGCGATCACAAGCGCCTCGGGACCGACTCTCTGCGGTGCCTGCCGCGTCCTCCGGTACTCACGGTCGCTCGCCAGATCGGCGAATCAGCTCCGCACCGGACCGCTCGTATTCCACGCCGCCAGCCCGACCACGCCGACCAGCGCCGTGGTCATGATCAGAGCGAGTCGACTCCCCCCAAGCGTCGTCGCCCATTGGCCGCCTCCAAGGGCTCGATGGTGCCCCAGATCACGAACGGGACATCCAACTCACCGACCCCGACGGTGAAGACCGTGTCCCCGACCACCTCCGCCGGGCGGGCTTCCCCGGCAGGGGGCCGAGGCGGTCCGTGCCTTCTGGGAGGCCACCCTCCCCAACGGCAAGCGCTGGTTCATCCGCGCGCAGGTCTTCGGGGGCGAGATTCCCGCAGCCGTGGAGCCCGAGACCGGGGGCGGCGAGCAACCGGATTGAGGTCAGGGGGTCGATGACATCACCCGTCCGGGGCTGGACCGCTATCTTCGACCACTTTGAGGGCCCATAAGAGTCTGAGCGACCGAAAGCATCGTTCTGGTCATCGAATCGTCCTCTCGGGGTAAGGAGCACGGGCCGGGCTGTAGGTTCCGTTCAACATCCTCCTGCGAATGAGTAGGCCCGAACCCTCGGATCCGGTGCGAAGATGACCGCGAGGAACTCCCCTCGGCGTTCGTCCACCGCGATGGCCAGGGCTGGGCGGTCCAGTCGGTGAATCCGCACGAGGGTTCCATCCCAGCGAAAGGTGTAGACGAACTCGGCCAGCCAGGCTTCGTCTCTGAGGGCCTCCTCCGAGCGGCCCGAGAAGAGAGCGTAGAAGCATTGGGCAGTGCCAAACACATCTACGAACCCGTAGCGATTGGCTGGACCCGCTCGCCATACCGATCGTCCTGACCGGGTGTCCAGCACGAAGTCGGGGTCGAATGGATACGGCCCCGCACCCATCCAGATCCGTTCGCCTTCGGAGGTGAAGATCTCCAGACTCGACCCGCGGATCGTCGCAAGCGCGAGTCGGTCGTGCTCCGGCGGACGGGATGCCAGTTTCGCCTTGTGAAACTGCTGCAGGAGCACCTCGTCCTCGTCGAAACGGGTTGACAGGCCAGGGCCGACACACTCGAACCCCGCTTCATTGAGCACTCCCCTCGCGAAGCGGCCCGAATCCAGAAAGCCGAGCCCCACCCAGGTCGTGTCATCGACGAGGAGCGCTTCGTACATCAGGCGCTCGGTTCGAAGGGGTGGTGGCACGGCCGCGATTGGATCCACCGCAGACCCGGATGGCGAGAGGTGGTATCGGACGAACCGTGATCGGCTGGCTTCAAAAGTCCAGAAACTGCTCGTCTCGCTCTCCCCCGAAGAGAACAGGAAGGGGGCTGCCTTGTATTCCCCCGGTCCTTCACCCTTGGCACCGAATGATCCTCTCGGGGCGCCCGGATGCGCCCAGAAGACAGGCAAGCGATCCTCACTGGCTGCGTCGGACACGACGAGGTTGTCACCCACCAGAATCAGGTCGGTGGGAATCCCGAGTCGGTCATCCCGGATCCGGTCTCGCCCCTCCAGTGTCCCGTCCAGGATTCCCGTGTGGTCGAAGTGTGCCGGCGGGTTCTCTGGAGGGCGTTCGCCGGCGCACCCCCACGAAGTCCATAGTGCCGCCAACGTCGCAGTCAGCCAGCACGAGCAACGGATCGAGGATCTGTTCGCCACTCTCCGTTCGTCCGCTGATAGGGAATCATGACCGACCCTCAACCCGACCATACCCGCGGCGCGCTCCCCCGAACTCCCCCTATTC
>JAVVFC010000006.1:0-38822 GCA_032250975.1 Longimicrobiales bacterium | reverse complement strand
GGGCTGACTCAGGCGAGCGAGGTCCAGCGCCATGGCAACCGCAAGCGCCCCGCCCAGGAGCGCCAGCGTGGTTGCGCGGGGCAACGCCAGCAGCCCCGGAGCCAGCCCCAGCATCACGCCGCTGCAGGCGTGGAACACCCGCCGCCAGGGCTGAAGCCCCCCCGTCTGGGCCACCAGGGCCCGGAAATCCCTCTCCGGCGCGTCCATGGCGGGGGAAGATAGCCGTGGCGGGCGCCCGGGCCAAAGCCCAGGCCGCGTCGGAAACGGTTGTTTCCACAATCCCGTGCGGACCGTGACACTCCCGATACCGACCCTTCCCCGGGGCGTGCACCCGCGCCTCCGATCTTCGGGCAGCACAGGAGTCGGGTCCCCGATTCGCCCCGGAGCGCCATGCCCAGCGTCACGCTGCACCTCCACCTGGCCGAACAACTCCTCACCCATTGGCGCCGCCGACCGGGCGACGCACCCTTTCCCGTCCGGGACCCGGCGTGCGCGAACGCCCTGCGGGTGGGTGCCATGGGCCCCGACATGGGTTTCCTTCCCGGGGGATTCGCGCCCCTTTCGGACCTGGCGCACTGCGTGCGACCCGGGACGCTGGCGGGGAGGGTGCTCGACCGGGCGCGCACGCCCCGGCAGCGGGCCTTCGCCTGGGGGTGGGTCACCCACCTGCTGGCGGACCTGTTCGTACACCCGCTGGTGGGGTGCGCGGTGGGTGAGGTGGTGCATGGGACGCCGCACCGGTTCGTCTCCGGCGACCGGGATCCGGTCAACCACATGCGGGTGGAGGGTGGCCTGGACGCCGTCTACGCGCTGCGCCACCCCGAGCTGCGCCGAATCACGCTGACGCCGCCGCTGGAGGGGGAGGAGCTTGCCTTCCTCCGCCGCGCCTACCTGGAGGCCTACGGCGCCGCCCCTCCCCTGGACCGCTTCCGCGCCTCGCACGCCCGGGCGCCCCGGCGCATGAGCCAGGCGCTGGTGCTGGCGGGGCTGTGTGCGGCTGCCATGCCGGGCACCCAGGAGATGGCCGCGCCCGCGCCCGGGCCGCTGGAGGGTGTGCGCGCCTTTCTGGGCCGCCGATCAGTGGCGGCCGCCCTCCTGCTTCCGGCCCCGCCACCCCTCTGGCTCCTGAACGCGGTGCGGGACGTGGAGGAGAACTTCGTCGAGCTGGTGCTCGAGGAGCACTCCCGGGGGGGCAGTACCCTCCCGGAGGCCAACCTCGACACCGGCCGTCCCTGGCAGGCCGAGGCCGGGCACGGAGGCTACCGGCGTGCGACCGCCTACCTGGCTTCCCTGGGGGCGGAACCGCTCGCCCCGGTGACCGCGCGCGGGGCGGCCTGATGCGGATCGCACTCTTCACCGACACCTTCCCGCCCACCCTGAACGGGGTGGCGCGCGCCATGGGGCTGCTGGTGGAGCACGCCGCGCGGGCCGGCCACGAGGTCGGGGTGGTCTCGCCCCGGGTCGCGGACGCGGACTGCCCGGACGCCGCCTTCCACATCCAGTTGCCGGGGGTCGCGCTCCCCTTCTACCGGGAGCTGCAGGCGGCCCGGCCCTGGCTGGGCGGGCGCCACCGACGGACGCTCGAGCGCTTCCGGCCCCAGGTGGTGCACGCCGGCGTGGAGGCGCTGGTGGGCGGCCTGGGCCGGCGCTGGGCCCGCCGCCACCGCCTCCCGCTCGTGACGTCGTACTGCACCAACTTTCCCGAGTACCTGGCCGGGTACGGACTGGGGCGCCTGGAGGGCGCCGCCTGGGCGCACCTGCGACGCTTCCACGCCGCCGCCGACCTCACCGTCTGCCCCTCCGCCGCCACGCTGGCCGCGCTGCGGGAACGGGGCTTCCACGGGCGCCTGGGGCTCTGGGGGCGCGGCGTGGACGGGGAACTCTTCCACCCCGCGCGCCGCGATCCCGACCTGCGGCTGGTGGAGGACAACGCCCTGCGCGCCCGCCTGCGGCGCCAGGCGCGCGCGCGCGCCGAAACGCATACCTGGGAGGCCGTCTTCGAGCGGCTCTTCCGGTCGTACGCCGAGATCATCCAGGAGCGCGACGGATCCGTTACCGCGCCGGTACCGGATCCCCCGCCCGCGCCGGTGAGCTTTGCCTCCATGGAACCCTCTCAGGGTAAGCGGACATGACGCCGATTCTTATCCGGCTGGAGCGCTGGGACGAACAACTCCTGCTGGCGCTCGTCGCCCGGCGGCGGCCCCTGCTGGACCGCTTCATGCACGCCGTCACCCATCTGGCCGACTGGCCGGTGGCGGTGGCGCTGACCCTCACGGTGCGGCTGGCCGCCCCGCCGCCGTTGCACGCCGCCGGAGTGCGCATGGTCTGGACGCTGGCGCTCTCGCACCTGGCGGTGGAGATCCTCAAGCGGGTCTTCACGCGCGAGCGCCCCACCCTGCCGGTGGGGCTCGGGTGGCTGATCCACGCCCCGGACCGCTTCTCGTTCCCCTCCGGCCATGCCACCGCCGCCCTCTCCATGGCGCTACCGCTGGCGCTGGCGCTGCCGGGGGCGGCGGGCGCGCTCTTCCTGGTCGTCGGTCTCATGGTGGGGGTGTCGCGTTGCTACCTGGGCGTGCACTACCCCGGCGATGTCCTGGCGGGGTGGAGCCTGAGCGCCACGGTGCTGGCGGCCGGACTCCTGCTGGGGCTCTGAAGGCCGCCCGCCCCGTCTTCGCCCCCCCCCGAAAGCCCCCTACTTCCTGGGCGGCGCCGAGGGGCGCATCTCGACCCGGCTCACCAGCGTGTGCTGCGGGTAGCTCAGGAGCTGGAGCACGGTATCGCCGACGTCTTCCGGCTGGATGGCCCAGGGGCGGTCGCCGGCAGGGGAAAAGCCGGTGTTCACGCTCCCGGGCATGATGATGCTGGTGCGGATGCCCTCGTAGCGGAGATCCAGCATCATGGCCTCCGTCATGCCCAGCAGACCGAACTTGGAGGCGTTGTAGCCCACCCCGCCGCCGAAGGTGTTGCGGCTGGCCAGCGAGCCCACGTTGATGATCCAGGCGTCGTCGGCGGCCCGCAGGTGGGGGAGGGCGGCGCGGGTGCAGAAGAACACCCCGTTCAGGTTGGTCTCGATCTGCGTCAGGTACTCCTCCTCGGTCATCTCCTGGATGGGCTTGAAGATGCCCACGCCGGCGTTGTTCACCAGGACGTGCAGGGCGCCGAACGCCTCCATCGTGGCCTCCACCAGCACCCGGCATTGCGCCGGGTCGCGCACGTCGCACCCGGCGCCCCGCACCGCCCCGCGCACGTCGGCGTCCAGTTCGGCCGCCACCGCGCGGGCCCGGTCCGGGCTCCGTGACGTGAGCATGACCGAGGCGCCTTCCCGGGCGAGCGCGTGCGCCACCGCCCGCCCGATCCCCTCGGAGCCCCCCGTGACCACCGCGACCCTGCCGCTCAGATCCGCCATGCCCGTGCACCTCGCTGCTGACCTCGTTCGACTGCCTACGACCTCACGCGTGGGGCGGCGGCGCGGCCGCCGTCCGCGGGTGGGGACCCCGGGGCCGCTGCGGGGTTCCAGGCACACGGAGGCTTCCCTCCACGCTGCCCCGATCCCCGCCCCATCCCCGCCCGACCGTTTCCCGCCGTGCGCAAAGTCGCCCTCGTCACCGCCCACCGTCCCGTGCGCAGCCGTGCCCTGGTGGTGGCGCTGGCCCGCGCCGGCTACCAGGTGGCGCTGCACCCCCCGGGGCCGGCGGCGTGGGTGCGGGAGGCGAGGCGGGCGGTGGAGCGGATCGGCGGCGCACCCCTGCGGCTGGTGGGGGCGACCGGGAACGGCGACGGGCCCGTGAACCGCGCGCTGATCGCCCCGGGCGAACACCTCGGACGGCTGGACGTGCTGGTGTGGGGCGCCGGCGTGGGCGCCGGTGAGGAGCTGCGGGGGCCGATCCCGACCCTGGTCGGGGCGCTCCCCCCGCTGGCCGCATCCGGCGGCGCGCTGGTACCCGTCCTGGACGCGGTACCCGAGGTGCCGGTGCGGGACGCCTTCGCGCGAATGGTCGGCGGACTGGCGCGCACCCTGGCCCCCGGCGTACGCGTGAACGGGGTGGCGCCCGGGGGGGAGGCGCCGGCGTCGGCGCGGGGCCGCCGGGCCGCCACGCTCCACGGCCCCCCGCCGCGGGGGGAGGCGGACGTCGCCCGGGCCGTGCTCTTCATCCTGGGTGCCCCCTGGCTCAACGGCGAAGTGGTGTCCGCCTGAGGGCGGCTCGGGTCATCCGTCCGCGGCCACCCCCGAAGCGGCCGACGCCTCGGCACCCCCGTGCGCCAGCCAGCGTTCGGCCTCGAGCGCGGCCATACACCCCATGCCGGCGGCGGTGACCGCCTGTCGGTAGTAGTCGTCCACGCAGTCCCCGGCCGCGAAGACGCCGGGCACGCCCGTCGCCATGCGACCGCCCTCGGGGAGCGCGATGTAGCCGGTCTCCTTGAGCGGCACCTGCCCGGCGAGGAAGTCGGTGTTGGGCTTGTGGCCGATGGCCACGAAGAGTCCGCCCACCTCGAGGGTCCCGCTCTCATCGGTGACCACGTCCCGGACGCGGAGGCCGGTGATCTCGCGCGAGCCCTCCGCCTCCTGCGCGTGGACCTCCTCGACCACGGTATTCCACCGCACCGTGATCTTGGGGTGCTCGAGCACGCGCTCGGCCATGATGGGCGAGGCGCGGAACTCGTCCCGGCGATGGATCAGCACCACCTCGCTCGCAAAGCCGGTCAGGTAGAGCGCCTCCTCCATGGCGGTGTCGCCGCCCCCCACCACGGCCAGGCGCCGGTTCCGGAAGAACGGGAGCGCTCCGTCGCACACGGCGCACGCCGAGACGCCGCCCCCGGTGCGCGCCAGCTCCTCTTCGCCCGGCACCCCCAGCCACTTGGCATTGGCGCCGGTGGCGATGATGACGGCGTCCGCCTCCACCACCGTGCCGCCCGACGAGACCAGCCGGCGGGGCGTGGCGGCCAGGTCCACCTCCACGATGTCGTCGGTGACGATGCGGGTGCCGAAGCGCTCCGCCTGCTGCCGGAAGGCCATCATCATCTCCGGGCCCGTCACCCCGTCCGGGAAGCCGGGGTAGTTCTCCACCTCGGTGGTGAACATGAGCTGCCCGCCCGGGATCATGGTGCGGCTGCCCGCGCCCTCGAAGACCAGCGGATCCAGGTTGGCGCGGGCGGCGTAGATGGCCGCCGTCCAACCCGCCGGGCCCGACCCCACGATCACCAGCTTCTCGCGCATGCGCTCCGACATCCCGCCTCCTTTGCGTTCACGCCGCCTCGCGGCGGTCCAGATTCGTCCCGGTCCCGCACCCCGCCCGCCTACCCGTCCTTGAAGACCGCCAGGCTGGTGGAGTGGCCGGGGTTCACGCGCGCCTCCGGGTTCACGTAGCGGGCGGCGTTGTTGGCCGCCACCGCCGCCTCGGCGAAACCGGTCGCGATCAGGTCCAGCTTGCCCGGGTAGGTCACGATGTCGCCCGCCGCGTAGATCCCGGGCACGCTGGTCTCCATGAGGGGGCTCACGCGGATCCGGTTCTTCTCCAGCTCCAGTCCCCACTCCCGGATCGGACCCAGGTCGGGCTTGAAGCCCAGGAAGGTGAGGACCGCGTCCACGTCCAGCGCCCGATCCTCGTCGGTCCGGTTGTCGAATACCGTCACCCCCACGACGGTTCCGGCACCGTGGATCTCCCGCACTTCGTGGAAGGTGAGCAGGTCCAGCCTCCCGGCCGCGGCCTCCGCCTCCACCCGGTCGACGGTGGCCTGGTGCGCCCGCCACCCGTCCCGGCGGTGGGCCACAGACACCCGCTCGCACACCTCCATGAGGATGAGTGCCCAGTCGAGCGCCGAGTCGCCTCCCCCGACGATGAGCACCCGCCGGCCCCGATAGGCTTCCGGGTCCTTGACCGCGTACTCCACTCCGCGGTGCAGCAGCCGGTCGTATCCCGGGCACTCCAGGGTGGTGGGCTCGAAGGCACCCCTCCCGCCGGCGACCAGCACTGCGCGGGTCCGCGCCTCACCGCTGCGCGAGCGCAGCCGGAAGTGACCGTCCTCGCGGACGATCTCGCGCACCTCGTCGTCCAACGACACCTCCGGCCGGAAGCGGAGCGCCTGATCCACCAGCCCCTGCGCCAGATCCTTCGCCAGCACACGGGGGAAGCCGCCCACGTCGTAGATGTGCTTCTCCGGGTAGAGGGCGGTGAGCTGCCCGCCCAGCTCAGGCAGCGAGTCCACGATGCGGGTGGAGAGCCCGCGCATGCCGGCATAGAAGGCGGCGAACAGCCCGGTGGGGCCGCCGCCGATGATGGTGAAGTCCTTGATCTCGTTCATGCGAACCCCGCGGGCGGGGAGATGGGGTGCGTTCCTGGGCCGCAGGGGAAGTTCACCGCGCCCGCGCGGGGGGACAACCCGGATGGGGCGCGCCGGACCCTCTCCTCCGGGAGGGCTGTCAGGTCGCGCCGCGGTAGCGGGCGCTGGCCCGGTACCGCGCCACCCCCCGCCGGAGGAGCAGCTTGAGGGCGGCGGCCCCGGGCACCGCCAGCAGCAGGCCGGTGAATCCGAAGAAGAAGCCGCCCGCGGTGATCGCCAGCAGGATCCAGACCGGGTGCAGCCCCACCGAATCGCCCACGATGCGCGGGCTGATGACCGTCCCCTCCAGCCCCTGCACCACCCCGAAGACCACCGCCACCTTGAGCAGCGAGTACCCCACCTGCCCCGAGACCAGCGCCACCGCCACCGCCGGCAGCAGGCTCAGCACCAGCCCCAGATACGGCACCACCGAGAAGACCGCGACCAGTCCTCCGATCAGGAAGGCGTAGGGAAAGCTCCACGCCCACAGCCCGAGCGCCGTGAGCAGCCCCATCAGAAGCGCCACCACCAGCTGACCGCGCAGGAACCGCCCCAGCAGGTCGTCCAACTCCCGGAAGAAATCCGCCACCCCCGGGAGCGCGGGGCGCGGAACCAGCTCGCCCACACGGCGCACCAGCCCGTCCCAGTCCCGCAGCAGGTAGAAGGTGATCACCGGCGTCAGCACCACGTACCCCAGCACCGAGATCGCCGAGGAGATCCCCCGCCCCACGCCCAGCACCCCCGCCCAGGCTCGTCGGGCGAGCGCCTCGTGCCGCTCCTCCAGAAAGGCGGCCACCGACTCGGGGTCCAGGCGGCTCGCCACGCCCGCCAACGCCTCGCCCACCCACGGCACCCCCCCCAGCCGGGGCCCCAGCCCCTCGAGCCACGATGCGGCCCGTCCGAGCGCGTCGGGGAGTTCGCGCAGCAGCTCCTGCACCTGCCGTCCCGCTTCCGGGGCCGCCAGTACCACCCCGACCGCCAGTGCGGCGAGCACCGGCAGCACCAGCACCGCGATGGCGACCGAGCGTCCCATCCCCCGCCGCTGCAGCGCATCCACCGCAGGGTCGAGCAGGTAGGCCAGCCCCAGCGCCACCAGGAAGGGCGCGAGAATCCCCCCGGTGGTGGAGAGCAGCCAGAGCAGGGTGAGCAGGGTGGCCACCCCCGCCACACCGGGGTAGGCGCCCAGGCCACGGTTCGGGAGCAGCACCGCCAGCAGGGCCACCCAGAGCAGGAAGGGGTTCAGGACCGGGCGCAGCGAGAGCAGCAGGAAGCCCAGGACCAGCAGGACGGCCAGCGCTTGAGCGGAGGGCCGGACGCGCTCGGAGGTCATGTCGTCCTCAGAGAGGGAGGGGTGGGGGGTCGGCGCCGTCCACCATCTCCACCGCCGCCGCCAGCACCTGGCGGGCGTTCTCGTAGGAGATCTGGTCGAGCGCCCCGGGAAGCGCCACCCACCGGCACGCGGTGATTCCTTCGCTGCGCTCGGGAACGGGGCGCCCGGACGGTGAGGACATCAGGAAGAAGCAGCAGTACTTGTGGATGCGGCGGCCCCGCAGCTTGAACACCCAGTCGATGGTCAGGATCTCCGGCCCCGCGACCAGGCGCGTGAGGCCGGTCTCCTCCTCCACCTCGCGCAGGGCGGCACCGATGGCGTCCTCGCCCGGCTCCACATGCCCCTTGGGCAGCCCCCAGTTGCGGTAGGGGTCGCGGATGAGCAGGACGTGGAGAACGCCGTCGATGCGCCGCAGCACTACGCCGCCGGCGCTCCGCTCGATGCGGGGCCCCCCGCGCCCGTTCCGTGTCATCCGGTCAGAAGATGGAGAGGCGGACGTACCGCTTGGGGTTGGCCATGAAGTCCTCCAGCAGCAGGTCCAGGCGCAGCAGCACGTCGGCGGTCCGCTCCACCATCACGCTGTCGTTCATGAGCTGGCCCAGAACCCCCTCCCCGTCCTCGATGCGGCCCGCGATCCGGTTCAGGCGCAGGAAGAGGGAGTCCGCGCTGGCGACCGTGCGCTCGACCCGGTCCGCGGAGGCGCCCGCCGCGCGGGAGAGGGTGGCAAGATCCCGGGAGGCGGCGGCCACGTCCTCGACGATCGAGTCCAGCTGGCCCGAGGCCAGCAGCCGGTCCGCGCGGTCGAGCGTGGAGCGGGCCACCGCCGCCGCGGCGCTGATGTCTGCCGTGGCCTGGCGCACGTCGTCGCTCAACTCATGGAAGGTCTCGTCCGACGCCCCCGCCAGGCTCCTCAGGCTCTCCGACATCTCCTGGATGTTGGCGATGGCCACCCGCACGTTCTCGGCGGTCTCCTCGTTGAAGGCCCGGTCCACCCGGTCGGTGAGGACCGCCAGGTTCTGGCTGATCTCGTTGGCGGCCGCCGTCAGGCGCGTGATGTCGGGCATGGCGAAGCCCGGCACCGGCTCGCCGCCGTCCTCCAGCACCATCCCCCCCGGGATCTCGAAGTACTCGAACCCAGGGAAGCGGGCCAGCGAGACCAACTCCACCTGCCACTCGCCGAAGAGCGACTCGGGCGCCAGGATCGCCCGGAGTTCCTCCACGGGTGGGATCTCGCGATCCAGCAGGAGTCGGACCGCGATCCCGTCCCCCGACGGTGTGAGCTCGAAGCGATCGACCCGCCCGATGGGCACGCCCCGGTACTTGACCGTGTTCCCCTGGCGCAACTGGCCCACGTCCGCCACCATCACGGTCAGCGGATTGGAGGGGCGCCCGAAGCCGGAGCCCGACAGCCAGAGGGAGCCCACCACCCCCACCGCCAGTCCGGCCAGGATCACGGCGCCCACCACCAGCTCACGCGTCCGATTCACGCCTCCGCCTCCATGAGTTCGGGTCGCCCCTCCAGAAAGGCCCGCACCACGGGATCCTCCGCCTCCCGGATCTCCTCCGGGGTCCCCTCCGCCCGTACCCGTCCCTCATAGAGCATGGCGATCCGGTCGGAGATGCGGTAGGCGCTGGAGATGTCGTGCGTGATCACCAGCGAGGTCACCTCGAGCTCGTCCCGCATCCGCAGGATCAGGCGGTCCACCATGGTCACCGTGAGCGGATCCAGTCCCGTGGTGGGCTCGTCATAGAGCAGGTAGCGGGGATTCAACGCGATGGCGCGCGCCAGTCCGGCGCGCTTGCGCATCCCCCCCGAAAGCTGCGCGGGGTACTTGCGCTCCGAGGCCTCCAGGTCCACCCGCGCCAGCGCGTCGTGCACGCGGTCGCGGATCTCGTCCCGCGTGATCCCGGGGATGCGCCGGAGGCCCATGGCCACGTTCTCGCCGATGGTCATGGAGTCGAAGAGCGCCGCGAACTGGAACAGGTAGCCCACCTTGCGGCGCACTTCGTAGAGCCGGTCGGTGGCCAGCTCGTGCACGCTCTCGCCGTCGACGCGCACCACACCCTCGTCCGGCGTCACCAGCCCGATGATGGACTTCAGGGTGGTGGACTTTCCGGAGCCGGAGGGCCCGATCACGGTGACCACCTCCCCCTCGCGCACCTCGAGCGAGAAGCCTTCCAGGACGCGCAGGGCACCGTACGCCTTGTGCAGGTCGAGCAGCTCGATGCTCACCGCGCTCCTCCCCGGGGCTCGCTCACGGGATCACCGCAGCAGGGTGGCGGCCCAGAAGGCGTCCAGCACCAGGATCACCATGCTCGCCAGCACCACGGCGCGGGTGGTGCCCCGCCCGACGCCCGCCGCCCCGCCCGTGCACGTGTAGCCGTAGAAGGCCCCGATCCCGGTCACCACCAGACCGAAGCTGGCCGACTTGATGAGGGCGAAGCGGACGTCGAAGGGCTCGAAGAAGAGCTGCAGGCCCCGGATGAACTGCGGGGACGACATGTCCAGCAGCGCCAGCGAGGTGAGCCATCCGGCGGCGATCCCCATGGCCATGGCGAAGGTCACCACTATGGGGAACATCACCAGCCCGGCCAGCATGCGGGGCACCACCAGATACGCGAGGGGGTCGTACGCCAGCGACTCGAGCGCGTCGATCTGCTCGGTCACCCGCATGGTGCCCAGCTCGGCGGCGATGTTGGCGCCCACGCGTCCCGCAAGCGCCAGCCCCGTGAGCACCGGCCCCAGTTCCAGGATGATCGTCTTGCCCACCAGCGCGCCCACGAAGTAGAGCGGCACCGTACCGGTGAACGTGTAGGAGGCCTGAAGGGCCAGCACGATCCCGGTGAAGGCGGAGATGAAGAGGGCGATGGGGATGGAGGCGACGCCCACCGCCACCATCTGGGGCACCACGTTCGGCGGCCAGATGTCGGTCCGGCGCAGTGCCCGCGCCGCACCCGCGGCCAGGTACCCGGCCCGGCCCACGGTCGACACCAGCCGGAAGGCGCTCCGACCGAGCCAACGGATGGGCATCACGACGGACACGGGGGCGCGCGCTCAGGTGGACGCGTCGGGAAGCCGGCCCTCGAGGACGAACTCCACTTCCTCGGTGGCTCCGGATCCGTCGGGAACCAGGCACGCCACCCGTACCCGGGTGACCCGGGCTCCGGGGTCCCGCAGGGCGATCTCGAAGTCCAGATCCTGATCGGGAGACGTGATTCCGGTCCTCACCCGGGACCCCGGCTCCGCCTCCCGGTGGTCCGCCGGATTCCGGTAGAGGATCTTGGTGGATTGCCGCCCGGTCTCCAGATCGCGCGTCACCTTGACCATGCGGAGCCAGTCCGGTTGATAGCTGACCTGGTAGCGGTAGCCCCGCTGGTCTCCCCCCGATCCATCCCTGTTGTGACGCGCCATCCGGCCGCTCTCCGGTCCGATCGTGTGCCCCCTCCCACAACCCCTTTGCGAAAACGAACGTTTTTCCCGGGGTGGTCGAATGTCAAGGACGCCTGATTTCAAGGGAAATTCCGGGCGACGGCCCGCCCCTTTGCGGGCTGCTGATTCCCGACTTTTCCTCTGCCGCTCCGGCGACCGTGCCGGTGCCTGCCCCGGCCGAGCGCGCCGCGTCTTGACCCCCGACGCGAGGATGGTTAGGGTGCCGGGCACGGACGGTTCCCCTCTCCGGGACCCCACTCCGCATCCTCCCCCGCCCGGGCCCCCTTTCTCATGCCACCCGGGCCCCAACCGATCCGGGCATTCGCCCCGCCATCGCACCTCCCGTGGACATCGCGGAATTCCGTACCAAGACCCTGTGCGAGCTCCAGGACATGGCCCAGGAACTGGAGATCGCCGACACCGGGGGGATGAGCCGGAAACGGCTTATCCACCAGATCGAGCGGCAGCTGCTGGCCAGCGACGTCGCCCTCGAGGCGCACGGCGTGCTCGAGGTGGTGAAGGAGGGCCACGGCTTCCTGCGCGCCCAGGAGTGGAGCTACCTGCCCAGCCCGGACGACATCTACGTCGGCAAGGGCCTGGTGCGATCCCTGGACCTGCGCACCGGCGACTCCATCGTGGGAACGGTGCGGCCCAGCCGGCGGCGGGAGCGGTACATGAGCCTTTTGCGGGTGACCTCGCTGAACGGCCATGTGCCCGATCCCGAGGTTCCGCGCCCCTCCTTCGACGACCTGCGTCCCCGCTACCCCGACGAGCGCCTGCGGCTGGAGAGCCACGCCTCCCTCTCCATGCGCGTGATGGACCTCATCGCGCCCATCGGAAAGGGGCAGCGCGGCCTCATCGTCTCGCCGCCCAAGGCGGGCAAGACGACGCTTCTGCGTCAGGTGGCGGCCGGCATCGCGGAGAACCACCCCGAGGTGCACCTCATCGTGCTGCTGATCGACGAGCGCCCCGAGGAGGTCACCGAGATGCGCCAGAAGGTCCGGGGCGAGGTCGTGGCGTCGACATTCGACGAGAAGGCGGCGCGCCACACGCAGGTCTCCGAGATGGTGCTGGAGAAGGCCAAGCGCCTGGTGGAGGCCGGTCACGACGTGGTGATCCTGCTCGACTCCATCACCCGGCTGGCGCGCGCCTACAACACGGTCGCCCCCCACAGCGGCAAGATCCTCACCGGGGGTGTGGAGGCCACCGCCCTCCAGAAGCCCAAGCGCTTCTTCGGGTCGGCGCGCAAGATCGACAACGGCGGATCGCTCACCATCATCGCCACCGCCCTGGTGGAGACGGGCTCGCGCATGGACGAGGTGATCTTCGAGGAGTTCAAGGGCACGGGGAACATGGAGCTGGTGCTCGACCGCGAAATCGCCGACCGGCGCATCTTCCCGGCGGTGGACCTCAACCGCTCCGGCACCCGCAAGGAGGAGCTGCTGCTCTCCGAAAAGGAGCGCAACCGCGTCTTCCTGCTGCGCAACTTCCTGGCCACCCACCCCCCGGTGGAGGCGATGGAGTTCCTGCTGGGCCGGATGAAGCGGCACCCCACCAACGAGGACTTTCTGGACGCCATGGCCCAGGGCGGGTGACGCGGAGGCGGGGGACGCCCGGGCGTGGGCGTCCAGGGCGGGCGGAGGCGGGGCGGACTACTCCTCCAGAACGTCGGCGTAGCGCGGATTGACCACCAGTTCGCCGTCCTGGAACACCTTGCGGTCCCACGGGAAGATCAGCTCCTGGTCGGTCTCCAGCGCGAAGAAGTCGGGGCGGTACCCCTGCGGGCGCACGAAGCACGTGGCGGTGCGCACCTCGGCGGGGCCCACGTCGCGGGCCGCGGCCAGCGCCATGCGCAGGGTGTCTCCGGATGTGGTGATCTCGTCCACCAGCAGCACCCGGCGGCCGCGCAGCTGCGCCGGCGCCGCCGAGAGCACCTCGGGGCGCTCACGTACCGTGTCGCCGCCCTGACGCCGCGATATGGTCATGGCGTACAGGTCGCTGCGCAGAATGGAGGCCATGACGCCGGCGGGAACCACGCCCGCGCGGGCGATCCCCACCACCACCTCGGGGTCGTATTCGCGCGCGACCCGGAGCGCGAGCGCCCGGCAGAGCTCCCCGAACATCTCCCAGGAGATCTGGAAGTACTGCCGTGGGGCGGCGGGGTCCTTCTGGGGGCTCCACATGGACGGCTCCGGGGGTACGGGGCGGATCCCTACGTTGACGAAGCGGTGCTCCGGGGACAACCTCCTCTATCATGACCGACACGGCGCAGGACCGCGCGGACCGCATTCTGGAGGCGGCGCTGGCGGAGGGCGGGGGCCACGACCCCCGGGATCTCTGCCGGGGCCAGCTCAAGGCCCTGAGGTCCGCGAACCCGGAGCACTATCAGCAGGCGGTGGACCACTACCGCGATTCGCTGGTGCCCGCCGTGGCCGCCGGATCCGCCGAACCGCTTGCGGCCTGGCGGGAGTACGCCGTCCTGCTGGCGCGCCTGACCGAGCCGGGCCGCGCGGTGGCCGTGGACGCCCAGGGGATGGCCCACGCCTGGGAGGCGCCCGGCGATCTGACAGACCTGGTCCTGCACCTGCCGGACGACGAGCGGCTCACGCCCACCCTGGTGGCGCTCCCCGCCGAGCCGTCCCCGGCGCAGCGGGCCACCTGTGACTGGCTGGTCGGCGGCCGCAAGCAGCTTCGCGAGGCCGAAGCCTGACGCATCGGGATCGGCGCCCGCTCCTGCGCGCGCCCCGATCCGCGCCTCGCGGCCCGGCCCGTCTCAGCGCCGCTGCAGCCGGCTGACCGTCACCACCGCCGCCGTGGAGAGCAGGAAGGCCGGAATCAGGCTGTAGAGCGCGGCATCGAGTGCGGGCACCAGTTCCCAGATCACGGTCACGACCGTGCCGGCTACCATCCCGGCCAGCACGCCGCCGCGCGTCGTGCCCCGCCAGTAGAACGCCAGGATCAGCGGCGGCCCCACCGCCGCGCCCAGCCCACCCCAGGCGAAGAGCACGAGCCAGAAGACCACGTCCTCCGCCACCACGCCGAGGGCCAGCGCCGCGAGCACCAGCCCCGCCACCACGGCCCGCGAGATGCGCACCATCGTGCGGGGTTCGACCGGCCGTCCCCGACGCAGCACCTTCTCGTAGACGTCGCGGGCCAGCGCCGAAGCGCCCACCAGCAGCTGCGAGTCGGCGGTGGACATGATGGCGGCGAAGATGGAAGCGAGCACCACGCCGAAGAGGACCGGGTGCAGGTGCTCGCGCGCCAGCACCGGGTAGAGGCTCTCCGGATCGGCCCCCGGCAGGGAAGCCACGTCGGGGATGAGCGCCCTCCCCGCGAGCCCGATCGCCACCGCCCCCACCCCCATGACCACGTTCCAGAAGGTGGCCACACCGGCGGCGAAGCGAAGCTGACGCGGATCCGAGATGCTCATGTAGCGGACCACGATCTGCGGATTCCCGGGCGAGCCCAGACCGATCCCCACCATCCCCAGCCAGGCGCCCACCCCCAGCGCGACCGGATCCACCAGCGTGGGATCGAAGCCCCGCAGCGCGGCCAGCGCGGCGTCCACCCCGCCGGCGTGCCCGAAGGCCACCACCGGCAGCACCACCAGCCCCACCAGCATGAAGACGGCCTGCAGCGTATCGGTCAGGCTCACGGCCAGAAAGCCGCCCGCCATGGTGTAGGCCAGTACGATGCCCGCGGTGAGCAGCACGCCCGCCCCCGCCCCGAGTCCGAAGGAGGCGCTCATGGCCTTGCCCCCGGCCGTGAACTGGGCGGCCACGTACCCGACCATGAAGATCAGCAGCACCGCGGCCAGCGTCATGCGCAGCCGGCCGTCCTCGTCCCCGAAGCGGGCGGCGAAGACGTCCGGCAGCGTGACCGAGTCGTGCTCCTCGGCGAAGCGCCGGATGCGGGGGGCGAGCGTCAGGAAGAGGACCAGTTCCACCAGCGTGTACCCGGTCACCGTCCAGATGGCGGAGGCGCCCCGGGTGTACGCCACCCCGGTCACCCCGAGCAGGAGCCACGCCGAGCGCCCGGAGACCACCGCCGAGAGGGCCACCACGAAGCGGTTGATGCGGCGCCCCCCCACGAAGTACTCCCCCACGCCGCGCGAGGAGAAGCGGGCGGCGTAGACGCCGATGGCGACCACCATCAGCAGGTAGCCCACGAACGCCGCCAGCGCGAGCGGGCCCGACGCCCCCACGCCGGACACCACGTCCTGCACGTCAGTCCTCGACCATGTAGGCGACGCCCCAGGCTCCCGGGCCGATGTGGGTGGCGATCACCGGGGTGGCGGGCGCCACAAGGATCTCCACCTCACCGAACATCCCGCGGAGCGCATCGCTCACCGGACGCACCACCTCCGGGAGCGCCACGTGCACGACCCCGAAGCGCACCCGCTCGGCGTCCCCGACGCCCTCCCGCACCCTCTCGAGCAGCAGGTCCGTGACCCGCCGCGACCCGATCGCCTTGCCGAATGGGAGCACCCGCCCCTCCGGGCTCAGGCCCAGGACCGGCTTGACGTTCAGCATGGCGCCCAGCGCCGCCCGGCCCCGCCCCACCCGGCCCGAGGCCAGCAGCCGGTCGAAGGTCCGCACCGTGAACAGGATGTTGGAGCGCCGCCGGATGCGCTCGAGCTCCGCGACGATCCGCTCGGGATCCGTGCCCAGCTCCGCCAGTTCGGCGGCCTTGAGCACCAGCAGCCCCTGCAGCAGCGAGACCCCGAGCGAGTCCATCACCGCGACCGGCGCCCCCGTGAAGTGGCGCGCAGCGGTCCCCGCCGACTGGAAGGTGCCGGTGAGGGTGGAGCCGGCGGTGACGCCCACCAGGCGCTCCGACTCGGCGGCCGCCGCCTCGAAGGTGCGCAGAAAGTCCGCCGGGGCCGGCTGGGAGGTGGTGGGGAGCGACTCGGCCGGCCCCTCGAGGCGCGAGTGGAACTCGGTGGCGGTGATGTCGATCCCGTCCCGGTAGCTGCGCTCGCCCTCGATCAGCACCAGCGGCGTCACGTGGATCCCGTGCGCCCGCACCACCTCCTCGGGCAGGTCCGCCGCCGAATCGGTGAACACCCCCACCGGGCGGCGCGCCAGGGCGACGTGGCCGGCCCGCTCCACGGCGGCGTGCTGCGCCCGCATGTCCTCCGCCTTGTGGGTGGCGAGCGTGCCCACCGAGCGCAGGTAGCCGAACACCGCCTCCGGCTCGTCCGTGTGGATGTGGACCTTGAGGACGTTCCCGGCCCGGATGGCGATGAGCGAATCCCCCAGCTCGCGCAGGTGACGCTTGACCACGTCCTGGGATGGCAGCGCAGGGCCCCGCACCAGGGCCTCGGTGCAGAAGCGGTAACGCTCCGAGTCGTCGGGGTACGCCACGCCCGCGGCGCCGGCGGCGTCCACCCCGCCGCCCACGGTGCCCTCAGCCACCTCGGTGAGCGGGTCCCCGTGGATGAAGAGCAGCACCCCTTCCAGCAGCGACACGAACCCCTTCGCGCCGGCATCCACCACCCCGGCGCTGCGCAGCACCGGCAGCAGATCGGGCGTGCGCGCGAGCGCCTCCCGCGCCTGCCCCACCAGGTGGTCCACCAGGGGCACGAAGTCGGGGATCGCCGCCCGGTCCGCGGCCTCGGCGGTCTCGCGCATCACGGTCAGGATGGTGCCCTCCACGGGCCGCTCCAGGGCGCCGTAGAGGTTTCGCACCCCGCCCTGCAGCGCCTCGGAGAACTCGGCGGCGGAGATGCGGACCCGGTCCTGAAGCTCCCGGGAGAAGCCCAGCAGGAAGTGCGAGAGGATCATGCCGCAGTTGCCGCGCGCGCCCAGCACGGCGGCCTGGGCGGCCTCGCGAGCCACGGCGCTCACCGCCCGGTCCCGGTTACGCAGCAGATGGTCCGAGACCGCCCGCACGGTGAGCGCCAGGTTGGTCCCCGTGTCCCCGTCCGGGACCGGAAAGACGTTGATGCGGTTCAGCTCCCCGCGCTGGCCGCTGGCGTACTCGCAGGCCGCGACCAGCGAGCGCCGCAGGCGGGGACCGTCGATGTAGCGGATCTGCATGGCGGGAGAGTATCGGGGGTCCGGCTCACCTCGTCCACCCCGGCCCTCCGGCGGGGAGCACCTCGCACGGCGGCGCGCTCCGTGCCACCTTTGGTACCGGTGGGGGTGCGGCCGGGTCCACCCCTCCGGTGGGAGCCGCGACCCGGCCCAGTTGAAGACATGAGCGGGGGCTCGTCGTAGTGGGTGGGCGCCGGACGGTCGAGCACGGCCGCCCGGACCCCACACCCGGACCCCGCACCTGAACAGGCAGACCCATGAAGACCATCCGATCGAGCACGCTGGCGCTGGCCTCCCTCCTCACCGCCGCCGCGTGTGGCGGCGACTCCGGCCGGGGCGGGGAGTGGCAGGGTACGGTGCAGGACTCCGCCGGCATTCCGGTGGTGCACAACACCGGCCCCGGGATCTGGTCCGGAGAGCCCGGATGGGCGCTGGAGGAGGTCTTCCGGGTGGGCGGGCTGGACGCGGGAACGGAGGGGGAGTTCTCCCTGGTGGTGGGCGTGGACGCCGACGCCGACGGGCGGGTCTACGTGGCCGACCAGCAGGCCCGCCACGTCCAGATCTACCATCCGGACGGGTCCTTCGCGGGCACGCTGGGCGCGCCCGGAGAGGGTCCGGGGGAGTTCGGGCCGGCGCTCATGGGGGTGTTCGTGTCGGCCACCCACGTGCGCGTCCCCGACCTGACCAACCAGCGCGTCAACCTCTTCACCCTGGAGGGCGCGTCTGACGGCGTCGTCCCCTTCCGCCTGACCGGCGGCGTGCCGGTGCGCTGGGACGAAGCGGCGGGGGACGTGCTGACCGCCCAGCTCCGCGGCATGGACGTGGAGGGGATGGCGGCGCTCCCGTTGGGCGACCCCATCATCACCGTGACCGGCGAGGATGCGCAGCCGGACACCCTCGGCTACCTGCCCAAGGGCCAGTCCCTCTCCTTCGCCGGCGGCCAGCCGCGCATCCGGCTCTTCGAGCCCGAGCCGGTCTGGGACGTGGACGGCAGCGGACGGCTGGCCGCGGCCATGAACGGCGAGTACCGCATCGAGCTGCGACGCGACGGCGCGGTCGAGCGGGTCGTCACGCGCCCCGTCGAGCGACGGCCGGTCACGGAGCGGGACCAGGAGCGGGTGCGCGACATGATGGGGAGGCTGATGGCGCCCCAGGGGGCCCCGCCCCAGGTGCTCGCGCAGATCATCTCCTCCATTGAGTTCGCCGAGTACTTTCCCGCCTTCGCCCAGGTCATGCTCGGCCCCGACGAAACACTCTGGGTTCAGCGGATCCGCGCGGTCGAGCAGGTGGATGACGCCACCGAGTTCAACCCCCAGGACCTGGGCTCTCCCGACTGGGACGTCTTCGACGCGGACGGGCGGTACCTGGGGGTGCTGACCATGCCGGGGACCTTCCAACCCCTTCGCCTGGTGGGAGATGTCCTGTACGGCATCGAGACGGACGACTTCGACGTACAGTCGGTAGTGGGCTACCGCGTGCGACCCCGCTGATCCTCCGGGAGCCCGCCATGCCGTTCGCCGCCGTCGACCCCTCCAACGGAGATCCCCTTCGCCGGTATCCGTCGCTCACCCGCGAGCAGGCGGCCGCGGCGGCGCGTCGGTCGCATGGGGCCTTTCTCACCTGGCGGGACCGCCCCATCGAGGAGCGGGCCGCGCCGCTGCGGCGGGCCGCCGCGATCCTGCGGGACGAGGCCCCCCGCTGGGCGGCGCTCATGGCGGAGGAGATGGGAAAGCCCGTCTCGCAGGGCACGGGCGAGGCGGAAAAATGCGCGTGGGTGCTGGAGTACTACGCGGAGCACGGCGCCGCCTTTTTGGCCGACCGCCCCGCCGAGGTCGAGGGCGCGCGTGCCTACTGGTGCGCGCAAGCGCTGGGGACGGTGCTGGCCATCATGCCCTGGAACTTCCCCTTCTGGCAGGTCTTCCGGGCCGCGGCGCCCGCGCTCATGGCCGGAAACGCCGTCCTGCTCAAGCACGCGCCCGGGGTCCCCGGGTGCGCGCTGGCGTGCGAGGAGGTCCTGCGGCGGGCGGGGCTGCCCGAGGGTCTCTTCCAGAACCTCTTCCTGGAGGTGGAGGACGTCGAGGCGCTCCTGGACCACCCGGCCGTTCAGGGCGTCACGCTCACGGGGAGCGTGGGCGCGGGCCGGGCGGTGGCGGCGCAGGCGGGCGCCCGCATCAAGAAGTGTCTGCTCGAGCTGGGCGGAAGCGACCCCTACGTGGTGCTCGGGGACGCCGATCCCGCGGTGGCGGCGGAGCGGTGCGTGGCCTCGCGGCTCATCAACGGGGGGCAAAGCTGCATCGCGGCCAAGCGGCTCATCGTCGTCCAGACCCGCCACGACGCCTTCCTGGAGGCGGTGGTGCGGCGCTTCGCCGCCGTGCGTACCGGTGATCCCCTGGACCCGGACACCGCGATGGGCCCCATGGCCCGCGCTGAACTCCGCGATACGCTGCACCGCCAGGTGCAGGAGTCCATCCGGGCCGGCGCGTCGCTGCATCTGGGGGGCGCGGTGCCGGAGCGGGCGGGCGCCTGGTATCCGCCCACCGTGCTCTCCGGCGTCGGACCGGGCATGCCCGCCTACGAGGAGGAGTTGTTCGGGCCGGTCGCGGTCGTGATCCCGGCGCGCGACGACGAGGACGCGCTCCGCATCGCCAACGACACCGACTTCGGGTTGGGGGCGGCGGTCTTCACCGGTGACCGCGTCCGGGGCGAGGCGCTGGCGCGCGAGGTGCTGGAGGCGGGGTCGGTCTTCGTCAACGACTTCGTCCGCTCCGACCCACGCCTGCCCTTCGGCGGGATCCGGCAGAGCGGATTCGGCCGGGAACTCTCGCCCCTGGGGATCCTGGAATTCGTGAACGTGAAGACGGTGTGGGTGGCCGACTGAGCTCCACCCCCCTCACGCCTCGGGGGGAGCGGGCTCGAAGGTCGGCACCGCCCGCGCCATCTCTTCCGCGACCTCTTCCGCGGGACGCATCGCCCCCAGGTCGAGCGTGAAGTCGGGGCGCTCGCGGGGCGCCAGCTTGTCGGCGAACTCGCGCGCCTCACGCGGCGAGAGCCCCAGCGCCTTGAGGTCCTCGCCGGAGAGACGGACGTCCGCGCGCGAGCGCACGCCCTCCGCCTCCACCTCGATCAGGCGGGCGAGCGCGGCCAGCTCCCCCCGGCTCATGGGCGCCGAGACCAGGTCATAGTCCACCCAGGCCTCGTAGCTGAGGGGCGCCACCCGCTGGACCATCCCCGCCATCACGCGCGCGTAGGCCTGGATCTCCCACTGGGCGTGGGGATCCACCCGCAGCGAGAGGAAGTGGAGCAGGTTGTGCAGGTCGACCTTCCAGTACCACTGCGTGTAGGTGGAGAGCGGCAGGTCGATGCGCGCGATCTCCCGGGCGACGTCCTGCTGCACCATCCAGCCGTAGGTGTCGCCGGCCTCTCGCCGGATCGCCTCCCAGCGCCGGCGCGCCTCGGCGTAGAGCGCCGCGCCCGCCCGGTCTCCGCGCCCCTGGTTGTTCACCGGGCTCTGGAGCGCGAAGTCCTCCTCGGGCGGCGTGTAGAAGAGGAGCGGCATCAGCGAGTAGCGCCCCGAGTATTCGTTCACCGAGGCGGTCCGGTGGCGGATCCACTGGCGCGCCACGAACATGGGCATCGCGCAGTGGAACTTGAACTCCACCATCTCGCTGGGGGTGGTGTGCCGGTGTCGGCGCAGGTAGCGCACCAGTCCGCGGGTGGCGGACGTCTGCCGCGTCCCGTAGCCGTACGAGACGCGGGCCGCCCGCTCGACGCTGTCGTCCGACCCCATGTAGTCCACGAGCGCCACGAAGCCGTGGTCCAGGACCGGAAAGTACCCGCCCAGGATCTCCTCGGCGGCGGGGTTGGTGGGACGCCGGGTCTCCATCGCTTCAGCTCCCTCCGCCCACCCGCGGGACCAGGTTGTAGCCCGGAGGGGCGGCTCCGTTGAGTCGCAGATACGGCACGGTGGCGCCCAGCGTCCAGACGCCGTGCTCGTAGGCCAGGGCCAGCACCATCCAGCGGGGGCGCTCCAGCCGCCCGAAGAGGCTCGCCGGCTGCAGCAGGTCCTCGGGCGTCATCTCCGCCAGCGCCGCGTCCACCCGGTCGAAGGCGTGGTGTACGAAGGCGACCAGGGCATCCCGGTCGTTCAGGTACACCTCCGGATCCATCTCCAGGTCGATGCGGTCCTCGTCCAGCCCGAGCGCGATCAGGTTGACCGCCCCCACCGCGATGTGTTCGATCTGCTGCGCGAAGTCCCGCACCCCCTCGGTGGGCGCCGTGCGCAGCCCCGAGGTGGGCATCGCCTCGACCATCCCCACCACGTTCCCCCGCAGCCGCCCGAAGTCGTCGCGCAGCTTGGAGAGGATGTCCTGGCCCGAGGCCGGGAGCGGGACGAGGAGCAGGAGCAGGAGCAGGAGGGACGGAGCGGGGAGCCGGAGAGGACGGATCATTGTGCTCGTATCGGGTTCAGGGAGAAGACCGGCAACATACCATCCGGCGGCGCCGGGCACGACCACCACGGGACCCGATCCCGCCGCACCCGGTATTCATAAGGTGAGTCCCACTCGAGCCGGGGAAGACCTCCATGCGCCGCGCAAGCATCCACGCCCTCCTGATCCTGTCCCTGACGGGGATGGCCGGGGGGTGCGCCACGAGCCGGAATCCCTTCCAGGACGAGGAGGGCACCCGGGAGATCAAGGTCGAGGTCCTGAACCTGAACTTCTCGGACGCCACCGTCTACGCGCTCCGCCAGGGCCAGCGCATCCGCCTGGGTCGCGTGGCCGGCAAGGGCCGGGAGTTCTTCACCCTCCGGTGGCCCACCAGCCTCTCGCTCCAGCTGGAGTTCCGGCTGCTCGCGGCCGAGCAGTGCGTCACCGAGAACCTCAACACCGATCCGGGCGACCACATCTATCTGGAGATCCCGGTGGACGTCAGGGGGAGTTCCCTCTGCCGTCAGCGCTGACCAGCACCAGCAGCAGGTCCGCCACGTTGGTCCCGGTGGCGCCGGTCCGCAGCAGATCCCCCAACCCGGCCAGGAGCGGGTAGGCGTCGTTGGCCGCCAGCGCGCCCGCCACGCTGCGCCCGCCGGCGCGGGCCCGTGACACGGTGGTCCCGTCCGCGAGGGCTCCGGCGGCGTCGGTGGGGCCGTCCCGACCGTCGGTCCCGAGCGATGCCACCACGATACCGTCCCACCCCGCCAGTGCCAGGGCGGCGCCGAGCGCCACCTCCTGGTTCCTCCCCCCCGATCCGCTCCCGGTGACGTGAACCGTGGTCTCCCCCGCCAGCACCAGGCAGGCGGGCGGGCGCGGGGGCGCGGCGCCGTCCCGGATCGCCATCCCCATCCGCGCCAGCCCGCGGCCCACGGCCCGCGCTTCGCCCCGGAACGCGGTGGTGACGACCCGGGTGGCGTAGCCGAGCGCCCGCGCGGCGCGGGCGGCGCCCTCGGCGGCGTCGCGCCCGCTCCCCACCATCCGCAGGACGGCGGGCGGGCCGGTCGGCGGACCGCGCCGCGCCGCGTCCTGGTCGGGTCCGGCCGCCGGGCCTCGACCGGGGGCGCCGACTTCGCTCCGGACTGCCTCGGACTCCAGCACCTGCCACACCGCCGCCGGCATCCGGTCCCGCACCTCCGGCCGCCGGAGCAGCGCCCGGACGGCCGCTTCTTCGCGGGCGTCGGG
This sequence comes from Longimicrobiales bacterium, assembly GCA_032250975.1. Classification (GTDB taxonomy): domain Bacteria; phylum Gemmatimonadota; class Gemmatimonadetes; order Longimicrobiales; family Gaopeijiaceae; genus Gaopeijia. The sequence goes on along the minus strand of JAVVFC010000006.1, from coordinate 16,034 downwards.
GGGGAGCGGCGAGAGCGGCCCGGAGGCCACCAGCTCGGCGTGCCCACCGGGGATGTCGGAGAGTACCAGCCCCAGAACGCGGGCGGGCGCGGCCACCTCCGCCAGGCCACCCCCCTTGAGGAGTTCCAGTCGCGCCCGGACCCGGTTCACGACCCCGATGGGCGCCCCGGACTCGAGCAGCAGGCGGGTCGCGCTTCGCAGGCCGTGCAGGTCCAGGGGCGGGCGTGGGAGCGACAGCAGCGCAGACCCCCCTCCCGAGATCAGCGCCAGCAGGCGATCCCCGTTCGAGAGCCCGGCGGCCAGATCCCGGATCTCCTCCGCCGCCTCTACCCCGGCGGCGTCCGGGAGCGGGTGTCCCCCGCCGCGAAGCACCATTGTGGAGGGGAGCCCCTGGGGCCGGACGGCCCCGTGAGGCGCCAGGAGTACGCCCCCGTCCAGCAGGGGGCCCAGCAGGTGCGCCGCGCCCCGCGCCATGGCCGGGGCCGCCTTCCCCACCCCCACCAGCACGGTCCGGCCCCCGGCACCCGCACCGGCCACTTCGTGCGCCCACCGCTCGAGCTCCGGATCGTCGGCCAACGCCCCGGCCACCAGACGGGCGGGCTCGGCCGCGCGCACCCCCTCGGCCAGGATGCGCAGGGCATCCCTCCGCAGGTGGGCGGCAGGGGACGGGGAAGACGGGTCCGGAGGCGGCGCGGTCATGGCCTAATCTTGCACGGGCATGCTCTCCGGGCCACGCATCGAGACCACGGATTCGCTCCGGCTCCGAGTGCGCGCGGGCCTCCGTTTCCCACTACCTTGTCGGGGGCCGGGGGGCGCAGCCGGACGCCGCCACCCGGTCCCGCCCGTCCCACCCGACACCCCGCACCCGCCATGCTCCATGCTTCGCGCGCCCGCCTCGGCTTCACCTCCGCCCTCGCCCTCGCCCTGGCCGTCTCCGCCTGCGGGGAGCAGGGACGGGAAGCTCCGATGAGCGACCTGGTCGACCAGTATGCCACCGTGCGCCTTGACGCGGACCTGTCCGGGCTGGGCGAGGGCGACCGCGAAGTGGTCCGGCACCTGCTGGCGGCCATGCCCGCCATGGACTCGGTCTTCTGGCGCCAGGCGTACGGGGATCCGGCGCCCCTGCTGGCGCGGGCCGGGGACGACCCGGCGCTCCGGCGTTACCTGGAGATCAACTACGGGCCCTGGGACCGGCTGGCGGGCGACGAGCCCTTCCTGACCGGGACCGGGCCCAAGCCGGAGGGCGCGCGCTTCTATCCGTCCGACATGACGGACGAGGAGTTCGAGACCGCGGCGGCGGCGGACCCGTCGCTCCGCTCCCTCTACACGATGGTCGAACGGGGCCCGGACGGCACCCTGCAGGCGCGGCCCTACCACCGGGTCTTCGCGCGCTGGCACGAGGAGGCCGCCAACCATCTGCGCGCGGCGGCCGGGACGGCCCGCGACCCGGGCCTGCGTCGCTATCTGGAGCTTCGCGCGGAGGCGCTCCTCAGCGACGACTATCAGGCCAGCGACCTGGCCTGGCTGGAGATGAAGGACAACCGGGTGGACGTGGTGATCGGACCGATCGAGACGTACGAGGACCAGCGCTACGGCTACAAGGCGGCCCACGAGGGGTACGTGCTCCTCAAGGACATGGAATGGAGCGGGCGCCTCCAGCGCTTCGCCGCGCTGCTGCCGGGGCTCCAGCGCGACCTCCCCGTCTCGGAGGCGTACAAGCGGGAGACGCCGGGCACCGACTCGGATCTGAACGCCTACGACGTGGTCTACTACGCGGGCGACGCCAATGCGGGCTCCAAGACCATCGCCATCAACCTGCCCAACGACGAAGAGGTCCAGCTGGCCCGGGGAACGCGCCGGCTGCAGCTCAAGAATGCGATGAGGGCGAAGTTTGATCGCATCATGGTCCCGCTGGCCGAGGTTCTCATCGCGCCGGAGCAGCGCGCCCACGTCACCTTCGACGCCTTCTTCGCCAACACCATGTTCCACGAGGTGGCGCACGGCCTGGGGATCAAGAACACGGTGGACGGAGGCGGCACGGTGCGGGAGGCGCTGCGCGAACACGCCTCACCCATGGAGGAGGGGAAGGCCGATGTCCTGGGTCTCTACATGGTGACCCGGCTGCTCGAGCAGGGCGAACTCACCGAGGGTACGCTGGAGGATCACTACGTGACCTTCCTGGCCGGGATCTTCCGCTCCGTGCGCTTCGGCGCCTCCAGCGCGCACGGGCGGGCCAACATGATCCGCTTCAACTACTTCCAGGAGGCGGGCGCGTTCACGCGAGACGAGACGACCGGAACCTACCGGGTGGACATGGACGCCATGCGGCAGGCCGTGGACGGGCTCAGCGAGATGATCCTGATGCTGCAGGGCGACGGGGATTACGACGGCGTGGAAACCCTGATGCGGGAGAAGGGCCACGTCCCCGACGCGCTCCAGCGGGACCTGGACCGGCTGGCCGAGTCCGGCATCCCGGTGGACATCGTCTTCGAGCAGGGAGCGGCGGTCCTCTTCGGAGGGTGAGGTCAGAAGACCTGGGTGATGAGCACCACCGAGGTGAGGAGGCCGAGCCCGATCTGAAGGAGCGTGAGCGTGCGGTTGGGGGGCTGCTGGGCGGGAATCAGGATCTCGTCGCCGGCCTGCAGGCTCATCTGATCGAGGGTGCGGCCGCGCCGCACGGCCTCCATGACCGCGTCCTGGCTCCAGAGCAGTTCGCCGCCGCGCGAAATGGTGACGCCCTCGAAGTCCGAGGTGGCCCCGAGTCCCGCCTGGGTGAGCACCTCGCCCAACGTCGAGGCCGCGGGCAGATGACGCTCCCCCTGGCCGCCCACCGCGCCCAGGAAGGTGAGCCGCACGAAGCTCTCCGCTTCCAGCACGCGCGGCTCCCGCAGGAAGCGGCCCAGGCTGGTGGCCATGTGGTCCCCCAACTCGCTGCGCAGCACCCCGTGCAGGGAGATGTCGCCGAGGTCCACGAAACGCACTGCCGGACCGGCGAAAACGCGCAGTGTGTCCGCAAACCAGGGCTGCCCCTGCACGCTCACGGCCAGGAAGATGCGGTCGTTCACGCCGAAGTCACCCTCCTGCAGACGCCGTTCGATGACGTTGGCCTCGTCCCGCGCACGGCGGCGGAGGGCGGCGGAGTAGGCCGTGGAGGCCGCGGTCTCGCGCAGTTCCCCCAGCAGCGCCTCCAATTCGGCGCGCGTCTCCAGGAAGCGGGTGTCGGCCAGGTCCCGCTGCTGCGCACCCAGTCCGGGAGCCAGCAGCAGGGTCAGGGCCAGCAGGTGCGCGGCACACACGCTCAGGTATCGCCTCAAGGTCGCCTCTCGGAAGTCGGTTCGGTCCCCCAAACGGGTAATCTACTCGATCCTGCCACGGGCACACCCCCGGCGCCGTTCGTTGCGCGATCGCAACGCATCTATGCCCGGTTCGCAACATCGCCGGGGTCCGACCGGCGCCGGCACTCCGCCGCCCATCCGGAGACAACCGGCATTCTGCCTTGCGTTCCGGCCTCCCGATGCCGCCCGGGCACCGAATGGGTCTCCTTGCACGGATCATGCTCGCAGGATGGGTCGCCTCGAGTGCAGAGGTTCTCCTGAAGAGATCTTGAAGGATCCTTGACCCCAAGCGAGTTCCGTGTACAAGATCAGCGGGCCCGTCCCCCATCCAAGCCTTTCCACCCGGAATTCGCAGTGAATCCATCCAGAGAGCGGGGCACACAGCGGACGCCGCTGGCCGTCGTGGTGGACGACCAGGAGTGGACCGCCCGGTCGCTGGAGAGCATCCTGAGCCCGGCGGGTTTCGCGGTCCTCAAGGCCTATACCGGGCGCCAGGCACTCGAGCTCCTGCAACGGGTGCGGGCCGACATCGTCTTCCTGGACGTGGACCTTCCCGACGTGGACGGGAGCGACCTGTGCCGGTCGCTGGCGGAGTCGGGAGCGATCCGCAGGAGCACGCCGCTGCTGGCGCTCTGCACCGCCAGGCCCGCCCGCGAGCAGCGCCTGGAGATCCTGCGCGCGGGCGCCTGGGACATCGTCAGCCTCCCCCTCGACCCGGAGGAGCTGATCCTGCGGGTGCAGTCGCTGGTGCACGCCAAGCAGGAGGCGGACGAAGCCGCAGAGCGGTCGCTGCTGGACGCGAGGACCGGGTTTTACAACGCCCGCGGACTGATGCGGCGCCTCACCGAGATCTCCGCGGAGGCGCGCCGCCATACACGTCCGCTGGCGTGCGTGGTGGTGGGGCCCAAGGACGACCAGACCACCCAGTCGGTCCTGCGTGAGATCCTGGCGATGGGCGCGGCTGACGACGCCCCCCGCAGGCCGGAGGATTCGGAGCCGACCGGATCGCTGGCGGACGCGCTCGCGGTGGTCACCCGCACCTCGGATGCCAAGGGCCTGCTGGGCGACCAGCACTTCGTCATCGTCGCGCCCGACACCAACGCCGCCGGCGCCGTGCGCCTCGCGGAGCGGGTCATGGAAGGGCACACCGCCTCCGGCGAAGCCACCACGCCGATCTGCATGGGCCTCTACGCCACCGAATGGGACCGGGACCCGGTCGCCCCCGGCGACCTGCTCACCCGAGCCACCACCGCGTTCCGGCGCGCCCAGCACGACGGGGGCTCCGCCAACCGGATCGAGTTCTTCAGGGAGGATTGAGGGCGGCGGCGGCCCGCGCGTCAGTCGGGCACCACCACGTCGCCGGCCGTCCCCGCGGGTAGCGCCGGAGGATCGCCGGCGTCGTGTTCCTCTCCCGCCTCGTAGCCGGGCACGTAATAGCTGTAGTAGCCGTAGCCCTTCAGGGCGGACGAGGCCACGTCGTTGAGGATGCCACCCAGGATACGCACCGGAAGGTTGCCGAGCGCCTGCAGCTTCCGCTCCACCACGCTCTTGTCGGACGCCCCCGCGCGCACCACCAGCGCCATGCTGCCGGTCAGCGAAGCCAGGTGGAACGCGTCCGCGCCCACGGCCATCGGCGGGCCGTCCACCAGCACCACGTCGTAGCGCTCGCGCAGGTGCTGGAAGAGGCGGCGGATCCGCTCTCCGGCGAGCAACTCGGGCGCCCGCGCCATGCGCGTCCCGGAACCCATGAAGTGCAGGTTGTCGTACTCGGTGCGGTGGATGACCCGCCCGTCGCTGGTCCCCGCCAGGAAGTCCACCAGGCCGGGCGTCCGCTCCCCCCCGATCAGGCGGTGCAGGTCTCCGCGCCGCGTATCGCCGTCCACCAGCAGGGTGCGCCGGCCGATCTTGCTGAAAGCCAGCCCCAGGTTGGCGCTCACCAGCGTCTTGCCCTCCGAGGGCCCGGGGCTGGTGACCACCACCATGAGGGGCCCGGCGGCTCCGTGCGCGTACATGAGGCGCATGCGCAGGTCCCGGAATGCCTCCTCCACTTCCGCGCGCGTCTTGCGTCCCCGGATGCGCGGGATCATCCCCAGCACCTCGACCCCCACCCGGTGGGTGAGGTCTTCCGGGTAGCGGAAGCGACCATCGAAGCGGTCCAGCAGAACCGCGCCCGCCAGCCCGGCACCCAGGAATCCCAGGAAGACGGCGCCCGCCAGCGGAAGTCTTTGATCCGAAGACGGAGTGAAGGGGACCGTGGCGTCGTTCAGGACCTGGAAGTCCTCGAGAGAGGAGCGGAAGATCAGGCGCTGCATCTCCCGCCGGCGCCCCACCTCGGTGGCCAGCGCCTCCTGGTCGGCCACCTCCTGCCGGAGTGCGTCCTCGCGGCTCATGCGCACCGGGATGGCCACCATCTCCGCGGCCAGCGAGTCGCGCCGTGCGCCCAGGTCGCGGGAGCGCTGCTCGAGTCCCATCTGGACGCCCCTGAGCAGTCGTGGAATCTCGACCCGCTCCAACTCGGCGATGGCGGCGTCGAGCCGCACCAGGGGCGGATAGTTCTCGGTCCCGACCTGCGCCAGGTCCCGACGCTCCACCCTCTTCTCGGCCAACTCCTGGAGCAGCGTGCTCAACTCCGACGAGGACGCCACACTGGGGATCAGCTCCAGCTGCGTGATGGACACCCCCGAGTCCGGAATGGCGGCGAGAACGCGCTGGATTCGCTCCCGATCCAGGTCCACCGCCTCCTTGTCGGCCCCGATCTCCTCGAAGCGCGCGACGATGGGCGCGCGCGTCTCCTGCAGACCCGCCCCCACGGGCACGCCGCGGTCCGAGGGTCGCGTGATGATCTGCATCTGGTAGGCCTGAAGGTCCTCACGGGCCTGCCGCAGGCTGGCCTGCACCTGCTCCGCCTGCACCTCCACGTCCTCCAGGCTCTGCTGCAGACCCGCCGCCTTCAGGCTGTCCGCGGACCGCTCGAAGGAGCGGATGAGACCGTTCAGGATGCGGGCCGCGCGCGCCGGGTCCCGGTCCTCCAGGGAGACCGTGATGAAGTTGCCCTGCCGGTTCAGACTCGCCTGCAGCCGCTCCGCCAGCTGATCGGCGGCCTCGCGCGGCGGAATCACGGTGAAAGGGAATTCGCCCGCTGTGTCCACCGTGGGGGCGATCCGCCAGAGAAATCCCCGTGACTCGCCCAGACTCTCACCCAGCCGCCCCCGCTCCAGCTCCTGACCATCGCGGGTGCGCAGACGCCACCCGCCGTTCGGCCCTCCGGGCAGCTCGAGCACGTACCTCCCGGGCACGAACATGGAATCCAGGGCGAAGGTCTCGAAGACCCTCTCCGCGCCGCCGGGCGGCAGCAGGTAGAGCCGCTCCCCCATGACCACCCGTTCGGTGACCAGCGGAGCGCGAAGCAGGTCGAGCAGGGACGCTTCCTCCATGAGCGCGGTCGCCTGTACCGCCCCCGTGGTGGCCGCCTCGCGTGTGGGCGTCATCACCAGCAGGGAGGCGCGCGCAGTATACAGGGGCACCACCACGCGATAGGCGACCATCGCCCCACCCGCTCCCAGCAGCGCCGCCAGCAGCAGCAGCCACCAGTAGCGGCGCACGGCCATGACGACCCGGCCGATCGAAAGGCCCGGCCCCGCGGGAGTCTCACCGTATTCGCCCCACTCGTCCCCGTGGGCGGGAACCCCCCCCATACGTGTCAGAGCGGGCGGGATCGGCTCGGGAGCCGGTGAGACGGGAAGGTTGTCGCTCATGCGCATCCGGTTTGGAGGAGCGGGTAATCAGAGGGGGGGAAGACTCTCGAGGCAAGAGCGGAGCCGCACGCCGATACCCCGCGCGCCCGTCCTCGTTCGGCCGGTCGTGCCCAAAGATACGGTGGTGTCCCTGCTTTGCGCACGCTCCGCGACAGGGTCGGGCGGGAGCGGGTGTGGCACGGACGCCATGGCGCGAGAGCGACAATAGGTGCGAGATTTCGTAGACTCCCCACCACACTTTATAAAAGGATCCTTGATCTTCCGACGCTCCCGCCGGAAATTTCCAGGTTCAGTCTTCCGCCCCCGCCGTCCGACTCCCACGCCCCCGACCCGCGCCCCCATGACCCCGATCCTGCCCGCCGACGTCCACGTCCTGGTGGTGGACGACGAGGACACCCTCCGGAACACCTGCCGTGCGTTTCTGGAGGGGTTCGGGTACAACGTGGTCGCCGTGGACCGCGCCGAGCAGGCCATCGCGCTGATCAAGCGCCGTTCGTTCCACGTACTGCTCCTCGACCTCTACATGCCGCAGGTCTCGGGGATCGATCTCACGCGTGAGGCGCTGAAGATCCACCCCGAGGCGAAGGTCATCCTCATGACCGGAAATCCGTCGGTGGAGACCTCCGAGGAGGCCCTGCGCGCGGGCGCCTTCGACTACATACCCAAGCCCTTCTCGGCCACCCACCTCGAGATCATGGTGGATCGGGCGCTGCATGCGTTCGCCGAAGGTCCCGCGGCCGAGGCGGACCCGGAGGGGAAGGCGTCGTCCCGTCGCAAGCCCCGGAGGCGCCGGGACGCGGCCGGGAACGGCGCGCGCGCGGACGCCGGCGACCTGCTGATGCCCATCCTGGGAGAGTCGCGGGCCTTCCGGAACGTGGTGGAGCTTGCCCGTCGCGTGGCGGCCACCGACGCCTCGGTCTTCATCACCGGTGAGAGCGGGACGGGCAAGGAACTCATCGCCCAGTACATCCATCACCACAGTGCCCGCCGGGAGCAGCCCCTGGTGGAGGTCAACTGCGCCGCCATCCCGGAGAGCCTGTTCGAGTCCGAGATGTTCGGGCACGTGGAGGGGGCCTTCACGGGGGCGATCCGCTCCCGGGAGGGACTGCTCGAGGCCGCCAGCCACGGCACGCTCTTCCTGGACGAACTGGTCGAGATGCCTCTCGCCATCCAGGCCAAGCTCCTGCGCGTGCTGCAGGACGGGGTGCTCCGCCGGGTGGGCAGTTCGCGGACGGACGCGGTCGTGACGGTGCGCTTCGTGGCCGCCACCAACCGCAACCCCCTGGAGGCGGTCGAGAACGGCACCCTGCGCAAGGATCTCTACTTCCGCCTGCGGGTGGTCCCGATCCACATCCCGCCCCTGCGGGAGCGGCCCGAGGACATCCCCCCCATGGTGGAACACTTCCTCGAGGAGTTCTGGGAGAAGCACCGCAGCGAGGAGCCCCGCCCCTCCCTGCTACCCTCTGCGGTGAACGCGCTGCGGGCCTACGCGTGGCCCGGCAACGTCCGGGAACTGCGAAACGTGGTCGAGCACGCGGTGGTCATGATGGACGCGGGCGCCCCCGTGGGCGACGAGGCCTTCACGCTGGGTGAGCCCTTCCTGGAGGAGAACGGGGGCAACTCCCTCGCCCTCGATCCCGGTATCTTCCACATGGACTACCACTCCGCGCGCGAGGAGATGCTGGCCCGCTTCGAGGAACACTATCTGTCCCGGATCCTGAAGCGCTCCAACGGCAACATCTCCGGGGCCGCCCGGCTCGCCGGGGTGGACCGCACGACGCTCTACCGCCTGATGGAGAAGCGGAACCTCTCCAAGAGCGAGCTCCTGGAACCGTGAACCCTGCGGGTGCCGACGTGGACGTGGAGCCGGTCCGGCCCCCGCCGACCGACGGGGGCCGGGAGGGTGAGCCGGAGTCCGCGGATCCGCAGGGCCTCGTGGCCACGCTCCGGGCCGCGGTGGAGCGGGTCCGCGAGGGCCTCGCCGGACGGGACGACGTCGCCACTCCGGATGGAGTCACCGCCGACCAGCTGCTGGACGCCGTCCATCGGGACCTGCAGGGGCGTCTCGCGGGGCGGGAGCCGGACGGGCTGGAGGACGTGGTGGAGGCGCCCGGCCGGCTGCGGCTGGTTCAGCTGCTCCAGTCGGAGCTGATCCACGTCTGGTCCCGGCGCACGTCCGACGCGCCCGGCCGGGAAGAGATCCTCGCAGTGCTCTCCCACCTGGACCAGATCCGGGTGTCGCTCGAACCGCATGGGCGCGACCGCGTGGTGGCGCTCATGGAGTCCGAGAGTCCGCTCACCCTCGTGGTGCAGTTGGCCCACGACCTGCGTTCGCCGCTGACGTCCATCCTCTTCCTCGCTGAACTTCTGCAGCGCGGGCGCAGCGGTCCCGTCAACGAAACCCAGCAGCGGCAGCTCGGGGTGGTCTACTCCGCAGCCTTCGCGCTGGTGGCCATCGCCAACGACGTCATCGCCCTGGCGCGCGGGGGGGGCACGGTCCTCTCCCAGGAGGCGCCCGTGCCGTTCTCCCTGACCGAGTGCCTGGGGCAGATCCGCGAGATGCTGCAGCCCATGGCCGAGGACAAGGGCGTGGAGATCCGGGTCGTGACGCCGCGTGACGACCGCCGTGTCGGGCCGCCGGGGGCGATCGGGCGCGCGCTGCTGAACCTCGCGACCAATGCCCTCAAGTTCACCGAGGAGGGCTTCGTCGAGGTGGCCGCCGAGTCGGCAGGGTGGGAGGAGGTGTGCTTCTCCGTCACCGACACCGGGCGTGGAATGTCTCCCGACGCGGAGCGGAACCTGCTCCAACCCTTCCAGAAGTCCGAAAGGCGCAAGGGGGTCTTCTTCTCGGGGAGCGGGCTGGGACTCAGCATCGTGCGCCGGATCGTGCACGATCTGGGGGGCACGCTGGAGTACCGGACACGCCTGAATCACGGCACCCGCTTCCACTTTACGCTGCGCCTGCCGCCGGTCCAGGACATCCCCGGCTGAGCGCGGCGCCCGACAGGTCTTGAAGAATCCTTCATAGATCTGTTGCACACACCCTACATTCGTTGGCTCAAGTCCACAGAATCCGGGGGTGCCGATCGTAGCCCGATAAAGACAACCAATTGTCCAACAACGAGTTGCGAGCTCGGAGCAGAATGTGAATGGTCCTTGCTGAAAGGGAGGGCCCAGTCAGGCACCCGTGTGCCGCACCCGCGCTATCGGACACACCAGCCCCACGGATTCACGTTCCACATGAGCCCTTCAGCACATCAGAGCAACACGGCACGTCGCTCGCGGAAGCACGGGCATTGGCTCCCGCCCGCGCGCTGGGGTCTTCGTGTGGACTCCGGGGGCGCGCTGGAGGCTACCCGACCGGGCATCGTACGGTGGGAACTCCGCGGCCCGAGCAACCGCCCGCTGGTCCGCGCCGTCAATCTGCTCGTCGCGGTGGTGGGCCTGGTGATCGCGGCGCCGCTCTTCATCGGGATCGCGATCCTCGTCAAGCTCTCCTCGCCCGGTCCGGTCTTCTACGTGCAGGAGCGGGTCGGGCTGAACCGGAGGGGACGGCGGGGTCCACGGCCGATTCCGGCACGGAGCCGACGGAAGGAGGACATCGGCGGGCGCGTCTTCCGCATCTACAAGTTCCGCACGATGGTTGCGGATTCGGACCGGGCCGGACAGGTCTGGGCGTCCGTGCACGATCCGCGGATCACGGCCGTGGGTCAGGTCCTGCGCAAGTACCGTCTGGATGAACTCCCCCAGTTGATCAACGTGCTCAAGGGGGAGATGAACGTCGTGGGGCCGCGCCCCGAGCAGCCCCAGATCTTCCAGGAGCTCCGCTCCCGCGTGCCCCGCTATCAGGACCGGCAGCGGGTGCTTCCCGGCATCACCGGATGGGCGCAGATCAATCACGCCTACGATCAGAGCATCGAGGACGTGCAGCGGAAGGTGGCGCTCGACCTGGAGTACATCGAGCGCCGCTCGCTCTGGCAGGATCTGCGCATCATGGCACGTACGCTTCCCGTCATGGTGGGCCGCAAGGGCGCCATCTGAGGTCCGCGCGCGTCCCAGCCTGCCCCGACCCCGCGGAGCGCCCCGGTCCAAGCCGGTGATCCAACCCTGGACCGCCCGGCCGTACGGTTGGACTTCCCCGATGGGGAATCCTACCTTGCCAGCCCATCTTCGGGGGTCGCCGCACCCCCGGACATCCCCAACCGCACTGCCGATGCGTATGCTGCGATTCCCCCGCGCCGGAGCACATCCCGGGTGGCGCTTCAGCCCCCTGCTCGCGCTGGTCACCGCTGTGCTGCTCCTCGGGGCGGAAGCGTCCGGGCTGCGCGCGCAGGCCACCTCCGCCGCGGCGCTTTCCGGGCAGGTCCTGGACGGATTCGAGGACCCGGTGGTCAATGCCCTCGTCACCCTGCTCCGGGAGGGCTCGGACGGCGATGTCGGGCGTGAACTGAGCACCGACCGGCAGGGCCGCTTCACCGTGAGCGGCCTGCGCCCGGGCCGTTACCAGGTGCGGGTCGAGGCGCTCGGCTTTCACCCGCGATTGTTGCGCGGCCTGACCCTCCGCCCCCGGAGCCACCCCGTCATCGGCGTACGTCTGCGCGAGGCCACCCCACCCGTCACCGTCGTGGACACCGCCTGGGCAACGGTCGGCGGAGGGGAGTCGGGCCAATGGCTGGACGAGTTGGAGTTCGGCGCACCCGCGCCGTCCCGCCAGCTGACCGAGGCCCTCGAGGTGGTGAGCACGTTGGACGCCGGTGGCGGCTCGCTCGGGCTTCCATCCGGGTTCACCACCTACCAGGTCCAGGGCGTCCCATTCCGCGGCGCCGCTCTCGCCCCCGGACTCCAGAGCGCGCCTGCCGCCCTTTCCACGGGTTCGGCCGGGCTGGTACGGGTGGCGCCCCTCGACCCCTCGCACGGGTTCGGATTTGGAGCGGGGGGCGTGGTGGAGATCTTCAATGCGTCACTGGCCGCCGGTGAGTCCGAGCTCTTCGCGGCCTACTCGTGGGACGACCTCTGGACGGGTCGCTTCGACATCGGCGAAGGACTCACCCCCACTTCCCTCTGGGCCAGTGGGCGCACGGCCTTCGATCTGGTTCCGGACTCGGCACGCGTGACCGTGGGCGCGGACGTCCATCACGTCGAGGTGCCGCGCCAGGCACTCTTCCCGGGCGGAAGCCGCTTCCAGGGCCCGGGGCTGCAGGACTTCGAGACGGTGTCCGCATTTGCGCTGGTGGACTGGGACCTCGGGGGGGGACACCTCGTGGACCTGGGCGTGCGCGTGGGGTCGAGGCCGGATGCACCCTCGGTGGCGCCCCTGGCCTACCCGGGGCGCGAGTCCGCGCTGGAGGCGCAGGACGTCGTGGTCGGGGGTGGCCTGCTGACGCGGGTGGGCGCCCGGACGTCGCTCGCGCTGCGGGCCGGCTTCACCCGCTCGGAGCGGTCCGGCGCCGAGGACTGGCCCCTGGACGCGGCGTCCCCCTTCCTGTTCGACGCCCGCTCAGGCCGCCAGGGTGGGGTCGCCCCGCTGGCCGGGGACGAGGTGACGAGGCGCGGGCTCTTCGGGTCGGCCGCGCTCCTGCACGACGTCGGTGCCCACCGGCTCGAAGGTGGCTTCGAGGTTCTGCGCACCACGCACGAGATCGCCCCGGGGGCGGACGCCGGCCTCTTCGCCGGCGCCGGTGACCCCTTCGCACAGGGGTGGCTGGGCTGGGGTACGCGCCTGGTGAATCTCGGTGCGGAGGCGGACTTCTCCGTCACGGACTTCGCCGCCTTCTTCCGGGATACCTGGCGCCCCGCGCCCGGGATCGAGCTGCGGGTCGGCGGGCGCTGGCACTCGGAGTCGCTCCCGGTTGACGACCTCACCCCGGACCCCACCTGGGAGGCCGTCTCGGGGCTCACGACGCCGATTCCGGACGACCGCGCCGACCGCCTTACCGGTCACGTGGGGCTGGACTGGGCGCCGGGCGGCGACAGCCCCGTCCGCATCTCGGCCAACGCGGGCGCCACCGTGGACGAGGTTGATCCGTGGATCCTGGCCGAGGCCATCTCGCTGGACGGCAGCGTAGAGCGTGAGCGCGTCCGCTCGGGAACCGGGGGCTTCGCCGCGTTCCCGGACTTCCCCGAGGCGGGGGCGCAATCACGGTCCGCCACGGCCCTCACCCTGCTTCCCGCCGAGGTGGACCTGCCGGTGACGGGCTTCGCCGCCCTCACCGTGTCCGCGGACGTGCAGGGCTGGACGGTTGGCGCGTCGGGTGTCTTCCGCCGCACCGAGAACCTGTTCCGCCGTACCGACCTGAACCGGGTGGACGCGCCCCTCGGGACCACGGAAGGCGGCCTGCCCGTCTGGGGGACGCCGGTTCAGGTGGGTGCGCTGGTGGTGGAGGACCCGGGCTCCTCCCGGCGCTTCGAGGGCTTCGACCACGTCTGGGCGCTGGTTCAGGACGGATGGTCCGAGTACAGGGGCGTGACGCTGTTCACCGAGCGCCGTGCCACCTCGGGCCCACGGATCGCGGCCTGGTACACCTACTCCGAAGCAACCGACAATCTTCCCGGGCTGGGCTCGGGGCGGCCGGAACTCGCCATGGAGCACCGCCTGGATGGTCGTGACACCGACTGGTCCGACGGCACGTCCGACCTGGAGGTTCCGCACCGGGTCGGGGTCTCGGCGGCGCTGCCCGTCCCGGTGTTCGAGGGCGCCTGGCTGCGCGGGCGCTTCCGCTACGAGTCCGGGCGCCCGTTCACTCCCGGGGTCCGTGACGGGGTGGATCTGGACGCCGACGGGGTGCCCGGCAACGAGCCGGTGTGGATCGCGGCCGACGGCCTGGACGGACTTCCCGCGCGCTGGGACTGCGTGCGTGAGCAGCGCGGCGGATTCGTGGAGCGGAACAGCTGTACCCTTCCGGACGTCCCCTACCTGGACATTGGGGTGAGTCTGGGGCTGGTCCGCCTGGGCGGAGGCGTCGTGAGCCTCCAGGTGGACGCGCTCAACGTGCTTCAGGCCTTCGACACCACGGTGGATCCGGCGCTCTTCCTGGTGAACCCGTCCGGGTCGCTCCGGCCGGACGGGTCCGCGCTCTCCCCGGACCTTTCTCTCAACCCGCGTCTCGGAGGGGAGATCTTCGACACCCGCGACGGACGCATGATCCGGCTGGGGCTTCGCTGGGGAGGTGGACGATGAGAGGCCTGGGAGGCGGACGCGTACCGTCGTTGGTCGCCGCCCTGGCGGTCGCGTCGGCGTGGGCGTGCGACGGCAACTCGGTCTCACCCCCCGTCATCGACGCCACCGGCGCGGTGGGAGGCGTCGTCTTCCTGGACTTCGACGGCAACGAGCGGCTCTCGGGGCCGGATACGCCCCTCGAAGGGGTCCCCGTCCGCGTGATCCTGCCCGGGTCGGGTCGGGTCCTGGCGGTGGACACGACCGATGCGCAGGGCTCCTTCCGGATCGAGGACGTCCCGGCCGGGACCATCGAAGTCTCGGTGACTCCGGAGGCGCTCGGCGACACGCTGCTGGCCCTGCCACTCGACAGCGCCCGCTTCACCCTGCCCGCGGGCGGCACCGCCGCCGTGGCGCTCGGCCTCACCTTCCCCGAGTTGTCACTGGCTGAAGTCCGCGCGGCGGAGGCGGGCACGCCGGTGTTCACGCGCGCCGCCGCCCTGAATTCCCGCGGCCAGTCCCCCGGGGGCGCTATCCATGTGGAGGGGGACGGCGTCGCGCTGCGCGTGCTGGTGCCGCCGGCCTTCCAGGCGGCGCCGGGCGACAGTCTGCGGATCGAGGGCCGGGTGGGGGTGAATCTGGGGCAGCCGGCGCTGCTGGACGCGCGGCTGCTGCGCCTGGTTCCGGGCGCACGCGACATCGAGCCCCGCACGCCCACCATGGGCGAGGCCGCGTCGGGTGTCGACGGCCTGGACGCCGCGCTGGTACTGTTCACCGCCGGAACGGTCGGCCAGGCCACGACCGTGCCCGATGGGTTCGAACTGACGGCGACGGACGGCGTCGACTCGCTGCGGGTCCGCCTGCGCTTCGAACAGGGGTTCTTTCAGGTCCTGCTTCCCGACGGCGCGGAGATCCTCCGCCTGACGGGCCTGCTGGTGCCGGATCCGATCGAGGAGGCGTGGAGCCTGGTCCCGCGTTCACCAGCCGACGTCAGCTTCGGCCCCCCACCCACCGCCGCCACCTCAGAAGGCGATCACCACCGGGAGTGACGCCAGCAGGGCGAAGAAGGTGAACACCGCGACCATCCAGCGCAGGAAGGCCGGCCCGTCCTCCACCGTCGCGGTGGCGCGCACGGCGGAGTAGATCAGGCCCACTCCCAGTACGAGAACGATCACCAGCGCGATGGGGACGGTCACGGACTCCTCCGCCGACTCAGCCCCCGCCGCCGCCCCGGGGAGGCACGATCATGATGTGCGAGCCGGGGGTGCCGGGGAACATCAGCCAGGGGACGCCGGGGCCTGCCCTCGTGGTGAGGCCGGTCTCCTCGGGGGTGGCCATCGGCGTGTAGACCACCCACCGCACGTAGGCATCCTGGATCTCACCGGTCCCGGGGTCGAATCCGCTCCCGGTCAGGATGTGGTTGGAAGCCCCGTAGGGGATGGGGAGCTTGCCCTCCTCGTACTCGCGCCAGCGGGTCTGCGTGCGCTCGTTGGCGCCCAGTCCCTGGGCGGAGAGTTCCCGCCCGCGCGCGAAGAAGGGCTCCAGCCCCTCGTGGTGACACGACACCTCGAAGTCCTCGCGGCCCGGATTGGGCGCCATGCAGACCAGGCTTCCCGTCCCCTCGCGCAGGGTGACGAAGTCGCCCTGCGCGTCGTACCCCTGCACGGTGGCGGTCTCCCGCGCCTCGGCCGGGGCCGCCTGCACCGCGAGACGGATCTGCATCTCGGCGGAGAGACCGCTCCAGGGGTGCTGGGCGAGACCGGGCGCCGGCAGGGTCAACGCGGCCGACAG
>JAVVFC010000069.1:0-13613 GCA_032250975.1 Longimicrobiales bacterium | reverse complement strand
GGCCCGGGCAGATCGACCGTGACCGCGTCGAAGTGGAACGCCCGCAGCCCCTCGAGCGCGGCCAGCGCCGCTCCGGCATCGTCGGGCACCACCACCGTGAAGGCGTCGCCCGGAGGCGGCGCGGCCTCGCCCACCAGGTGCACGGCGCGCCACTCCGGTCCGAAGAAGAGGCGCGGCAGGTGGGGCACGAGGCCCTCCCCCAGCGCCGGGGGCTCCGTGCGAACCAGCATACGTCCGGCCCCCGAGCGCGCCAGCAGACGCACCTCGGCGGCCAGCTCCGGCGGCGGCTCCGGGAAGGGCGCGTGCGCCGGCGGGTGCTCGGGGACGGGACGGAAGAGGAACTCGCGCCCGCCCCCGGCACCCGGCAGATAGCGCACGTCCACCCGGACGGTCCCGTCTCCGGTGCGCAGATCCGCCGAGAAGCCGGCCGGCCGTTCTCCCTCGCCCAGATGGCGCGAGGGCGCGGGCACGAGGGCGTCGTCCAGATCGTCCCGCCACCCCCGGTCCAGCCGGCGGCGCGCCACCGTGCCCCCCTGGTCGGACCAGAAGAGCGCCCACGTCTCGCGCGCGGAGATCCCGAAGCGGGACGCGCTCGCGCTCAGCGCCGCGCGCAGGGCCTCGTCCAGCGGTACGGGCCGCGCTTCTCCCCCCTCCGCCCCGGCCGGGTTCTCGTCGAAGACCGTGCGGATCAGGTCGCGGATCCGGTCGGCCGGGGCCAGGGCGAGATCGATCTCGAGCCCGGTGCGGGTCGCGAGCTCCTCCACTACCTCGGTGCGCAACGGAGAATCGGTCACCACCGTGAGGCGATCCCCGGTCTTCACGATGGGAAGCGTGAGGCGGGCCAGCGCCCACTCGGGCGTCACCAGAGCGGCCGCGTCCCGGTCCACCGCCGCCGGGTCGGGGAAGATGAAGGGGAGATCGAACTGCGAGGCCAGGCCCCACTCCAGCTCCTCGGCGGAGAGGAGTCCGAGCGCCCGCAGCGCCTGGCCGAAGTAGCCCCCGTGGCCGCGCTGGTACTCCAGCGCGGCTTCCACGTCGTCGTCCGAGATGCGTCCGATGCGCTTCAGCACCTGGCCCAGGCTCAGTCGCCCGCTCACCGTTCCCCCTCCGTCGCCTCGGGTTCGTCCGCGAGCGCGTCCGCGATCCACGTTCCCACCTCCTCGGTGCTCCGGCGCCCGCCCAGGTCGGGGGTGGTCACCCCCGCCCGCAGCGCACGGACCAGGGCGCGCTCGACCGCCCCCGCCGCCCGCTCCGCCCCCGAACGCTCCAGCGCCAGGGCCGCGCAGGCGATGGCGCCCATGGGGTTGGCCACGTTCTTGCCGGCGATGTCCGGCGCGGAGCCGTGCACCGGTTCGTAGAGGGCGTGCCGGCCCGGGTGCAGGTTGGCGGAGGGCGCCAGCCCGATCCCGCCCGTCAGCTCCGCGGCCAGATCGCTCAGGATGTCGCCGAACAGGTTGCCGGTCACCACCACCTGGTAGCGTTCCGGCCGGCGCACCAGGTCCATGGCCATGGCGTCCACGTACATCGCGTCCCGCTCCACCTCGGGGAAGTCGGATCCCACCGCCTCGAAGGTGCGCCGCCAGAGCGCCCCGGCGGCGGGCATGGCGTTGGCCTTGTCCACCAGGGTCACGCGCCCGCGTGCGTGCCGGCGCGCGAAGTCGAAGGCGGCGCGGATGATGCGCTCGACGCCCTTCCAGGTGTTCAGGTCCTCCTGCAGCGCGATCTCGTCGGGGGTGTCCGCCTTGAAGCGTCCGCCCAGGTTGACGTACACGCCCTCGGTGTTCTCGCGGAAGACGTCGAGCCGGACCGCCCTGCCCTCCATGTTCCGCAGGGGGGACAGGGCCGGGTCGTGCAGCACCGCGGGACGGTGGTTCACGTAAAGGTCGAGCCGGAAGCGTAGCCCCAGCAGGATGTCGCGGGCGTGCTCATTGCCCGGGACGCGGGGGTCGCCGAGCGCACCGAGCAGGATGGCGTCGTGGTCGGCCAGGGCGGTGAACTCGTCGTCCGTGATGGTCACGGCGTCGCGCAGGTAGCGGTCGGCGCCCAGATCCCAGTGGACCAGCTCCAGCGGCAGGTCGAAGCGCTGAGAGACCCGCTCCAGCACGCGCACCGCCTCGCGCATGACCTCCAGGCCAATCCCGTCGCCGGGGATGATCGCGTATCTCGTCATGGGCGGGGCCGGGGGGCGGAGGCGGAGGCGCGGCGGCGGCGCGGAGAAGCCATGAGTATAGAGCCGCCCGCGGAGGGGGGCTACCGGCCCCGGCGCCTGCCCTCGGGGACGCGCACGATCACCACCCCTGCGCCGTCAGCCCCGCTCCCCGACACCGTGAACGGGTAGCGCCCCTCGGGCGCCGCGCGGAACGGCACCACCCAGTGCACGTCGCGCCCGAGCAGGGGCGGACTCCGGTGGACGGCGCTCCCGTCCAGGAAGTCCCGGGGGGCAGCCGCGACTCCGGCGCGGGGGAAGGTGACCACCCGCGCCCGTCCGTCGGCGCCGGTGAAGTCCACCCGGTCCCCCGGCCGGACCTCGAGCGAGTCCGGCTCAGCGCGTTCACGGCCGTTACGGTGCAGGATCCGCACCTCGTGCACGCGCTCCCCCGGGCCGAGGCCGAGCGAATCGGCGACGATCTGCGCGGGCGCGGGGCCCTCTTCGGGCGCGGGGCCGCACGCGGCCGCGAACGCCAGCACCCCGGCCGTCACGGCCCCGGCGGCCGACACGGCCGGCCGCGCCGGCCGCGCCGGTCGCGCCGGTCGCGGCGGTCGCGGCGGGCGAGCCGCGACGGAGTCCGGCGGGCGGAGTCCGGTCAATCCTCTCCCGCGCGCGTTCCGCAGGAGATGCAGAAGCGCCACTCGGGCTCGAGCGCCTCACCGCAGGACTCGCACGGGACCAGCTTCACGTCCGTGCCGCAGAACGGGCAGAAGTTGAGGCGGTCGCGCTTCGGGAGCACCTCCCGGCACCAGGCGCACACCTCGGGTCCGTGCGCACCCTCGACCGCGGCCGCATTCCCGGCCCCGGGGCCGGCTTCCGTCGGTTCGGACTCCATCATCTCGGGCTCCAGCGTTTCGGGGACCGGCATCGCGGGACTGACCGCATCCGGCTCCACCATCTCGGGATCGAGGGGACCGGACGCGGCGAACGCGCCCAGGGGCACCACCTGAATGTAGTCGCGGTCCGAGGGAGGCGAATCCGGGTCGATCGTGGGCCAGCCGCCCGCGGCTACGTCCTCTCCCGCCTCGGCCCCCGCTTCTCCCTCCGCGGCCGTCCCGTCCATCAAGCGCATCGCCGACGTGTCCACGTCCAACTCCGGAAGGTGCTCCGGGTTGAGGCGCACGTCCACGGCCGCGAACTCGCGGTAGAGGCCGGTGTTGGGGTTCACGGACTCGAGCTCCTCGCGGATCTCGCGCAGCGCGTGTTCCGAGTCCAGGCCGACGAACTCCCCCTCGCCGGCCAGCAGGCGGAGCAGCGCATGCTCGTAGTCGCCGTTCATCTCCACGCCCAGCGCCTCGCGGTACGCGGCGTAGGGCACCAGGTCCTGGTAGATCTCGGCCACGGTGAAGGGGCGGGCGAGATCGCGGACGCCGCGCGCGCGCAGCGCCTCCACCAGGGTGCCGTGGAAGCGCGCCAGCAGGTCGTCACTCATGGTCGGGCCCCTCCTGGGCGCCCCGCACCTCGTCCAGGTGGATGAGCCGCTCCGCGGCCGCGGAGCGGAGGAAGGTCTCGGGGTCCTGGAAGCGGATCACGGCCCCGGTGGCGCCGTGCCAGCGCTCCGCCATGCGGCGCATGTACTGCGCGAGGGTCTCGTGGGCGAAGCCCGCGGCATCGCGCATCTGCCGCACGACCGCCGCCCATCCGCCCCGGTAGACGGTCCCGTCCGCCGCCCGCACCTGCACCTGGACCGCCTCCTGCGCGCCCCCGTCCCCTGCCGGCCCGCCCCCGAACAGCTCCAGCTGCGAGGGGTCGGCGAACACCGTGTGGAGCTCGCCGCCCGCACCGGCCTCGACTTCGGCCAGCAGCCGGTCCACCGGGTCCTCCAGCGCCTCCAGCTCCCGCAGGCGCAGCTCCCAGGGCGCCAGGCGGGCATCGCCGCTCTCCATGTGCCAGAGCGCGCGCTTGAGTTCGATGATGCGCCAGACCGCCACCGGGTCCCAGTGCTCGGGCGGCGGCACCTGCTCGAACTCGCGCAACGCCGCCTCCCAGTCCCCCCGGTCGTAGAGCAGGTGGCCCAGGTAGGTGCGCGCCTCGTGCAGGTCGGGGTCCAGGCGCAGCGCCCGGCGCAGGTGGCGGCCCGCCTCGATCTCGTCGCCCAGCCGGTGCAGCGTGTAGCCGAGCGCCGCCACCGCGTCGGGGCTGTCAGGGCGCGACGTCACCGCGCGGGCGAAGACGTCCCGCGCCTCCAGGTACATGCGCTCCCGGTAGAGCGCCCGGCCCATGGTGAGCATGAGTTCGACGTCGTCGTCGTAGCCCAGCGCCTCGACCTCGGCGAAGCAGCGCAGGGCGGCCCCGCGTTCGCCGAAGCGCAGCAGCACCTCGCCCAGCCCCACCAGGGCGTCCTCGTGGGCCGGGTCGAGCACGGCCGCGCGCTCGAAGGCCTGGCGCGCCCAGGCGTACTCCTCGCGCGCCAACTGCGCGTACCCCACGCCGATGTAGAGCTCCACCGCGGCGGGATAAAGCGAAAGGCCCTCCCTGAGCATCTCGAGGGCCCCTTCGTAGTCACCGTCGTTGTAGAGCTGGTGTGCCTGCTCGTCGTATTCCTCGGAACTGAGGAACCGTTCTGGCATGCGTCATCCCTCCGGGCGCGGCCTCAGGTGGGTCTTCAGGCCGAATATAGGCCGACGCCGACGCCGTTACCAGACCGGCCGCCCGGCCCCGACCGCCGGAGCCCGGCCGTCCGTTCCCGGTCGCCGTCAGGCGGGCTTGCCGTAGCGGACGCCGCAGCGCGGGCAGACCAGGTGGTCTCCGGTGCGCTGCAGCTTCTCGAGCGGCTCCACGTGGCGAGGGCAGACCGGGTCCTGGCCGACGCCCTGCTGTTCGCGCACCTTCTCGCGGTCGCGCCGGGTCGCGCGCGGGATGTGCAGTTCGTAGCGCAGGGACGACGCCGAGCACTCGAAGAGGACCGTGCCGGATCCGTCCGCGTCCGGGCGCACGCGCAGCGGGTGCAGGATCCCCCCCGTGGGCGACTCCAGCCGGAGTCCGGCGTAGTAGCCCTTCAGGTAGTCCTTGCCCTTCAGGGGGAGCCCCTCCTGGGACGCGGGCTTCTGGGTGTGCCAGCCATTGACCATGGAGGATTCGAGCTCCGACCCGGTTGAAGTGAGGAGGACGGCCGCCGTGGGCGGGCGCCAAGGTACACACCGGCCGCCCCGTCGCGCCACCGTCACCGGGCCCCGGTTACGACAGGAGGGGGCCGGAGCCGGCGGCTCCGCCCCCCTCTACCTGAAAACGGCGCGAGGCGTTCCCGCCCCTGTGGACCGCGTCAGGCGACCGTTGCGCCGTCCCGCTTGAGCGCGGTATGGTCCGCGCCGTGGCTGATGGCGGGCGCGCAGAACCGCATCCCGATGGCGTGGAGCTCGTCCAGCTCCCCGTCCCCAAGGTCGGGGTAACGCTCGGCGAGGTAGTCGACCGTCTCGGTCATCCACGTCGCCTGGTCCTCGGGGGAGGCGTGCAGGACGCCGCAGCGGTTGATGTGGCTGAAGAGCTCGTCACGAGCCTGATCGATCATGGAACTGGCCACGTACACCTCCCAGTGTGTATCC
This sequence comes from Longimicrobiales bacterium, assembly GCA_032250975.1. Lineage (GTDB taxonomy): Bacteria > Gemmatimonadota > Gemmatimonadetes > Longimicrobiales > Gaopeijiaceae > Gaopeijia. The sequence continues at coordinate 7,862 of JAVVFC010000069.1, read as the reverse complement.
GTGCGAGCGCCCGCGGGCGCTCCGGTATCAAAAAAGACGTTTCAGCCGTGAATACTAACAGAATCGAGCAGGACGGCCAAGCGCTCCCCCTCATGCCGGATCCGGTCACGCTGGAGGTCTTCCGGCACCTGTTCTCGGCCCTGACCGAGGAGATGGGCGCTGCGCTCCGCCGGGCCGCCTACTCCCCCAACATCAAGGAGCGGCGCGACTATTCCTGCGCCCTCTTCGACGCGCACGGCGTACCGGTGGCCATGGGCGACCACATGCCCGTACACCTGGGCGCCATGCCCCGCAGCGTCACCGCCGCGCTGGAGGCGCTCGGCCCCCTGGCGCCCGGGGACGTCGCCATGCTGAACGACCCCTTCCGGGGCGGCACCCACCTGCCGGACGTGACGCTGGTCGCGCCCGTGCACCTGGACGGGACCGCCGTCGGACACCCTCCGGACGGATCCGCCGACGGCGAGGCGCTCCCGGATCCGGCCGTGCCCCTCGCCTACGTGGCCGCGCGCGCCCACCACAGCGACGTGGGCGGAATGGCGCCGGGCTCCATGCCGCTGGCGCGGGAGATCGTGCAGGAGGGGGTCCGCATCCCCCCGGTGCGCCTCTACCGCCGCGGCGAGTTGAACGCCGACCTGCTCCTGCTGCTGCTCGCCAATGTGCGCACGCCCGAGGAGCGCCTGGGCGACCTGGACGCCCAGCGCGCCGCCCTCAACACCGGCTCGGCCCGGCTGCGGGAGCTGGCCGCGGCGCGCGGGGCGGCGCGCGTCCGGCACGCCATGGCCGAGCTGGTGGCCTACGCCGACCGGCTGATGGCCGCCGGGCTGGCCCGGATCCCGGACGGGGTCTACGCCGCCGAGGACCACCTGGAGGACGACGGGTTCGGGTCGGGGCCCGTCCCCATCCGCGCCAGCCTCACCCTGCGGGGCTCCGACCTCACGGTCGACTTCGCGGGCTCCTCCCCCCAGGTCCCCGGAGGGGTCAACGCCGTGGCCGCCATCACCGAGTCGGCCACCCGCTACGTGATCCGCACCCTGGTGCAGGACCTGCTCGGCGTGGACGTCCCCGCGGGCGGGGGATCGCTCGCCGCGGTGCGGATCCTCCTGCCCGAGGCCTCGGTCGTGAACGCGCGCCCTCCGGCCAGCGTGGCGGCGGGCAACGTCGAGACCAGCCAGCGCATCACCGACGTTCTCTACCGCGCCTTCCGCCAGGCGCTTCCCGACCGGGTGCCCGCGCTCTCGCAGGGCACCATGAACAACACCACCGCCGGGGGCGTGGACCCGCGCACCGGACGCCCCTTCGCCTACTACGAGACCGTGGGCGGTGGCATGGGCGGCGGCCCCGGCGGCCCCGGCCTCTCGGGCGTGCACTGCCACATGTCCAACTCGCTCAACACCCCCGTCGAGGCGCTCGAACACGCCTACCCCTTCCTGGTCACCGAGTACTCGCTCCGGCGCGGCTCGGGCGGCGCCGGGCGGCACCCGGGCGGCGAGGGCATCCGCCGCGACCTGCGCCTGCTCACCGACGCCACCGTCACCCTGCTGAGCGAGCGGCGCACCGTGGGACCCGCGGGCGCCGCCGGGGGCCACCCCGGGGCTCCGGGCCGCAACGTCCTGCTGCGGGCCGACGGCGGGGAGGAGATCCTGCCCGGAAAGGTTACCTTCGAGGCCCGCGCCGGCGACGTGGTGAGCGTGCGCTCCCCGGGCGGCGGCGGCTGGGGTACTCCTCCTTCCACGACGCTCCCATGAAGCTCCTCCTTGGCCTGGTGTGCGACGCCGCCCGCCAGGGCACCGACGGACGCCTGCACATCGACGGCCAGTACCACGACCTCTACGCCCCCGGCTTCCCCGCGCGCCACGACCTCACGCTGGTCACCGTGCTGGAGTGGGACCGGACCGACCAGGGCCGCTACAACTTCACCGTCGAGCTGCTCGACCCCGAGGGCAATCCCAGCCTGCGCGGCAGCGGCTTCACCGAGGTGGTGGCCGCCGACCCCTCCGGCCCGCAGGCGCGCACCTACTACATCGAGCCGCTCCAGCACGTCGTCTTCCCCATGCCCGGCCCCTACCGCTTCCGCGTGCAGGCCAAGGGCGCCTGGCACGACGGCCCCGTGCTCTACCTCTGGGAGCGGCCCGAGGCGTAGCCCCCGGGCGTCCGGACGCCTACCCGGCCGCCATGCGCACCGCCAGGAACGCGAAGCCCGCCGCCGCTCCCAGCAGCGCCTCCCACTCCCGGTTGCCCCGGTAGCGCTCCAGGCTGAAGCGCGTCCGGTCCGCACCCGCCTGCCGATAGGGCCGCAGCCGCCACGCCAGCAGGGGGACGCGAGCCGCGTACACCCGGTAGGTGGCTCCGAAGATCGCCTCCATGCGCGCCGCCTCCTCCCGGAGGGCGCGGCCATAGACGGCGGCGAAGAAGAGCAGGAAGAGGAGCGTGAACACCCAACGCGCCCCGGCCACCGTCACCCCGGTCCCCAGCAGCAGGCTCCCCAGGTAGAGCGGGTTGCGGGTGTGGGCGTAGGGCCCCGTGGTGGCCAGCCGCTCCTCCTTGCGCAGGTGGCCGGCGGCCCACGCGCGCAGCAGCAGCCCGAGCGCGGCGAGCGCCCCCCCGGCCGCCAGCGCCGCCGGCGTCGGGCGCGCCAGCAGGAGGAAGGGGATCACCAGCAGCCAGACCAGGCGCAGCCGGATCCGGCGCAACGAGAGGGCCACGGCAGCGCCGCCTACGAAATGTCCTTCAGGCGCAGGTGGATGTCCGGGAGCCACTTCACCCGCGAGAGCATGTAGACCATGATGCGGCGGTCGTCGTCGGTGAGGTGGATCTCGGCCTGGCCCCCGTCACCGAACAGCCCCGAGGTGCGAATGACGGGCTCGATGACCACGGTGTCGAAGGTCCCCGCCGGAACCGTCTTCCGGTCCTTGCGCAGTACCCGGATGCGCACCGGGTTGCCGTCCTCCTTGAAGTACTGGTCCAGCACGTACTCGTCCCCGACCTCGAGCGGCAGGGTGCGGACGTAGTAGAGGAACGAGACCTGATCCAGCGGCACGTCCGAGAGGGTCTCCCCCGAGTCTTCGGCGTCGGTGCGCTCCCAGCGCCGCTCGGCCGGGAAGATGTCGTAGGCCCGGTAGCGCGCGTCCACGCCGGTCTGGTCCTGCACGAAGCGGTAGCTGGCCAGGTTCTCGATGTCCATCCACGAGTCGAAGCGGTACTTGATGGACCACGGCCACATGCTCCCGTCCAGCCCCATCCCCACCTGGTAGGCGGGCCGGTGCCGGATGTCCTGCACGCCGTTGACGCGCAGGAAGCCCTCGCCCACGACCTTGCGGCCGAAGCGCACCTCGTAGGTGAGGTTCTCTCCCACCGCGAAGGGGACCTTCATGGGCGTCACCGCCGCCGGGTCGAGCGACTCGGGGACGTGGACCTGCACGTCGTGACCGTTCCGCTCGGGGTCCTGGGCGGCGGCTCCGGACGGCCCCGCGAGCAGCAGGGCCAGGGCGAGCGGCAGGGCGGACGACGCGGCGCGGGCAGGCGCCACCATGCGGGCGGACACCGCGATGCGGGCGGGCCCCACGGCGCCGGTGGGGGCGCCGGTGGGGACGCCGGATCGCGGCAGCCTCATGCGGCGTCCTCCCGCGCGGCCTGGGCGGGAGCGGCCCAGCGGCGGCCGCGCAGGGCGAAGAGGCCCTTCAGCGCCGGGGTGGGGCGGAAGCGCGAGGGGCGCGCCAGCAGTCCGTAACGGGGCGCCAGGGGCACGGCCTCCACCCGACGGGAGAAGCCGACCACGCGGTGCAGGAGCTCCACGCTGGCCACCCACGGCTCGCGGGCCCGGGCCAGCGGGGCGTCGTCCTCGCGCAGCGCCTTCCGGAGCACGATCACCCGATATGCCCGCAGCCCGTTCAGCGGATCCGGCACGGGCGCCTCGCGGAAGCCGCGCCCCAGCACCCAGGGCGCCAGCCGCCGCCCCCAGCGGCGCGGGCCGGGCACGTCGGCGGCACCCGCGGGCGCGGCCGCCGCCACCACGTCCGCCCCCCCTTCGAGCGCCTTGACCAGGTCCACGAGCGCGTCGGGGTCGTCGGTGAGGTCGGCCTGCAGCACCACGGCCGCATCCCGCTTGGGATAGCTGGAGGCCGCGGCCACGTGGCGCAGCAGCCGGTCCACCGCCGCGCCGTACCCCACCGGTGTCGCCTCCCGCAGCACCTCCAGGGGCAGCCGCCGGGCGTAGCGCTCCAGCGTTTCGCGCGTCTCGTCGGTGGAGCCGTCGTCCAGCACCACCAGCGTGAACTCCCGGCCGAATTCGCGCATCACCCGGGCCACCTTCCAGAGAAGGGGGCCGAGCGTGGTGGACTCGTTGTGGGAGGGGATGCAGACGTAGATCACCGGCGGACGCGCTCCTGAGCGTGGGGACAGGGAGTAATATCATCGCCGGAGGGCATCGGTTCCGGTACCGCCCGTTCCGACCGCGGGTACCGCCCGTGCCGATCCGGTAGCGGAGCGCCTACCCGCGCCGGCGCCGGTGCAGCCAGAAATACTGCTCCGGCCAGCGGCGGATCCACCCCTCCAGCACCTGAAGGTGCGCGGCCGTGAGCGCGCCCACGGAGTCGGGGTCGGACGCGGACGGCGCGGGAAGGGCCGGGCGCGGTTGGCCGCGGGGGGGCGCTGCGCCGGACGACCCGCCTCCGGGGGGCGGCGTCGCCGCGGGCGGCGCCCACACCGGCTGCAGCAGCACGCGGTAGCGCGCCCGGCTCCCGCCGGGGAGGCGCACGGCGGCGCCGGCCCAGAGGGGCGCGCCGGTGCGGAGCGCGAACACCGCCGGTCCCCTCGGCACGGGAGCGGACGCGCCCAGGAAGGGCACCCGCACGCCGCCCCGCAGCACGGTCTGGTCCGCCAGCAGCGCCGCCACCCTCCCCTCCCGCAGAGCCTGCGGGAGACGGCGGGGGGCGTCGCCCTTGGGCACCACCACCACGCCCGCGGCGGCGCGCATGCGGGCCAGGTCGGCGTCGAAGCGGCGGTTGCGTTGCACCTGTACGACCCCCTCCACCGCCAGACCCCGCGCCGCCAGGGCGGCGGCGCCCACCTCCCAGTTTCCCAGGTGCGCGGTGACCAGCACCACGCCCCGCCCCGCCGCTGCCGCCGCCTGGAATTCCTCCCAACCCTCCACCTCGGTCGCCGCCCGCACGGCCTCCCGGGAGGCGCCGAGCAGGCGGACGGTGGCCGCCGCCTCGCATCCCAGGTGCCGGTAGCTCGCCCGGGCGATCCGGTGGATCCATGCCGGCGGGGCCTCCGGGAAGGCGCGCCGCAGGTTCTCGTGCACGGTCGGGCGGCGGATGCGCAGCACGTCGCCCGCGATCCGGCCGAGGGCGGCGCCCACACCGGCCGCGGCCGCTTCGGGAAGCGCCCGGAGGAGCGAGCGAGCGGCCCGGAACGCTCCGTGCTCGAGGCGGTGGCGGAGAGAGGCCGGGGCGGACTGCCGGGCCGTGGCCTGCCGGGCGGCGCTCATCCGCGCAGCTGCAGGTCGTGCAGGCGGCGGTAGGCGCCCCCCCGGTCCAGGAGCTCGCCGTGGCGGCCGCGCTCGACCACCCGCCCCCCGTCCAGGACCAGGATCTGGTCCGCGCGCCGGATGGTGGAGAGCCGGTGCGCGATGACGAACACCGTGCGTCCGGCCAGCAGCGCGTCGAGCGCCTCCTGCACCAGGCGCTCCGACTCGGCGTCCAGCGCGCTGGTAGCCTCGTCCAGCACCAGGATGGGCGGGTCGCGCAGGAGCGCCCGGGCGATGGCCAGCCGCTGGCGCTCCCCGCCCGAGAGGCGCGCGCCGCGCTCGCCCACCACCGTATCGTACCCCTCGGGCAGCGCCGAGATGAAGGCGTGCGCGTGGGCGGCGCGGGCGGCGGCCTCGACCTCGGCCGGCGTGGCCCCCGGGCGCCCGTAGGCGATGTTGGCGCGCACCGTGTCGTGGAAGAGGACGGTGTCCTGCGAGACCACGCCCAGCGCGGCGCGCAACCCGGCCACGCGGATGTCGCGCACGTCCACCCCGTCCAGGGTCACGGCGCCGCCGGTCACGTCGTGAAAGCGGCCCAGCAGATCCACCAGCGTGCTCTTCCCCGCCCCGCTCGCCCCCACCAGCGCCACCACGCTCCCGCGCGGGACGGTCACGTCCACTCCCGAGAGCACCTCGGGTCCGCCCGGGTAGGCGAAGCGCACGTCGTGGAAGCGGATCTCCCGCTCGAGTCCCGGAAAGGGGCCGGCCCCGGGACGGTCCCGGATCTCGACCGGAGCGTCCAGGAACTCGAAGACCCGCTCCGCCCCCGCCAGCCCCGGCTGCACCAGCGCGGGGAACTTGGCCAGGAACTTGACCGGGCTGTAGAGCTTGAGCGAGAGCGCCAGGAAGCCCACGAACTCCGCCCCGCTCAGGCTCCCCTCCAGCACCACCAGCCGGGCGCCGTACCAGAGGATCACCACCGTCCCGGCCGCGGCCAGCATCTCGGTGAGGGGCGGCGCGAGCGCCCGCCACCCCTCGGTGCGCACCACGCGCTCGAAGTACTCGCCCGTCAGGCGCCGGAAGCGGTCGCGCTCCCGCGCCTCCGCGCCGGAGGTCTTCACCAGGCGGATCCCCGAGACGGTCTCCTGGATGTGGGCGTTGACCTCGCCGGCCAGGTCGAGTACGTGGCGGTCGGCGCGCCGCAGCTTGCGCACCAGCGGGCCCCACATCGCCATGGTCCCGGGGATCACCACGAAGGCCGCCAGGGTGAGGCGCCCGGAGAGGCTGGCCATGAGGACCACGGCCGCCGCGAACTCGAATACGGACGAGAGGACGCGCGCCGTGTCGCGGGCGAGCAGCACCCGCACCTGCTCCACATCGTGGGTGAGGCGCGAGACGATCTGCCCCACGCGGGTCCCCCCGAAGAAGCCCAGGTCCAGGTCCAGCAGGTGGTCGTAGACCGAGCGCCGCAGGTCGCGCGTGACCCCCTGCTCCACCCGCGCCACCAGGTAGATGCGAAGGAAGTCGAAGACGTTCTTGAGCGCGTAGACGGCGAGGATGAGCAGGATGATGCCCTCCACCGCCTGCAGGCGGTCGCCCTGCAGGTCGACCACGCGGTGCACGGTGGCGTCCAGGAGCCGGTCCAGCAGACGGTCCTCCCCACCCGGCGCCCCGGCCGGCACCCCGCCCTGGCCGCCCGCGCCCGCACCGGTGCTCCCGGCCGCGGTGCCGCCCTGGCCGAAGAGGACGGTCACGAAGGGGATGAGGAGCACGTAGGCCACCGCATCGAGCGCCGCGAAGATCACGGTGGCTGCAAGGGCCAGCGCGAAGACGCCCGCGTGCGGCCGCAGGTAGCCGAGCAGGCGCCCGAAGAGCCTCACGCTCCGCTCCCGCCGGGCGGGGTACGTCCCCAGGGGTACCCCGTCAGCTGACGCCGCACCACCTCGAGCGTGCGACCCGCCGCCCCCGCCGAGGCCGCCACCACCGCCGGTCCGGCGCGCTCCATGGCCGCGCGCACCTCCGGATCGCGCAGGATCCTCGCCACCGCCGGCCACGGCTCGGGCGCCACCACCGCCGCCCCCGCATCGGTCAGCGCCGCCACCATCTCCCGGAAGTTCCCGTAGTTGGGCCCGACCACCAGCGGACGCCCCAGCAGCGCGGCGGGGGCCGGATTGGAGCCGCCCATGCGGGCGTAGCTGCGCCCGAGCACCACCACGTCCGCCAGGGCCACCGCCGCCTCCGCCTCGCCCATGGCGTCCAGCAGGAAGAGGTCGGGGGCGAGGGCGCCCCCGCGCTCACCGACCGCACCCAGTTCCCGCTCCCCCCCGCGGGAGCGGCGCACCCAGGGCGCGAGCGCCGCCACCTCCTCGAAGCGCTCCGGCCGCCGCGGCACCAC
>JAVVFC010000068.1:0-13918 GCA_032250975.1 Longimicrobiales bacterium | reverse complement strand
GTGCGGGCCGGACGCTTCGACCAGGGCAAGATGTGGACCTTCGACGTCCCGCCCGTGGAGTACTTCCGGCAGACGTACGGCGTGCCCGCCGACGAGGCGTGGTTCACGCGGGCCCGGCTGGGCGCGCTGCGCATTCCCGGCTGCTCGGCCTCCTTCGTATCGCCGCGGGGGCTGGTGCTCACCAACCACCACTGCGCGCGCGAATTCGTCACCCAGGTGCAGGCCCGCAACGACTCGGTGCTGCAGGTGGTGCAGGAGAAGCGGAACTTCCTGGACGACGGCTTCTACGCCCGCTCGGTCTCCGAAGAGCGCGCGGTGAACGACTTCGAGGCCGACCAGCTGATCGCCATCCGCGACGTTTCCGCGCGCGTGGACGACGCCGTGGACGGGCGCACGGGGGAGGAGCGCCGGGAGCGCATCGAAAAGGTCACTTCCGACATCGAGGAAGACCTGCTCGAGGAGTTCGGCGGCGAGGAGGCCGGGGTGGTTGTCGAGGTGGTGGCGCTCTACAACGGCGCCCGCCACTCGGCCTACGTCTTCCGGCGCTACCAGAACGCCCGGCTGGTGATGGCGCCCGAGCTGCAGATCGGCTTCTTCGGCGGCGACCCCGACAACTTCACCTACCCGCGCTACAACCTGGACTTCGCCCTCCTGCGCATCTACGACGACCAGGGGCGCCCGCTCGACACCTCCGAGTGGTACTTCCCCTGGAGCACCGAGGGGGTCGAGGCGGGGGATCCCATCTTCATCGTGGGCAACCCCGGCTCCACCTCGCGCCTGCAGACCGTGGCGCAGCTGGAGTTCCGGCGGGACGTGCAGGACCGGGCCACCCTGGCCTTCCTTGAGCGGCGGGCGGAGGCCATGAAGGAGTTCATCGACACCTGGCCGGAGCGGGCCGAGCCGTACGACCTGCGCAACGACTGGTTCGGCGCCATGAACGCGGTCAAGTCGTTCACCGGCCAGATCGAGGGGCTGCACGACCCGGTGATCCTGGCCAAGCGCGCCGACACCGACCGCCAGTTCCTGGCGACGCTGGCTGCCGACTCCGTGCTGGGCGAGAAGTACGGCGGCCTGATCGAGGAGATGGCCGAGCTGCAGCAGGCCAAGCGCGAGCTCGCGCCGGGGTACGGGGCGTTCCTGGGGCTGACTGCGGACGGCTTCGCCTCGCCCACGCTTCACCGGGCACTGCTGGCATTCCAGGTGCTGAATGCCCGGCAACAGGGCGCCCCGGACGGGGCGGTGGCGGGTCTGATCGCGGCCATGGATTCGGTGGAAGCGGTTCCCCCCGAGCTGGACGAGTGGCTGATCGAGGCGCGCATCCAGGAGTTCGTGGAGGCCTACGGGGCCGACGAGCGCTGGGTGGGGGCCATCCTGCGGGGGCGCACCCCGGAGGGGGTGGCCGCCAGCATCCGTGCCAACTCGGTGCTGGCCGATTCGGCGGCCAGCGCCGACCGCATCCGGCGCGGGCTGGTTCCGGCCGAGGACCCGGCACTGCGCTTCGTGGGGCTCTACGTGCCCGCGTTCGTGCGTTTCCAGCAGGCAGTCGGCCAGCTCTCACAGCGCGAGGAAGAGGTCGCGGCCGCCATCGGGCGGGCGCGCTACGAGATTCACGGGACCGCGCTTCCGCCCGACGCCACCTTCTCGCTGCGCATTGCCGACGGGGTCGTCGAGGGGTACCCCTACAACGGCACCGAGGCGCCGCCCCACACCACCTTCTTCGGCATGTACGACCGCTACCACGCCTTCAAGGCGGCCTATCCCGAGGACTCGCCCTGGGACCTTCCGGAGCGGTGGCGCACCCCCCCGGCAGGGCTGGACCTGGCCACGCCGGTCAACTTCGTCTCCACCGCCGACATCATCGGCGGCAACTCGGGCTCACCCGTGCTCAACGCCGACCTGGAGGTGGTGGGCGTGGTCTTCGATGGCAACATCGAGAGCCTCCCCGGCGACTACATCTATCTGCCCGAGCGGAACCGCTCCGTAACCGTGGACGCCCGCGGAATCCTGGCCGCGCTTCGGCACGTGTACGGGATGGACGCCATCGTGGAGGAGCTGCTCCAGGGGAGCGCCGCCGCCGTCCGCTGACGTCCGACCACACCGTCCGGCCCGCGAGGGGGTGAGAGGTGAGCGGACGCACGGGGGCGTGGCGGGCGCCGCCCGGCGCGCTGCGGCGCCTGCGTGCCGCCCTGCAGGCCTCGGACACCCTCGCCCCGCTGACGCTGGCGGTGGCCGTGGGGCTGCTGGCCGGAGCGGGGGCGGTGGTGCTGCGGGCCCTCATCCGCGCGGCGCAGTGGATCTTCTTCGACCAGGGCGCCCGCCTGAGCGCCCTGGCCTGGCTCCCCATCCCCCCCTGGGCGGTCACGGTGGCCGCGCCCGCCGTGGGGACGCTGGCGGTCACCCTTCTGCTGCGGCGCTGGGCGCCCGAGGCGCGCGGGCACGGCGTGCCCGAGGTCCAGTTCGCGCTGCGCATGCGCGGGGGACGCATCCGACCGCGGGTGGCGGCGGCCAAGGCCGTGGCCTCGGCGCTCAGCATCGGCTCGGGCGGCTCGGTGGGACGGGAGGGGCCCATCGTGCAGATCGGCGCCACCCTGGGGAGCGCCGTGGCCCAGCTGGCCGGGCTGGGGTCGCAGGAGATGCGCATCCTGGTGGCGGCGGGCGCGGCGGGCGCCATCGGCGCCACCTTCAATGCCCCCATCGCCGGGGTGATCTTCGCGCTCGAGGTGATCCTGGGCAGCTTCGCGGCGCGCTCCTTCGGGCTGGTGGTGGTGGCCGCCGTCTCCGCCACCGCCGCCGCGCAGACCTTCCTGGGCACCGAGCCCGCCTTCCGCCTGGTGGAGGAGTTCGCGCTGGTCTCCAACTGGGAGCTGGCGCTCTACCCCGTGCTGGGCCTCCTCGCCGGCGGGGTGGCGCTGATCTACGTCCGGTCGGTCTACGGCGTGGAGGACTGGTTCGACCGCTGGAGCGCGCCCGCGTGGGGAAAGGCGCTGGCGGGCGGCGGGCTGGTGGGGGTGCTGGGCACCTTCGGCAGCGCGCACCTGTTCGGGGTCGGGCACGAGGGAGTGGAGCTGGCCATGGCCGCCGAGCTCTCGCTGGGGCTGATGGCGGCGCTGGTGCTCATGAAGATCGTGGCCACCTCGGTGACGCTGGGGGCCGGCGGGTCGGGGGGGGTGTTCGCCCCCGCGCTCTTCATCGGCGCCATGGCGGGCGGGGCGTTCGGCAAGGTGGCCGAGACCCTGCTGCCGGAGTACGCGGCCCACCCGGGCTCCTACGCCCTGGTGGGGGCGGCGGCCGTCTTCGGGGCGGCGGCGCACGCCCCCATGACCGCCATCATCATCCTCTTCGAGATGACCGACAACTACCGCATCATCCTGCCGCTCATGCTGGCGGTGGTGCTGGCCCAGCTGGTGGCGTCGCGTATCGATCCGGACTCGATCTACTCCATCAAGCTCCGCCGGCGGGGTGCGCTCACCGGGCCGCGTGAGGTGGGCACCCTGGACTTCCTGCTGGTGGCGGACGCCATGAGCGAGGAGGTGCCCGCCGTGGCGCCCGACCTCTCCCTCGGCGGGCTGGCCGACCTGGCCCGCGAGCAGCGCACCCGCAGCTGGGTGGTGCTGGACGCGGATGGGCAGCTGGCGGGCATGGTGTCGGTCACCGACCTGGAGCGCGCCATCCTGGAGGGCGGGGTGGAGGAGATGTCGGTGCGCGACGTGATGACCAGCGGCGTGGTCACCTGCCGGCCGGGCGAGTCGCTGCGCCAGGCCTTCCGGCGCTTCACCGAGCGGGACGTGTACCAGATCCCGGTGGTGGACCCCGAGGAGGGCGGGCGGGTGGTGGGCGTGCTGCGGCGCACCGAGATGATGTGGGCCTACAAGGAGCTGGCCGACGAGCACGCCCGCCTGATGGAGCGCACCGACGCGCTTTCGGGCGCGCGCCGCTTCGAGTCGGTGAACGTCGAGATCCAGGTGCGGGAGGGCGACCGCGGGCTGATCGGCCACGCCATCCGCGAGATCCACGTACCCGAGCACGCGCTCATCGCGCTGCTGCGGCGTGGGGAGCGGGTGGTGGTGCCCCGGGGCTTCACCCGTGTGGAGCCCGGCGACGTGCTCACCCTGATCACGACGCGCGAGTTCGAGGGGGAGCTGCGCGCCTGGGTGACGGCCGGCCGCGACTGAGCCGCCCTACCGCTCCTGAGCCGCCTCAGAAGACGCGCAGCTGGAACTGCAGCAGGCGGCCGGCGCGCGGCAGCCCGCACTGATCGTAGAGCGCCGTGTCGGCCAGGTTGGTGGCCGAAACCCGCGTCTCCAGCCGGCGCCCGAGCGTGCGCGACGAGGACAGGTCCCACACCCGCGCGATGCCCGCGTTCAGCCAGCTGCCGCCGTCCAGCTCCACGTCGGCGCCCGTGTTCGGGTCCTGGCAGAACTGTGATCCGGTGTATTCCACCTCGCCCGAGGCGGTGAGGCCGGCCACCAGCGGAAAGCGCACCCAGGCGGTGCCGGCCTCCTCGGGCATGTTCTCGGGCTCGGACGACACCGAGGTGGCCCGGTCCTTCAGGTCCACGCTCTGCAGCGTGAGGTCGCCGCCCACGCTGACGGCGCCGAAGGATTGCGAGAAGAGCACCTCGAGCCCGGTGCTGGTGAGCTCGTCCGAGTTGAGGCGCTGGCGGCGGCGGTCCGGGAAGGTGACGCGCCGGATGGCGCCGTCCAGCTCGTTGCGGAAGCCCACCACCTGCAGCTCCCCGCTCCCGAGGCGGGTGGTGACGCCGCCCTCGACCGACGTCAGGTGCTCCGGGCGCAGGTCGGGGTTGGGCACGAAGCGGTTGAGCGATTCGGCGTAGGTCTCGCGCAGCGACGGGAAGCGGCCGCGCCTCGAGGCGCCCAGGTGCACCAGGGTGCCGCCGTCCCGGAGCAGCGCCGAGAGGCCGGCGCGCGCCCCCCAGTCGTCCAGCGTGCCCAGGGAGGGGAGCCCGCCGGTCTTGGGGGTCGTTGCACGGTCCCAGGCGCCCCCCACGGTGAGCCGCAGCGCCCGCACGGGGCCCCGGCCCGCGTCGAGCAGCCGGATCACGGTCTCCCCCGCCAGGCTGAACAGGTGCTGCTCGTACTCCAGGTCGGGCGCGCCGTCCTCGCTCAGGTCGTGGTTGATGTCCGAGTAGGTGAAGGAGGCCCGCAGGTCGGCGCGCGGCCCCAGGGTGTGGTCCCCGAGCAGACGCAGGGTCAGGGTGCGGGCGTCGTTCTCCTCGGTGCCCACCACCTGCCGGTAGGCGCGGGTGGCGAAGGAGTGGATCTCGGTGGTGCCGACGTCCAGCCCCAGGCTGAACTCCAGGTCGCCCCGCCCCAGCGGCGTGTCGCGGTCGCCGGTGCCGCCGGAGAGGGCCAGCACGGTGCGGTCCACGTCCGGATAGCGCCACAGGCGGGGGTCGTCCGCGCCCAGCTCGGCGGCGATGCCGCGCTCCGAGACGAAGGAGGCCGCCGAGAAGCTCCCCCAGGTGCCGCCGTCCCAGCGGTGGCGCATCGCCAGGAAGCCGTTCACGGTCTCGACGTCGGTGTTGAGCCGGCGGTCGTTGCCGGTGGGGACCGGCTCAGACACGCCGTCCGGAAGCGGAAAGCCCCGGGAGTCGCGGTAGCCGGCGCCCACCCGCAGTACGCCCTGTCCGCCGCCGGTCGCGAAGGGCGTCTCGCCGGTGACCGAGGCGCCGTACCCGCCGGCGTCGTCCAGCCCGGTGGTGGCGGAGAGGGAGGACTGGCTGGCGTAGCGCTCGCCCCGCCCCACGCTCATCTCCACCACGCCCCCCAGCACGTTGGGGCCGTGCAGCAGGGTGGAGAGCCCCCGCACTACGGTCACGTCCGAGACCGCCCCCGCGGGCAGAATGGAGACGTCGGTGCGCGCGTCCCACCCCAGGGTGAGCGGCACGCCGTCCATGAGAATGGCGACCTGGCGCGACTCCGATCCGCGCACCGTGACCTCGGCCTCGCCCCGGGAGTTGGTGCGCAGGTGCAGCATGGGGATCTCCCGCAGCACGGCCTCCGTGGTGGCGGCCGGCGGCAGTACGAGCGAATCGAGCGTCACCTCGATCGCGCTTGCGCCCCCCACGGTGGTCACCGGGCGGGAGGCCTGCACGCGGATCCCCTCGATGCGGAAGATGGTCGTGTCGCGCGGCAGGGTGTCACGCGGGATGGTGTCGGGGACCTGGGCCCGCGCGGGGCCGGGCAGGAGCAGGAGGGCGGTGGCCGCGAGCCGGACGGCCGCCCGTACGCCCGCGGGCGTGCGAAGGCGGGGAGAGGGAAGCGAAGCGGGCGAGCGGCGGGCGCGCATGTCGGCTCCTCGGGAGCGGAAGTCGGCGTGCTGGCGAAACGGTGCGGTGCATGGCAACGTACTCGCTTCGAGACACCGGGATCCCCCGGAGCGCTGAGCCGCACCCCCCCCCCAACCCGTCCGCCGATGACCCCCACTCGCAGAGACTTCCTCGCCACCACCGGACTCGCCGTGGCGGGCCTCGCCTCGGGCGCGGCCCCGTCCGCGGCACACTCTGCCGTCCCGGGACGGACGGAGGCTCGAAAGGGGTCCGCCGACGCCACGCGCGCCCGTGCCCCCAAGCGGATCCTGATCTTCGGGGGGACCGGCTTCATCGGCCCGCACACCGTGCGCTACGCCGTGGAGCGGGGCCACGAGGTGAGCATCTTCACGCGCGGGCGCACCGAGGCCGACCTGCCCGACGTGGAGCACCTGGTCGGGGACCGGAACGGCGACCACAGCGCGCTGGAGGGCCGGCGCTGGGACGTGGTGATGGACAACAACACCAGCCGGGACTACCGCTGGGTGCAGCGGAGCACGGATCTGCTGCGGGACGCCGCCGAGCAGTACCTCTTCATCTCCTCCATCTCCGCCTACGACCTGGACGGGTCGGGGGACGCGCCCGACCGGGTGCGGCTGACCCCGGCGGTGGGGACCGACCACCCGCTGGCCCAGCCCCCTGCCGGGTGGCAGGACGGGGAGCCGCTCGAGTACGGCCCCATGAAGGCCTACGCCGAGGAGATCGTGCGGCGCGCCTTTCCGGGCCGCGCCACGGTCGTGCGCCCGGGCCTCATCGTGGGGCCGGGCGACCCCACCGACCGCTTCACCTACTGGCCGGACCGCATCAGCCGGGGCGGCGAGGTGCTCGCGCCCGGCAATCCGCGGCACGCGACCCAGATCATCGATCAGCGCGACCTGACCGAGTGGACGGTGCGCCTCGTCGAGGATGGCATCACGGGTGACTTCAACGCCGTGGGCCCGGCCTCGCGTCTGGCCATGGCCGAGATGCTGTACGGGATCCGGGCCGCCTTCGCCGAGCCGGTCTCCTTCACCTGGGTGCCCGAGGACTTCCTGGCCGAGCAGGAGGTGCGCCCCTGGCAGGACCTCCCGGCCTGGATCCCGGGGGCGGCGCTCATGTTCGTCGACCACGCGGCGTCGCTCGAAGCGGGCCTTACCTACCGGCCGCTGGCCGTCACCGCGGCGGATACGCAGGCATGGAATCTCACCCGCACCGACGAGGATCGGCGCCCGACGGGGTTCGGGATGAGCCGGGAGCGGGAGGCGGAGGTGCTGGCCGCCTGGCGGGCCCGGAACGGGTAGGCTGCCGTTCCGTATTCGGAGGGTGGGGCGGGGCGGTGGTGCCCGCCCCGCCCACACCGGTACCGGCCCCCCCCGGCCCCCGAGGGCCCGGCTCCGCTTCCTCCCCCGATCCATCTGCCCGCCCCACGTGCCATGACGGAACGCCGCTACGATGAGACCGAGGTTGCCCGTATCCTGGAGGGCGCCTCGGAGGCCGCCGCTCTGCCCGCCCCACGCGAGGAGCGCGGCGCACCCGCCGCCCCGGCCGCCGGCCTGACCCTGGCCGAACTGCAGGCCATCGCCCGTGAGGTGGGAATCGACCCGGCCGCGGTATCGCGGAGCGCGGCCGCGTTGGAGGTGCGGGAACGTTCGACCGTGCAGCTGCGCCGCTGGAGCGGGGTCACCCTCGGCGTGTCCCGGAGCGTGCCACTCCCCCGGCCGCTCACCGACGAGGAGTGGGGCCGTCTGGTCTCCCTGCTGCGGGAGACCTTCGACGCCACCGGGACCGTGTGGGGGGAAGGCAGCCTGCGCGAGTGGCGGAACGGGAGGCTCATCGTGGCTGTGGAGGAGGGGCCCGACGGCGCGATGCTGCGGCTGCGCACGCGGCGGGAGGGGTGGGAGACCGTCCCCACGGTGGGCGCCTTCGGGGTGGGCATGTCGCTGGTGGTGGTGCTCGCCGGCCTGGTGGACGGAAACGTGGGCGGGATGCTCCCGGGCGCGGCGGCGCTGGCGGCGATGGGCGTGGGCGCGTGGGGGTACGGCTTCGTGGCGCTCCGCGGGTGGGCGCGCGAGCGCCTGCACCAGTTCGGGCGGGTGGCCGAGGAGGCGGTGCTGACCGCGGGCGAGCCCCCGGTCGGCCGGACGGGGTGAGGGGGCCGTCCCGGGCCTGAGCCACGCCGCCCCCCGCTCGGCGGCGGGGCGACCCCAGGGGTGACTGTCACACCCCCTTCTGATCCTGTGACGTGGGTTTGACGGCGGATTCACGGCCTCGCCGTACGCTGCCCGTCGACCCGCAGCCCCGCAGCCCCGCAGCCCGAGGGTCGCGAGGCCTCGACGCCAAGGGCGTTTCCGCGCCCGGGATCAACTCCTCTATGGACGGGACCATGAGACGGATCGTGCCGACGATTCTCGTTCTGCTGCTCTCCCTTTCCCCGGCCGCGCTCCAGGGCCAGGCGCCGGGCCCGGGCGTTCCCGATTTCGTCCTCTCGCCGGGGGATCGCCTTCGCATCAGCGTCTGGCCGGATTCCACCCTGAGCGGCGTGTTCCCCGTGGAGGAGTCCGGAATGATCCATCTCCCCCTCCTGGGGGCCCGGGAGGCGGCGGGAAAGACGGTGGCGGCCTTCCGCGAGGAACTTCGGGCCGGCTACGCCGAGGACCTGCAGCTTCCCGTGGTGAGCCTGGAGGCGGAGTTCCGGGTGAGCGTGCTGGGGGCGGTGCGGGCGCCGGGAGTCTACTGGGTGAATCCCACCTACGGAGTCTTCGACCTCCTCTCCCGGGCGGGGGGATTCCAGGCCAACGCCAAGGAGGACCAGATCGTCATGACCCGCGCCGGCGGGGAGTCCTATCGCATCGACGCGGAGCGCCTCCAGGACGCCCGCTCCGGGGAATCCCTGCTCACCCTCCGCTCGGGCGACCGCCTGGTGGTGCCGGAGGGCGGGTGGTGGGACTGGCGAGTGTTCCTCCAGTCCCTGACCCTGGCGGCCACCGTCGTGGGCATCGCGGTCCGGTAGGCCGATGACCGAGCCGGGACAGGGACCGGGATGGGCGGGCCGGAGGGCGGACGCGTCGGACGAGATCGACCTGCTGGAGGTACTGGCCGTGCTTCGGCGCCGCTGGCGGGAGGTGGTGGGGGCCACGGTGCTCTGCACCGCCGCCGCGGGAGGTTTCGTGGCCACGCGCCCGGATACCTTCACCACCGCCGTTCTGATTCAGAAACGGCAGCAGGCCTCGCCGCTGTCCTCCCTGGCCTTCGAAGTGGCGGGGGAGGGTCTGCCGCCGGACGCCATGGCGTCCGAGGTGGAACTGCTGCGCAGCGAGGCGGTGCTGGGACGCGTGGTGTCGGAGCTGGCGCTGAACCTGGAGTTGCCGGACCACGGGGAGTTGCGGCCGGCCCTCCTCGCCGGTGCCACCACGGAGGCGTGGGTCGCGCCCGCCTCCTTCACCCTCCGGCGGGAAGGGGACCGGCTGGTGCTGCTGGACGGGGCGGGCGGACCGCTGACGGCCGCGGCTGCGGGCGGGATGCTGGAGGGGCCCGGCTTCCGCATCCCGGTGGCGGACCTTTCGGCGGTCACCGGCGAGATCGAACTGGAGGTCCGCACCCACGCCGAGGCCATGGACGACCTCCGCGAGGCGCTTGACATCATCCAGGCCCGGAACACCAACCTCATCCGGCTCCGCTACACGGCCCGGGACCCGGAGTTTTCCGCGGCGGTGGTCAACGCGGTGGCCCAGTCGTACTGGGACCGGGCGGCGGGAGTGGCCCGGGAGGAGGCCACCCGGCGGCGGCAGTTCCTGGCCCGCCAGGTGGCGGCGGTGGCGGACTCGGTGCGGGAGGCCCAGGCCCAGCTCGCCGCGTTTCAGGAGGAGGCCCGCCTGCTGAATCCGGCCACCGAAGGGGAGAGCCTGGCGCAGGGGCTCAGGGAGCAGGAGCTGCGGGTCCGTGAGCTGCGCTATCAGCAGGGGGTGCTGCAGAGTCTGGTGGCGAGCCTGACGCGGGACGGCGGCGGGGAGGGGTTGGAGCGCATGATGACCCTCTCGGAGGAGGCGATCCCGGGGGCCGAGACGGTCTACACCCGACTGCGGGCGCTCCAGGACGAGCGTCGGCGCATGACGGCGGACCGGGTGGGGTACCGGGAGACGAGCAGCCGCGTGGCGGTGCTGGACTCGCTGATCCAGGGCGCCCTGGACGAACTTCGCACCCTGGCGGAGGAGTCCCTGGACCTCACGGGAACCCGCCTGGCAGAGGCTCGCCTGCAGGCGGGCGCGCTCCGGAGCGAGGTGGGGGCGCTTCCGGCCCGGGCCACGACCATGGGCCGGCTGGAGCAGAATGCCGCGGCGGTGCTGGCGACCTTCACCCTGCTCAGTGAGCGCTACTACGAGGCCCAGATCGCCGAGGCGGTCGCCAGCGCGGACGTCGAGATCGTGGACCGGGCCACCGCGCCCCTGCTCCCCGATGAGCGGCACCTCCTGCTCCCCGTCCTCCTGGGGGGGATCCTGGGGCTGATGGGGGGCGTCGTGGTGGGCTTCGTGCGGGAGGGGATGGACCACACCATCCGCCGCTCCGGCGACGCCGAGGCCGCCACCGGGCTCCCGCTGCTGGGGATGATTCCCCGCCTCGAGGGGAAGGACGCCCGGCAGCTCGGGTCCGGGCGGCGGGTCGGGTCCGGGCGGCGAGTCCGCCCCGCACCGCTGGTGGTGCGCCAGGGGCACCACGGCGGCCCGGCGGCGGAGGCCTTCAAATCGCTGCCCGTCATGATCCGCTTCGCCCGCGTGGAAGGGGCGCAGGTCGTCGCCGTGGCGAGCCAGGGGCCGCAGGAGGGCAAGAGTTTCACTGCGGCCAACCTGGCCATGGCTTTCGAGAGGGCGGGCACCCGGACGCTCCTGCTGGACTGCGACCTGCACCGGCCGACCACCCACCGGATCTTCGAGGTCGACCGGGAGCCCGGACTCGCCGACTTCCTCACCGAGCAGGCCGCCGTGGACCGCTGCATCCGTGACGTCGTGGGTTCGCCCCTGTGGGTGATGCCCGCGGGGACGCGCGCGCCCGATCCGGCGCAACTGCTCGGATCGGCCCGCTTCCGGGCACTGCTGGAGCAGGCCCGCGCCCGCTTCGACGCCGTCGTGCTGGACATGCCTCCGGTCCTCGCGGTGTCCGAGACGCTGGAGATCGCGCGGCTGGCGGACGGGGTGGTGCTGGTCGCTCGTGCGGAGCGGACCAACCGCTTCGCGCTGGCCGAGGCCGCCAGCCGTCTGCGGAACGTGGAGGCGCCCCTGCTGGGGCTGGTGCTGAACGGGGTGGAGAGCGGGAACGGTGACGGATCGTATGGCGGGTACTACTACCGGTACTACGCCTACGACTACCGGGAGGAGGCGGGCACGGGGGCGGGATCGGGGGCTGGCGCAGGTGCGGGGGCCGGGCGCGCATCCCCCCCGGCCCGCATCACCCCTGCCGCCTCCCGCATCGCCTCCGCCAGACGTCCGACGGCGTCCACGTAGCGCGACTCCCACGCCGGGACCCCCGGCGCGTCGTCGGTCTCGATCTCGTAGCGGATTCCCGGGAGCATCCAGGAGGCATACCCGCTGAACGGATCGGGCGAGACGTACAGCGACCGGCTCCAGGGCCGGTCCTGCAGCCCCCGCTCGTCGAGCCACGCCTTCTCCAGGGCGATGAGGGCGGCGTTGATGCGGCGCGCCTCGTCGGCGGGTACGGGCCCGTGCGCCAGGCGCGCGGACCGGGCGGCCTCCAACTCGACCGCGGCGGCGTCGAGCGCCCGGGACGCCTCCACCAGACCGGCGAGGTCCACGGGGATCCGCCGCGCCTCCGCCACCTCCAGCAGCGTCTGTACATGCGCGCGCGTGTCAGTGGCGTAGCGGGCCACGTCGTACGGGAGGACGTCGGCGTTGGCCAGGCGCAGGGCCAGCACGCCGTCCACCCGCGCCAGCATGGGGCCGTAGACCCAGTCCGGGTCACCGAAGCGCTCGAACCAGGCGAAGTTGTCGTAGTTGGAGTGGTAGATGCCGCTCCGCCCCCCGGTGGTGAGCCCCGCCGAGGGGACGCCCGCGTGGGTGTAGAAGGCGACGTGATCCGAGCCGCCCCCCAGGTTCCCCATGGTGGGCGTGCGCGCGCCCGGCGCGTCGTGCTGGGAGGCCTCGGCGGCGCCGGCCTCCCCCGCGGCGCGCTCCGCCCACCACGCGTAGACGCTCTGCCCGGTGCCCGGGTAGGCCACCACCCGGGTCGCGTCCAGGATCGGCTGCTTGAGGGAGGGCGAGGCCGAGGCCCCGAAATTCGGGCCCGACACGGCGCCGTCGGCGTTGAGGTAGGCCACGGCGCCCCGCGTGAGCTCGGGCAGGAACTCCTCCACCCACTCGGTGGAGCCGATGATCCCGTACTCCTCGGCGTCCCAGTGGGCCACCAGGATGGAGCGCCGGGGGCGGCACCCCATCGCCGCCGCCTCACCCAGCGCCTCGGCCAGGGCCAGGAGCATGGCGGTGCCGCCGTTGGGGTCCACCGCCCCGAAGCCCCATGGATCGTAGTGGGCGCCCAGCACGACCCACTCGTCCGGGAACTCCCGCCCCTCCAGCGTCCCCACCACGTTGATGGCCCGGGTAAAGTCCAGGGGCTGGTCCACCCGCACCCGCACGGTCAACGCCGGGCCCCCGGTGAGGCGGTAGGGGAGCGCGAGCCCCCCCTGCCACTCCGGCGGCGCCTCCGGCCCCGTCATGCGGGAGAGAATCTCCCGCGCCGCGTTGTAGCCCAGGGGGAGGACCGGAATCCCGTGGAAGGGGACCCGCGCCGGGTCCAGCCTTTCCACTTCGCCCCGGCTGCCGTCCAGGGGGAGCGCCGGCTCGAAGGGGGTGAGCGGGTCGCCGGTCCAGGGCAGCGTCAGCACCGAGCCCCGCTGGATGATGTCGCCGTTCAGCATCGGCCCCGCGGGGTAGGGGTCCACCTCCTCGGCGGGGGCGTCGTTGAACATGATGACGCCGGCCGCCCCCCGCTCCTGGGCGAAGAGGACCTTGAAGCCCCGGAAGTTTCCGCCGTAGCGGGCGATGACCACCTTGCCCCGCAGGTCGACGCCCAGCGAGTCCAGCGCCCGGTAGTCCTCGCGCCGGCCGTAGTTGGCGTAGACCACCTCCCCCGTCACGTCCCCGCTCCCCGAGTAGGCGTTCCACCCGTTGAGCAGGTCGGGGTGCCCGCTGAAGCGGTCCTCGGCCAGCGCCGGCTCCCGGTTGGAGAGACGCAGGGCCACCGGGGTGACGATGTGCGCCTCCACATCGTCGGTGAGCTGCGGCAGGTACACGTCGTAGTCGTGCTGGCGCACCGTCATCCCCGCCGCCTTCATGACCCGCGTCAGGTAGTTGGCCACCTCCACCTGCTGCGCCGAACCCGCCGGGTGGGGCGCCGAGGTGATGATGCGCAGGTGCTCCCGGAAGGCGTCCCCCGACGGGAGGCCCAGGAAGAGGTCCTCGCACACGCGCTGGTGGGCGGCGTTGGCCGCGGTGAATCCCACCAGTGTGGTGTCGTCGCCCCCGAGCCCGGCGCCTCTGACGTCCGAGGGGCCGTCGCCTCTGACCTGCGCGGCGGCAGGGGTGGGGAGCAGCGCCGCCTGAAGTC
>JAVVFC010000067.1:0-14318 GCA_032250975.1 Longimicrobiales bacterium | reverse complement strand
GTTGGGGAGGTCTCCGGGGCTAAGGAGGTCGCCGCCGGCGGGGAGGAGCTCCGGAACCGCCTCCGTGAGGCACACCAGGTCCGGGTCTGCGGCGGCGATCTCCTGGCGGATGATCTTCCCGCGGTGGGACCGGGGCGAGCCCGACTGGGTGTTCCAGAGGACGACCTGCACGATGGCGGCTCCTGGGTTTGGCGGCGTGCGAGCAGCCGCGTGCGACAGGAGATCCTGCGGCTCGGATGCGGGCGGGGCAAGTCAGGGTTTCTTCTCGCCCGTCCGTCACCGCGGCCAGATGTATCGATACGCCCCCAACGTCGTCGCCGTGGACCGCACCGTCTTGCCGCCCACCTGCCCGGTGGTGTAGGTGTACGCCCCCAGGGTGTTGGTGGTGGTGTTCACCCGGCTCCGCCCCACGTAGCCGTTGGTGTAGGTGTACGCCCCCAGGGTCTGGGTGGTGGTGTTCAGGCGCGCGTTCCCCACCGTTCCGTTGGTGTAGGTGAAGGCGCCCAGGGTCTGGGTGGTGGTGGAGACGGACCGGCCGCCCACGGTCCCGGTGGTGTACGTGAAGTCGCCGATGCGCGTGGTGGTGACGTTCACGCCGCTTCCGGTGGTGTAGACGTAGTTGCCGATCTGCGTCTGGGTGATCTGGGCCCGGGCGTCGGTGGGGACGGCCAGGAGGGTGAGGGCGGCCAGGAACGCCAGGGTGGCGAAGGTCTTCATGGTGCGTCGCTCCCGTCGGGGGTGGATGGGTTCTGGGTTTCGTCCGCCATGCGGCAGGCGCTGTCCATGCCCATGGGGGTCTCCGGGTCAGTGAGTGGATGTGATTACATTGTGATTACATCCCTTTCGTCCCCCACCCGCTCCCGCCATGAAGACCCGCATCGTTCGCATCGGAAACTCACAGGGCGTCCGCATCCCCAAGCCCCTCCTGGCGGCGGCGGGGATCGAGGGCGAGGTGGAGCTGCAGGTGGAAGAAGGACGCATCGTCATCCAGCGGGCCGCGCCGCCCCGGGAGGGGTGGGAAGAGGCGGCACGGCGCATGGTGGAGGCCGGCGAGGCGGCGCCCTTGCTTGAAGGGGCCGGTCCCACGGACTTCGACCTGGAGGAGTGGACGTGGGACGGGGCCTGGGAGGCCGAGCCCTGACGGCCCGCGTCCCCCGCCGGGGCGAGGTCCACCTGGTCCAGCTCGATCCGGCCCGGGGCCAGGAGATCCGAAAGCTCCGCCCCTGCCTGGTGGTCTCTCCCGACGAGATGAACCGGGTGCTCCCCACCGTCATCGTCGCCCCCATGACCACCGGGAGCCACGCCTACCCCTTCCGGGTCCCCTGCACCTTCCAGGGCAGGGACGGCCACGTGGTGCCGGAGCAGATCCGCACCGTGGCCCGGGCCCGCCTGGTGCGGCGACTGGGCCGCCTGGACGAAGGCGCGCTGCAGGGGAGCCTGACGGTGCTCCGAGAGATGTTCGAGGAGTGATGCGTCCAGGTCGGGCCTCCGTGGATGGGTGGGGCGGGCGGGAGCACACGAAAGATGCCGAGTGGGTGTGACAGTGGGCTGATTGCGCCGCCATTTGCCCCCGCTGACCTGCCCACGCAACTTGCGCGCTCAGCCGGTACCCCCCCCTCCCCCTTCGAGCCCCGGGAACCCTCCTGATGCTGCTCCGCCGCTTCGCACAGTCCCTCCGCCGGCAGGACTGGTCCGCGGTGGGGTTGGAGTTCGTCATCGTGGTGGTGGGAATCTTCGTGGGGCTGCAGGCCACGGAGTGGAACGAGCAGCGGCAGCTGCGGGCGCGGGAGGTGGTCTACCTGGAGCGGCTCCGGGAGGACGTAGCCGGGATGCGCGCCGAGGTGGCGGAGATCCTCGGGGAGGGCGGCCCGCGTCACGAGGTCACGCTGCGGACGTTTCGCGCGCTGGAGGCGTGCGACCCCGAGCTGGCGGGGCCCGACGACATCCGGGTGACCCTGGCCCGGTACCAGAACCAGCGCACCGCGGTGGTGGTGGACCGCACCTACCAGGAGATGGTGGCCTCCGGCGCCCTGGCGGCCATGTCCGACCAGCGGCTCAGCGCCGAGATCGCCGTCCTCTTCGGCGCCCTGGGCAACTACAAGGAGTTCGTCTCCGGGGTCCGGATCTCGCTCCCGGTGGTGGACCGCGTCCTGTGGCAGCACCTGGACTTCTCGTACAACGCGCGCGGCCTGCCGGTGCTGCGGGACTTCGACTTCGACGACGCCTGCCGCAGCCGGGAGCTCCGCAACGCCGCCTGGGAGATCCACGACCTGGTCTGGGACTGGGACCAGGCGACCCGGCGGGTGGCGGACCAGCTCGACGCCTTCCTGGCGGCGCTGGACGGGCACCTGGTGGGGTAGGGGGGCGTGCAACGCCCCCCGAGCGGCGGTAGATTTCAGGCATGACCTCCCGCCCTCTGGACACCGCCCCGGACGCCTGGGCCCGGCACAACGACGTGCTGGATGGAATGGATGGCCCGGCCCGTGTGCGCGCCGCCATGGAGCTGAGCGACGTTGTGCGGGAGATCCGTCTGGCGGGCTTGCGGGCCAGGCATCCCGGCCTGAGCCCCCGAGCGGTGGTCGCTCGGCTGGTGGCGGAGGACCACGGGATCGACCTTCCGTCAGAGACGTGAGTCTCCCCTCCTTCCTGCGACGGGTCGCCGGGATCCTCGACGGTGCCGGCGTGCCCTATATGCTCACGGGATCCCTCGCCGCGGCCTACCACGCCACACCGCGGGCCACACAGGATGTCGACGTGGTGATCGAAACGTCCGAGGAGGGGATCGAGCGATTGGTGCGGGGCTTCCAACGCGCCGGTCTCTACGTCGACCGGGACACCGCGTTGGAGGCATGGCGCAGGCAGGGGCAGTTCAACGCGATTGATCCTGATTCGGGGTGGAAGGTGGATCTCATCGTTCGCAAGGACCGTGCGTTCAGTCGGACGGAGTTCGAGCGTCGTGAGCGAGCGGACCTGCTCGGGATCGAGGTCTCCCTGGCCCGTCTCGAGGACGTGGTGATCGCGAAGCTCGAGTGGGCCCGGATGGGCGACTCCGAGCTTCAGCGGGCTGACATCGTCCGGCTGCTCGAACGCAGCGGCGACCGGCTGGACCGGGCATACCTGGAGAAGTGGATCACCGAGCTGGGCCTCCAGGCGGAGTGGGACGCGATTCGCGAACGGGACGGGGAGGGGTAGCCCCCCCTCCCCGTCCCACCCGCTCACTCCCGCCGCGTCCGGTCCCCGCCCATCCGCCGGCTCCGGGAGTACAGGCGCTCCTTGCTGTACATGTACTTCCGGTCCTCGGAGCTCATGGCCTGCTGCGCCTCCATGCTCTCGGCCACGTTGAGCAGATCCCGCACCTCGCTCTCCACGGCCTCGTCGTCCACGCCGCTCTCCCGCAGCGTCCGGACCGAGGCCCGGAGCTCCCGCACGGCGCCCGGGATGTCGCCCCGGTCGCCCCGGGACACGGCCTCGCGGCGGGCCCGGGCGGCCTCGAGCAGGGTGAAGACCTTGTGGACCTCGGGGTGGGTCACGGCCCCGTTGGCGGGCTCGAAGGTCACGGGCAGAAAGATCTTCCGCCGCTCCATGCCCCCCCCCTCCGTCCAGCAGTCGGCCTCCACCACCAGCTCCAGCACCGGCACCGCGGTCTCGCCGTCTGAGGTCCCCGCCCCCTGCTCCGGCAGAACCACGAAGTCCGCCAGCACTTCCCTGGGCTCCCGGGCGTAGAGGTCCCCCACCGTGAGGGTCAGGGCGCCGTTGTCGTGGGCGCGGGACGGGTAGGAGTGGTGCACCGTGGCCACCTCGACCGCGTCCCGGGGGCGCAGGCTCACGGTCAGGTTCTGGGCGGAGAGGCTCAGCAGCCCCTCCACCTCGTCCTCGAAGACGCCGCCCGCCTGGTCTAGGCGCTCGATGTAGTAGCTGCTCCCGCCCCCCGCCTCGGCCATCTGCCCCAGCAGCTCCTCGTCGTAGCCGCCCCCTACCCCCACCGTCGTCGTCGTGACGCGGCTCTCCAGCGCCTGCGCGCACAGCTTGCGCAGAATGGAGCGGTCCGTGATCCCCCGGTTCGCCTGCCCGTCCGTGAGGAGGAGGATGCGGTTCACCCCCTCCGTCGCGCCGCTCCCCCCGAACTCGCGGTACTCCTCGACCAGCGCGCGCCCCTGCAGCCACCCGCCGCTCAGGTTGGTGGACCCGCGCGGCTCGATCCCCATGAGCGCGTCCAGGAGTCCCCGCTGCTCGGCCGCCGTACCCGGGTTGGCCACCGTCGCCACCTGCCCGTCGAAGGCCACCACGCTCACCCGGTCCTCCGGGTGGAGACGCCGGATGAGGTCCCGGCAGGCGTCCTTCACCGCGTCAAGCTTGCCCCCGCCCATGCTCCCGGAGCGATCGAGTACCAGGGCGAGGTTGAGCGGGACGCGCCGGTCCCCTTCGGGCGCGTCGCCCTCGATGCGCAACAGCGCCCGCACCAGGTGGCCGGCGGCGAGCGGGTGGGTTTCCACCAGGAGCGAAGTCTTCATGGAGTGGCCTCCGATGCGAGCGGGGTCAAGGCGCGAGTTCCGAAGCGAGCAGGAAGAGGGCAAAGAACAGGCAGGGGAGGAGCGCCAGCGTCACCGCGAGCATGCGTAGCGTGCGCTGGTTCGGGATCTGTGCCATGGGCGGTGCGGTGCCTCCGTGGATCCGGGTCATCCGTCGGGGGCGGGGGAAGGGTGGTTCCGGCCTGCCCGGCCCTCCGCTCCCGCCGAGATACAAGGTGCGGGAGGGGTGTGACAGCGCCGTCAGAGGAGTGTCAACGACGGGCATGCCGGCGCGAGATGCCGGCGCGAGATGCCGGCGCGAGATGCCGGCGCGAGATGCCGGCGGGATATGCCGGCGGGATATGCCCGCGGGATATGCCCGCGGGGCGAGCCGGCGGGGCGAGCCGGGTCTGCGGCCCGCGGGGGGTGCTCCGATACCGCTCCGCCCCCCCTACCTCAGGACGTCCGCCACCGCCTCCAGCCGTCCGTCGATGTCCGGGTTGGGCTCCAGCCCCAGAATCTCCGCGATGAGCGGGTACACGTGCACGTTCTCCAGAGACGGAACGCGCGCGCCCTCGCGGATGCGAGGGCCCATCGCCAGGAAGATCCCCTGCATCTCCGGCGTGTCGCGGTCCCAGCCGTGCGTCCACCCGTCCCGCCCCGGACGCTCCGCCGCGCTCCACGGCACGACCGACCACCCGTAGTCCGGGACGATGACGATGTCGCCCAGCCGGGCGGCCGGCCCCGAGCCGTCACCCTCTCCGGCCACCGCGCCGCCGCCGGCCACCGCGCCGCTGCCGGCCACCGCGCCACTGCCCGCCGCCGCGTCGCTGCCCGCCGCCGCGCCCCCCTCACCGCGCCCGTAGTGGAGCCGCTCCGGCACTTCACCCACGCGGTAGACCCGCGCGCGCGGCAGGACTGCGGCCAGCCGGTCCCGGAGCGCGTCCTTGCGGGCGTCGTCCCCGTCCACGTAGAGGATCAGGTGCGCCCCCGCGCCTCGCACGTCCACGCCCCCAACCGCATCCAGCGCCGCCTCGCCTGCCGCCGCCTCGCCTGCCGCCGGCACGCCGGCCGCCGGCCCACCCGACTCCGGCCCGTCCCGTCCCAGCAGGTCGGCCAGGTGGTACGTCTGCTCCGCGGTGAAGGCCCCCATCCCGTGGTCCGAGACCACGATCAGGTGCACGCGGTCGCCGCCGGGCAGCGCCGCCATCCCGTCCAGCAGCCGGCCCACCATCGCGTCCACCCGCTCCACCGCCTCCCGTACCTCGGCCGACTCCGTGGGATGGTTGTGCCCCTGCAGGTCCGGCTCCTCGAAGTAGAACGCCACCAGGTGGGGACGGGTCTCGGGCGGCATCGCCAGCCACTCCAGCACCCGGTCCACGCGCGCCTCGAACGGCACCTCGTAGTCGAAGCGGTGCCACTCCGTGGGCTGCACGCCCATCACCGGAGCCTCGCTCCCCACGAAGAAGTACGCCGCGCTCACCATCCCCTGCGTCTCGGCCGTGACCCAGATCGGCTCCCCCCCGTACCAGCGCGGATTCTCGACCTCCGCCCGGTCGTGCAGCGCATAGCATGCGTCGAAGGTGGGTTCGCAAAAGTCGTTCCCCACCAGCCCATGGGCGTCCACGTACATCCCCGTCGCGATGGAGTAGTGGTTGGGGAAGGTCTTGACCGGAAAGACCGGCACCAGCCCCTCGGCCCGCACGCCCCCAACGGCGATCCGGTCCAGGTTCGGAGTCTCGAACAGGTCCAGGTAGTCCCACCGGAACCCGTCCAGCGACAGCAGCACCACACGGGCCGCACCCCGGTGCTCCGGCCGGTTCACCCCGCCCGAGCCCTCCGGAAACCGGATGCGCGCCGCCGCGGGCCGCGCCTCTCCTGCCCCCTCCGACCGCGCCGCCGCGCCGCGGCCCGCCGGCTCCCCCCGGCCGCAGCCCGCCGCTGGCACCACCGCCAGCGCGGCGAGAAGGAGAAGGAGCGTCCGCACGCGACCGGGTGCGTGAGGCGCGTGGCCGGAGGCGACTGGCCCCCGCGACGAAGTGGGTGTGGGACGCAGGCGGAAGAAGAGTAAGAACATGGATCGGACGTTCGCGAATGTATCGATGGATCGGAGCCGCGGAGGTTCGGAGGGGCGTTCGCATAAAATGCCCGAATCCGAAGATGTGCGCCAAGGGGCAGCGCCGGCCGGGCGGACCAAGCCGGATGGGGTGACGAAGCCGGATGGGCCATCCTGGCAGAAAGGAGAAGAAGGCGATGCCCCTTTGCTGGAATCGAAGTGGTCATTATGGTCTTAATGACCACTTCAAAAAAAAACCGCATGCCCCATTCCTTTCCGTTTGATGGTCCCCCGTCCGGCCGCGCGTCGTCCGGCCGCGCGTCTTCTGGCCGCGCGTCTTCTGGCCGTTCGCTGCCCGATGGACCCGCGCCCGGGCGTCCGCCCCCGCCGCGGCACCTTCCCGTCGCCAAGGCGAAGGCCACGTTCAGCGAGCAGATCCGTGCGGTGGAGCACGGGCGGTCGGTGGTGATCACCCGTCGCGGGAAGCCGGTGGTGGCGATGGTCCCGATCGAGGACCTGGAGTCGCTCGCCCGCCTGCGCGCGCGCGGGCCGGGGGGCGGGCTGGCGAGCCTGGTGGGAGGATGGGACGGCTCGGGCGAGGTGGTCGAGGGACTGGCCGCCAACCCGCGCCAGGGGGAGCGCGAACTCCCCCGGATCGGGTGACGGCGGGCCGGTGGCGTACCTCTTCGACACCGACGCCATCGCGGAGCTGCTCCGCCCCGACCCGGCGCCCGCCTATGTGGACTGGCTGCGGGCCGTGCCGCGCGAGGAGCAGTTCACGAGCGCGGTCTGTCTGAGCGAGATCTACAAGAGCGCCTACCGCTCCCCGTACCGGGACGCCCATCTGACCCGGATCGAGTCCCGGCTGCTGCGCGCGGTGATCGTGCTCCCGCTCGACGCGGGTGTGGCGCGGGAGATCGGCGAATTCCGGGCCTCGTTGGAGGGGCGGCGCCTGCTCATGCCGGAGGCGGACATGCAGGTCGCGGCCACCGCCATCCACCATCAGCTGCAGCTGGTGACGGGCAACGTGAGGCGCTTCCGGGGTGTGCCCCGCCTGGAGATCCACCCCATCCTGTGGGAGGCACGGCGGAAGCGTCGGTAGGTCGGGCCCACCGTCCGTGCGTGCGGGCGGGCTTGCGCGCTTCCGAGCCCGCCCTAAGCTACCTGCGGTCGATGTCACACCGTTCGGGTAGTGTTCGGGCATCGAGCCCTCCGACCCGCAGGCGCACCGCCATGCCCATCGACAAGATCCAACGCTGGCTGGACCTTCTGGCCTTTCTCACGCAGCGCCGCTACCCGGTGACGCGCGGCCAGATCATGGAGGGCGTGCCGGCCTATGCGGTGGCGCTGGACGGGGGGGCGCGGCCGGAGAGCGTGCGGCGCACGTTCGAGCGCGACAAGCAGGAGCTGCTCGAGCTGGGGATCCCGCTGGAGACGGTGGATCTGGGCACGGATGATCCCGACGAGCAGGCGGGGTACCGGCTCCGCTCGCGCGACTTCTACCTGCCCTACCTGCGGATCCTGGCGCACGGCCGGGCGCTGGAGGGGGATACGGCCCCGGCCGGACCCCGGGTGGGGGGGGTGCCGCAGGTGGAGATGGAGCTGGACGACCTGGCCGCCGCCCGCGAGGCGGCCCTCCTGGTGCGCGACCTTCCGGGGTTCCCCCTGGCCGAGGAGGCGGCGAGCGCGTACCGCAAACTGACCTTCGATCTGGACCGGGTGGCTTCGGCGGCGGAGTCCCGCCCGGGGGCGACCGCGACGGCGCCGCTGGTGGCCCGGGATGACCCGGAGGAGGTGAGCGGGCGCACGGCCCTGCTGGCTCGCGCCATGGAGCGCCGCAAGGAGGTGCGCTTCCGCTACCACGGCGCCTACCGCGACGCGGTGACGGAGCGCCGCGTCCACCCCTTCGGCCTGCTCTTCAAGTTCAACCACTGGTACCTGGTGGGGCGCGACGTGGAGCGGGAGGCCCTGAGGATCTTCCGGCTGGGGCGGATGGGGGCGCTGGAGGTGAACTCCGCCCGGCCGGGGTCGCCCGACTTCGCCCGGCCCGAGGACTTCTCGCTGGAGCCGTGGCGGCGGGCGGATCCGTGGTCGCTGCCGGGCGACGACGCGACGCCGGTCACGGTGCGGGTCCGCTTCCACTTTCCGCGCTCCCTGCTGGCCGAGCGCAACGGGTCGGGCGAGCTGGAGGCGCGGGAGCCGGGGGGCGCGCAGGTGCGCCGCTTCGAGGTGCGGCAGGCGGACACCTTCCTGCGCTGGCTGCTCACCCAGCAGGGGGAGGCCGAACCGCTCGATCCGCCCGAGGTGGTGGAGGCCTTCCGGGGTCTGGCGCGCCAGGTGGCCGACCTCTACGAGGAGGCGGGGCGGTGAGCCGTCGCGAGGGCGGGCTGGAGAGCCGTGACGAGCGTGCTCTGCCGGGCGCGCCGCCCGCCAACACGGCGCGCGCCCAGCTGGATCGGATCCTCTGGCTGGTGCCGGCGGCAGCGCGTCCGGGCGGGATCTCCCTGGAGGAGGCGGCCGAGCGCCTCGGGGTCGGGGTGGATCAGGTGCGACTCGATGTGCACGCGCTCACGGAGCGCACGTACTACCACCCCGCCGGGACGGCGGAGGGGCTGATGATCGAGATCACCGACCGCACCCTGGTGATCCACACGACGGGGCAGTTCGGGCGCCCGCCCCGCCTGACCGCGCGTGAGCGGCTGTGCGTGCTGCTGGGGCTGCGGGGCATGCGGGAGCGGGATCCGGCGCTCATCGACCGGCTGGAGGCGCACCTGGCCGTGCCGGACCGGGCCCCGGCGCCGGCATCGGACCCGGCATCGGACCCGGCGTCGGCATCGGACCCGGCGTCGGCGCCGGGCGACGGACTCGCGGCCGCTGATCTGCTCCGCCTGCCGGGCGTGGAGGACGTGTGGCATGCCGACGAAGTGCTCGAGGTGCTGCGGGAGGGGTGGCGGACCCGGCGGACGGCGGTCTTCGGATACCTGAAGCCCGGAGAGCAGGCCCCGGAGCTGCGCCGCCTGCACTGCTTCGGGCTCGCGCACGCGGAGGGGAAGTGGTACGCGTGCGGCGTGGACCCGGAGGTGGGCGGCGCCCGCAACTTCCGCATCGACCGGATCCTCGCGGCGCGCCTGGTCGGGGAGGCGGAGGCGTACGCGATCCCGGCGGACTTCGATCCGGCGGCGCTCCTGGACGGCGCGCGCGTGTACGTGCCGCCGGTGGGGGAGGACCCTCGGGCGGGCGTCGTGCGGTACACGCCGGCCGTGGCGCCGTGGGTGCGTGAGGCGTGGCCCGGCGAGGCCGATGAGGAGGGGGGCTACCGGGTGCGCCACCCGGTGGGGGATCCCGGGTGGCTGATCCGGCACGTGCTGGGCTACGGCACCGAGGCCGAGGTGCTGGAGCCGGTCGAACTCCGTGCGGCGGTGCGGAGGGTGGCGGCGCGCATGGCGGCGCGCGTGGGGAAGCCCTGAGCTATCGGGCGGCCGCGCCCCCGGCGCCGGTCCCGGCCCCGCCCGACTCCAGGTCCTGGCGCGTGAGCACGCACTCCCGCCCGAGCACGTCCCGCATCAGGCATCCGCGCTTGAACTGCAGGCTGCAGCGCAGGCAGCGCTGCTTCCGGCCCGACTCCACGTCCAGCAGACGGACCGAGACCTCGTCAAGCAGACCCGTCAACTGATCCAGCCGCTCGGCCGGGAAGTCGGCCAGGACGCGCGTGAGGCGGGCGTCCCGCAGATCCGTGAAGCGCGCCAGCAGCTCGCGCCCCTCGTCCGTGAGGCTCAGGTCCACGGCACGCCGGTTGTCGGGGGCCAGGCGCCGGTCCACCAGTCCACGCTGCACCAGGCGTTCGATGCTGCGGCTGGCGGCGGCGCTGGTGACGCCCAGGAACTCGGCCACGTCCCGTACCTTGAAGCGGTGCTCGGGGCGGCTGATCAGCAGCAGAAGGCGGAGTTGCGAGAGGGCGAGTTCGGAGTCGGACGCCTCCTCGAGGGTCTCCTCCAGCAGCCCGGTCACGGTGGCGCAGAAGACGTTCGCGGCCCCCATGGCGCGATGAATGAGGTCCAGCCTGTCGGGAGTGTTCATCCTGGCCTCGCGGTGGGAGGGCGGTGGGAAGGCGGCGGGAGGGCACGACCGTCCCTCCATAAAATATCACCTTACGTTCAATATTTCAGGGGGGCCTCGATACCTGTTGAAGAAATAAAACCGGGGGGTTATAATTGCGTGGGGTTTCCAAGCCCCTTGCGACCCTGCCACGACCGTTCCGGCAGCGGAGGTGGTCATGTGGATTCACGTACACAACCCTGGGCCAGCCGTGAAGACGCGATGCTGCCCTGACCGCATGCGTTCCGAGTTGTCCGAGGCCCTGCACGAAGCCCTCTTCGAACTGGAAATTCTTCCAAGCGAACCGGAGTCGGCACTCGTGGGGCTCTACGCGGTGATGGATGACCTGCGCCAGGCGATCCGGCGGACGGAGGCGCTGGACATCGTCGACGCCAACTGACGCCAACTGACGCCAACTGAGGCCGGCTGATCCGGCCGGCTGAAAAAGGGGGGGGCCCGCACGGGCGCCCCCCCTTTCTTCGTGTGCGCCTGTGCCGCAACCGTTGCTTGACACAATTGTTGAGCCCCGTTAAATATTGTGCAGCGTTACGACATACGGTCCGGCAACCGGTGGAACCAATTACGGCGGAACAGCCTCTCCGGGCCAGCCCGCGAGCCCAAGCGGTCGGGAGCGCGGGATCGGAACTGCCGGACCGTCGCCTGGTCCGGAGAGGCACGCCCTGGAGGGACCGATGGGATACTTCCTCTTCCTCATGATCCTCCTGGTGCTCCTGGGAATCGACCAGATCTCCCACTACGTGTCGCACCACCCGCCCGGCAAGTAGCCCGGACGCGGGACCTCGTCGTCGGTCGGACTCCCCGCGGATGCTCCGCGGGCCGGCAGGATCCAGACCCAGAGACCAGGGGCGACCCATGTCCATCAGCAGGAGAGTAGCACTCAAGACACTTGCCGCGGCCGGGGCCACGAGCCTCGTTCCCCGGCCCCTCCGGGCCGCGAAGCCACGGCGGACGCCCGACCCCGATTCCCGGGCGGTGCTCTACGACGCCACCCTTTGTGTGGGATGCCGCGAATGCGTGCAGGGGTGCGCGGAGGCGAACGGGTGGGACCCGGAACTCGCCTTCAGCGACGAGCCGGCGCTCAACCGCAACGTCCTCTCCGTCATCCGCCGCTGTCAGGAGGGCGGGAACGAGCACTTCCTGAAGGTCCAGTGCATGCACTGTGTGGACCCCGCGTGCGCGAGCGCCTGCATGCTGGGCGCCATGCACAAGGATGCCGACGGTGCCGTGGTCTGGGACGGCGACCTCTGCGTGGGGTGCCGCTACTGCCAGATCGCCTGCCCCTTCAACGTGCCCCGCTTCGAGTGGGACACGCCCCTGCCGGCGCTCAACAAGTGCCAGCTCTGCCCGGATCGCCGCGCCCACGGGCTGCCGCCCGCGTGCGTGGAGCAGTGCCGCCGGGGCGCGCTCCTCTACGGTTCGCGCGCGGAGATGCTGGACGAGGCGCGCCGCCGCCAGGCGGCGCACCCCGGACGCTACCAGACCCGCATCTACGGAGAGCATGACGGCGGGGGCACCTCGTTCCTCTACCTGGTCTCGAACGAGGTGTCCTTCGCCCGGCTGGGGCTCCCGGAGCTGGGCACGGAGTCCGTGCCCACGCTGCCCGAGACCATCCAGCACACGCTCTACAAGGGCTTCGTGGCCCCGATCGCCCTCTACGGGGTGCTGGGGGCCGCGGTGCGCCGCAACTCGCGCCGCCTGCATGATGAGGAGGCGGCGCACCACCCCACCGAGCGCTCCGAGCCGGTGGGCGGACCCCTGCTCACCTGGCGCACCGCCATCCTGGCGGCGCTCGCGCTGGTGGCCGGGGCCATGATCGTGTGGCGCTTCGTGGCGGGGCTGGGCGCCACCACCAACCTGAACGACGGCTACCCGATGGGGCTGTGGATCGCCTTCGACGTGGTGACCGGGACGGCGCTGGCGTGCGGCGGATACGCCATGGCGTTGCTGGTCTACGTGGCCAATCGCGGCAAGTACCACCCGCTGGTCCGTGCGGCCATGGTCACGAGCGCGCTGGGGTACTCGCTCGGGGGATTCAGCGTCCTCATCGACATCGGCCGCGCCTGGAATTTCTACAAGATCCCCCTCTACTTCTGGAGCTGGAACTTCAACTCCATCCTTCTGGAAGTGGCGCTGTGCATCATGCTCTACACCACGGTCCTGTGGATCGAGGTGTCGCCCGCCATCCTGGAGCGGTGGCGGGATAGCCGGGTGGAGGGGCTCCGGCGGGTGGCGCTCCGGGTGCAGCCGCGGCTGGAGCGGGCGATGCCGTACGTGATCGCGCTGGGCCTCCTGCTGCCCACCATGCACCAGTCCTCGCTGGGCAGCCTGATGCTGATGGCGGGCCAGAAGCTGCATCCGCTCTGGCGGACGCCGCTGTTGCCGCTCCTCTTCCTGGTCTCGTGCGTGGCCATGGGCTACGCGGCCGTGACGCTGGAGTCGTGCATCTCGGCGCGGGTCTTCAAGCGCCCGCGCGAGACGCCCATGCTGCGCGCGCTCGGCCTGCCCGTCTCGCTGGTGCTGCTGCTCTACGTGGCCATCCGCAGCGTGGACGTGGTGTGGCGCGGGCAGGTGGGCCAGCTGCTCACCCTCGACCCCTTCTCGCTCCTCTTCCTGGCCGAGATGGCGCTCTTCCTGGTACCGGCCGTTCTGTTGCTGATCGGGCGGCACCGCGCCGACACCCACCATCTGCTGGGCGCGGCGGTGATGGTGATCATCGCGGGGGCCCTCTACCGCTTCTCGACCTACCTCTTCGCCTTCGATCCCGGTGCGCAATGGACCTACTTCCCGTCCA
Organism: Longimicrobiales bacterium; assembly: GCA_032250975.1. Classification (GTDB taxonomy): domain Bacteria; phylum Gemmatimonadota; class Gemmatimonadetes; order Longimicrobiales; family Gaopeijiaceae; genus Gaopeijia. The sequence goes on along the minus strand of JAVVFC010000067.1, from coordinate 847 downwards.
TCCCCGAGTGGGCGGTGACCGTGGGGCTGGTGGCGGCCGAGATCCTGGGCTACGTGCTGCTGGTCAAGCTCTTCCCCATCCTGCGCGGCACGACCTCCCCCGAGGCCGTCCCTCCGCCGCCGCCCGCGCCCGAGCGGGAGCCCGCGCTCTCCCGGTCCGCGTCCGCGCACGCCGCGCCTGCGCCCGAGCCCGCATACTCCCTGGAGGTGACCCATGCGTCCGCGCACTGAAGATCGCGTCCGCGTTCCGGCCGCCGCGTGGGCGGCCTCCGCGCTGCTGGCCGTCGGCGTACTGGCGGCGGCGTCCGCCGGGTGGGCGTCCGTGAGCCCGGCTCCGGTCGTGGGGCCGGCCGCGGCCGACACGCTCCAGGTGGGGGACCGGCGCTGCCTGACCCGCCGCCCCGAGGACTGCCTCGAGGTGCCCGTTCCGCTGGAGGAGCCCCACAGCGCGCTCTGCGCCACCTGCCACACCCTCTGGCAGCGGGGTCCCGCGCGTGAGACCGCGCTCGGATGCGCCGACGCCGGGTGCCACTCCGACCCGGCGGCCCTGGCCGGCTTCCACCGCAGCGTGCACACCGACGTGCTGGAGAACTGCTTGGGGTGCCACGATCCCCATGACGCGGTGATCCCCGGGGGTGGCGAGGACTGCGTCCAGTGCCACGCTGGCGGCGGCGCGCGCGTGGCGTGGGCCGCAGGCGCCCCGCTGCACGTGCTGGCCGCCGACCTCCCCTTCCGGCACGGCGCCCATCCGGGTGTCTCGTGCCAGCAGTGCCACGAAACGGGCGCCGGGCACGGCGACGTGGCGGTGAGCGGCGTGGAGGACTGCCGGTCGTGCCACCACGACGCCC
>JAVVFC010000066.1:0-14335 GCA_032250975.1 Longimicrobiales bacterium | reverse complement strand
GTGGCCTTCCTGGCCACCTTCTTGGTCTGCGGGGTCTTCTTGACGGTCTTCTTGACGGCCTTCCTGGCCGGGGCCTTCTTGGCGGTCTTCCTGGCCGGGGCCTTCTTCACAGCCTTCTTGGCCGGGGCCTTCTTGGCCGCCTTCTTGGCCGTCGCCTTCTTGGTGGCCGGTTTCTTTGCCGTAGCCTTCGCAGCAGCCATCGGTGGGACCTCCGAAAGAGGGGGTGAAGAGCGCGATGCGCAGTCGCAAGTGAACAATACTGCGATGTTCTGCGAAGTGCGCAATATTCTCATGTTGCTCAGGCACAAGATGTAGTATTCAGGTGCCGTCCCACCACCGTATATTGAGGGTGCTGTGAAGGGGCGATGTGTGGAGCGCTGGGCCCGCGAGGGAAAGCCTTGGCGGAAGCCAGCCCGCGTCGCATCTTTCCCCATCCACCCACTTCACCGCCCGGGTCCCGATGCGCCGATCAGAGCCGCAAGTCCTTGATGTAATAAGGTCTTACGGAGGTCGTGGTCTTCGTGTGGTGCGCTTCCGACAGAACCGCACCACCATCTGGTCGCTCACACAGGGCGGGCGCGCATTGAATCTGCACGCGGCCTTCGCCGGGGCGCCGCTACGGATCCTTCGGGCGTTCGCGGTGATCGTGAACGAGGCGCGGCGTCCGTCGCCAGCGTATCACCGCGCGGCGCGCCGGGTGGCGGAGTGGCCGCCACTGCACAGCGAGATCCGGCGTCTGCGGGTGCAGGCTCGGCGGATCCGTGCCCCCGGCCGCCGCGAGCTCGGGGTCGGCCCCTGTTGCGCCACTCCCGCGCAGCGCGCCTACCTGCGGCGCCTGTACGAATACCTGAACCGCACCCGCTTCAGCGGACGACTCCCCGCGTCGATCCCGCTGCGCCTCTCGAACCGCATGCAGACGCGTCTGGGGCACATGGTGCCGGGGCTGCGCGACGGGAGGCGGGTGGTCGTGGAGATCGCGCTCAACGTGGACCTCCTGCTCCCCGGGAACGGCCGCGCGCGCCTGGACACGCTGCTGCACGAGATGGCGCACGCGGCCGACTACCTGCTGAGTGGCCAGACCGGGCACGGGGAAAGCTGGCGCCGGTGGGCGGAGCGGGCGGGATGCGCGGCCGAGGCGTGCACGAGCGTGCCCATCCGGCGGCGGCGGCGGCGCGCGGCGTCCGTGACGCGGGTGCCGCCGCTGCCGCTGGGCGCCCGCCTGAAGCTGGCCGCGTAGTCCTACAGAAGCCGGCGCGCCGCGTCGGCCACCGCTTCCGGGGTCACGCCCAGCTCCCGGTAGAGATTCTCGGCCGGGGCGGAGGCGCCGAAGCGGTCGATGCCCACGGCCGTGCCCCGGGTTCCCAGCCAACGCTCCCATCCCAGCGTCACCCCCGCCTCGACTGAAACCCGGACCGCGCTCTCGGGCCCCAGGACCGCTGCCCGGTACTCCGCGTCCTGCCGCTGGAAGAGGTGCCAGCTGGGAAAGCTCACCACGCGGGTGGGGACCCCGTCGGCCTCCAGAGCCGCCCGCGCGCTCAGCGCGACGTGCACCTCGGAGCCGGTGGCCAGCAGGACGACGGCGGGCGTGCCGCCTGCCGCCTCCGCCAGCACGTAGGCCCCGCGGCGGAGTCCCGCCGGCTGAGCCGCGTCACCGTCGCGGGGCGCGTTGGGAACGCTCTGCCGGGTGAGCGCCAGGAAGGCGGGGCCGTCGCAGCGCTCGAGCGCCACCTGCCAGGCCACCGCCGTCTCGGCGGGGTCGCAGGGGCGCAGATCCATCAGGCCCGGGATCATGCGGAGCGTCATGAGCTGCTCGATCGGCTGATGGGTGGGGCCGTCCTCGCCCAGGCCGATGGAGTCGTGGGTCCACACGTAGACGGTGGGGAGCCCCATGAGCGCGGCCAGCCGTACCGCCGGGCGCATGTAGTCGGAGAAGATCAGGAACGTACCGCCGAAGGGGCGCACGCCGCCGTGCAGCGCCATCCCGTTCATGACGGCGCCCATGGCGTGCTCGCGGATCCCGAAGTGGATCACCCTCCCCCCCGGATGGCCTGGAAGATGGTCGCCGCCCCCCTTGATGTCGGTCTTGTTGGAGCCGCCCAGGTCGGCGGAGCCCCCCAACAGCTCCGGGATGACGGCGGCGGCCGCGTTCAGGATCTTGCCTGACGAATTGCGGGTGGCGTCCTTCGCCACGTCCCGGAGGTCAGGCAGCGCGTCGGCCCACCCCTGCGGGAGTTCACCCGACATGACGCGGAGGTACTCGGCGGCGTCTCCGGGAAACGCATCCCGGTAGGCGCGGAAGCGCTCCTGCCACTCCGCCTCGGCGGCGGCACCCCGCTCCCGCGCCTTCAACCACTCGGTGCGGGCCGCCTCCGGAACGTGGAAGGCCTCCAGCGACGGATAGCCGTAGGCCTCCTTGGTGAGCCGGATCTCGTCCGGGCCCAGCGGGGCGCCGTGCGATTCGGCGGTGCCGGCCTTGTTGGGACTTCCCCAGGCGATGGTAGTGCGGAGGACGATGAGGGTCGGCCGCTCCGCCTCGCTGTACGCCGCCGCCAGGGCGGCCTCCAGCACGGCCAGATCGTTGCCGTCGTCCACGTGCAGTACGCGCCATCCGTACGCTTCGAAGCGCCTGGCATGATCCACCGAAGTGGCCAGATCGGTGCTTCCCTCGATGGTGATGCGGTTGTCGTCGAAGATCCACACCAGCTTGCCCAGCTTCTGATGTCCGGCGAGTTCGGCGGCCTCGTGGCTGATCCCCTCCATGAGGTCGCCGTCAGAGCAGAAGACGAGGGTGCGGTGGTCCACGATGGTGTGGCCGGGCCGGTTGAAGCGATGCGCCAGCCACCGCTCGGCCAGCGCCATCCCGACCGAGTTGGCCACGCCCTGCCCCAGGGGGCCGGTGGTGGTCTCGACGCCGGGGGTGTGCCCCGCCTCCGGGTGCCCGGGGGTGAGGGAGCCCCACTGCCGGAACGCGCGGATATCGTCCAGGGTGACGTCGTAGCCGGTCAGGTGGAGGAGCCCGTAGAGGAGCATGGAGGCGTGCCCCAGCGACAGGACGAAACGGTCCCGGTCCGGCCATCCGGGGTTGGCCGGGTTGTGGCGGAGGCGCTTCGTCCAGGCGACGTAGCCCAGGGGGGCCAGCGCCATGGGCGTTCCAGGGTGCCCCGATTCGGCCTGCTGGACCGCGTCCATGGAGAGGACGCGGAGGGCATCGATGCAGAGGCGGTCCAGCTCGGTCATGGGGTTCCTCGGGGTCAGCCGACGACGAAGTTCAGCAGGCGATTGGGGACGTGCACCACCTTGCGCACGGTGGCGCCGTCCAGGTGGCGACGGACGTTCTCCTGGGCGCGGGCGGCCGCCTCGGCGTCCGGGGCCGGGGCGTCACGGGGGAGCCGGACCGTGGCGCGGAGCTTCCCGTTCACCTGCACCGCGACCTCCACCGTGCTCTCGCGGGCCTTCTCCGGGTCGAAGGCCGGCCAGGGCGCGGCGTCGAAGAGGCTGCCCTCGTGGCCGAGCGCCTCCCACAGCTCTTCGGCCAGATGGGGCGCGAAGGGCGCCGCCATGACCACCAGCGGTTCCACCTCGCCCCGGGCCGCGGTGCGCCCGCCCGCCCGCACCGTGTTCAGGCATTCCATGAGGGCGGCGATGGCGGTGTTGTACTGCAGGTCCGCCAGCTGCCCGGTGACCTGGCCGATGGTCTGGTGCAGCTTCCGCTCCACGTCCGGGTCGGGCGCGCGATCCTCGGCCCCGAGGGCCGTGTCGAAGAGCCGGTACAGGAAGCCCCGGGGCCCCTCGATGCCCTCGTCCCGGTAGTCGCCTCCCTCCTCGAAGGGCCCCAGGAACATGAGGTAGAGACGGAAGGCGTCGGCCCCGAACTCCTCGATGATGGGGTCGGGCACGATGACGTTGCCGCGGCTCTTGGACATCTTGGCCCCGTTCCGGATGATGAGGCCGTGGGCCCGGAAGCGGGCGAAGGGCTCCTCGAACTCCAGGTGCCCCAGATCGTGGAGCACCATCGTGAGGAAGCGGGAGTACATGAGGTGGAGGACGGCGTGTTCGTTCCCGCCGATGTAGGTGTCCACCGGGAGCCAGCTGCGCGTGACCTCGGTGTCGAAGGGACGGTCGTCGAAGTCGGTGGACGGGTAGCGCAGAAAGTACCAGCCGCTGTCCAGGAAGGTGTCGGAGACGTCGGTCTCCCGCCGCGCCTGCGCACCGCACTCGGGGCAGGGCACCTCGTACCACTCCTCGACCCGGGCCAGGGGCGAGACCCCGGAGTCGTCGGGCTTGAAGTCCTCCACCCGGGGCAGGACCACCGGCAGCTCCGACTCCGGGACCGGGACGGCCCCGCACGCGTCACAGTGGATGATGGGAATGGGCGGTCCCCAGTAGCGCTGCCGCGAGATGCACCAGTCGTGCAGGCGGAAGTTCACGCGCAGATCGCCGAGCCCGCGCTCGGCGAGCCACGCGGTGACCGCCCGGACGGCCTCGTCCTTCTCCATCCCATCGAAGCGCCCGGAATTGACCAGGCGCCCGGGGCCGGTGTAGGCCCCGGTGAGGGGGGTCTCGGCGTCGTCGCCCTCGGCGGCCACCACCCGGGGGATGGGAAGGCCGAACTCGGTGGCGAACTCGAAGTCCCGTTCGTCATGCCCCGGCACCGCCATGATGGCGCCGGTGCCGTAGTCCATGAGGACGTAGTCCGCGATCCAGACCGGGATGGCTGCACCGGTGGCGGGGTTGCGGCAGTAGCCCCCCGTGAAGACGCCGGTCTTGGTCTTGTCGGTCTTCTGGCGGGAGACCAGGTCGGTGGCGGCCGCCTGCCGGCGGTACGCATCCACCGCCTCGCGCTGGTCGTCGCTCACCAGGAGGTCCACGGCCGGGTGCTCGGGGGCCAGCACCATGAAGGTGGCGCCGAAGACGGTGTCGGGCCGGGTGGTGAAGACCCGGATGGTGTGGGCCTCGTCGCGGGGCCCAACCCGCAGCGGGTCCACGGGGTCGTGCCCCTCGTCCCGGGGGACCAGGGGAAAGGCCAGCTCCGCCCCCTCGCTCCGCCCGATCCAGTTCCGCTGCGCCTTGGTAGTGCTCTCGGACCAGTCGATGCGCTCCAGGTTGTCGAGCAGACGCTGGGCGTACCTGGTGATGGTGAAGAACCACTGGGCGATGCGCCGCTGCTCCACGGGCGTGTCGCAGCGCTCGCAGGCGCCGGCGATGACCTGCTCGTTGGCCAGCACCGTCATGCAGGAGGGGCACCAGTTCACCGGAGCTTCCTTCCGCTCCGCGAGGCCCGCCTTGAAGAGCTGCAGGAAGATCCACTGGGTCCACCGGTAATAGGCGGGGTCGGTGGTATCCACCGTGTGGTCCCAGTCGAACATCCCGCCGATGCGGCGGAGCTGGCGGGTGAAGTTGGCGACGTTCCTGGGGATGAGGTCCATGGGGTGGACCCCCACCTTCAGCGCGAAGTTCTCCGAGTGGATGCCGAAGGCGTCGAAGCCGATAGGCTCGAACACGTCCTTCCCCCGGAGCCGCTGGTAGCGGCCGTGGACGTCGGCGCCGGTGAAGGCGTAGATGTTGCCCACGTGCAGCCCCTCCGCCGAGGGGTACGGGAACATCATGAGGTTGTAGAAGGGGTCCGGGGACGACCTCAGCCGCTCCCGCGTGAAGCGGTTGGTCCCGCGCTCATCCCACGCCCGCTGCCACTTCCGCTCGACGTCGGAAGGGTGGTAGCTCCGATCCTGGTTGGCCATGCCCGAACGTTCCCATAGGTGCCCGAAAATTCAGAACCCGTAACGTAATCCGGGCCTCACGGGGTTACAACGTACCGGGCCTCGCGAAAGGAGACGAGCCGGTCGCGCTCCTCGTCCCAAAGCGCGAGGCGGGTCAGCCGCCACGATTCCCGGATGGTGATACGGGTCACCCGCTGGAATTCCGGGTTCGCCTCCATGCACTCCTGGAGCCGGTAGTTGGGGATGCGTGCGTTCAGGTGGTGCACGTGGTGGATCCCGATGTTGGCGGTGATCCACTGCAGGGGCTTCGGCAGGACCAGGTACGAGCTCCCCTGGAGCGCGGCGTCGAAGTAGTCCCAGTCCTCGTGGCGATGCCAGTAGGTGTCCTCGAACTGATGCTGCACGTAGAAGAGCCAGACGCCCACCGAGGTGGTGACGGCCAGCACCGGCAGCTGTACCAGCAGGAAGGCCCGCCACCCGATGCCGGCCACCATGAGCGCTACCAGGCCCGCCAGCGCCAGATTGGTGAGCCACACGCTGCGCCAGGCCTGGGTCCAGTCCCGGGGGATGTCCCAGGGGTAGCGGTGCTTCACCACGAAGTGGATGAGCGGACCGATGCCGAAGAGGACGAGCGGGTGACGATAGGCGCGGTAGGCGAGGCGCTTGAGGGGCGGCAGCGCCCGGTATTCCGAGATGGTCAGCGTGTCCACGTCACCGAATCCCCGGAAGTCGAGGTCGCCCGAGTGGGCGTGGTGGTAGGCGTGCGTCTTGCGCCAGTACTGGTAGGGGATGAGGGTCAGGACGCCGATCCAGAAACCCACCCAGTCCCGGGCGCGCCGCGACCGGAAGAACGACCCGTGCCCGCAGTCGTGCTGGATCATGAACATCCGCATGAGGAACCCCGCCGTGGGAACGGCCAGCAGCAGGGTGAGCCAGTAGCCCACGTCCAGCGCACGGTAGGCCAGGTACCAGAGCACGACGAACGGGATCACCGAGGTGAGGAGCTGCACGACGCTCCTGCGGGTGTCGGGACCCAGGAAAGGGGCCACCAGGGCGTTGAACTTCCGGACCCTCTCGCGGTCGGGTTTGGCGTGGCTCAAGGCGTCGTGCGGGGAAGGAGGGTGAAGGGGTCGGCGTCGCCGTGCGTGCCCGCGCGGAGTACTTCCACCGCCTCCCGCAGCCCGCCGCTGGCGACGAGCAGCGCCTGAAAGTCCGGCAGGCGGTGGTAGTAGCGGATGCGGGAGAGCAGCGTGGCGTTGTTCAGCGGGAGGTCGGTGAACGAGGCGAAGGTAAGGGATTCCAGCTCGGGGGAAACCCGCTCGCGGAAGCGCGTCTGCGCGCGCCGGAAGACGCCTTCGCGGCCCGCCACCTTCTGTTCCGCGGTCAGTGCGGGGTCCCCGTAGAGAGCCTCGAGCTCCGCCACCAGGACGTCCAGGAAGCGCGAGAAGCGCTGGGCGTCGCGCCAGCGGGCCTGCGCGCGCAGGCACCAGACGGTGTCGGGCCCACCGCCCGGCCGGGTGCAGAAGAACTCGGCCGCCGCGGCGCGCCCCACGAAGGTGGCGAAGCTCTCGTTGAAGGTGACCTGGCCCGATACGAAAAGATGGTTGTGGCTCAACTCGTGCAGGACGGTGGTGACCACCTCCACCACGTCGTCGTGCACCACCGTGGAGAGGAGCGGGTCGTCGAACCACCCCAGGGTGGAGAAGGCGGCCGTGGGGCGCAGGTAGGTGTCGTACCCCTCGGCCTCCAGCTCCCGCTGCGCCGCCCGGGCGTCGTCGTCGTCGAAGAAGCCGCGGTAGGGAAGGTGGCCGACCACCGGGAACCACCAGGTGCGCGGGGCGAGCCGGTCGCGGGGTGCGGCGGAGAGCACCAGCGCCAGGGTGTCGGACTCCAGCCGGGTGTAGGAGGTGTAGCTCCCACCCACGTCCAGGCCGAGCCCGTCCCGGGCGAACTCGCGGGCCTCCATCACCAGGGTGAGCGTCCCACGGGTGCGCTCGTCGGTCTCCGGGTCGAGCACCACCTCGGCGAGCGGCCGCCGGCCCCCCAGGATGTGCATCTCCGCCAGCCCCGCCTTGACGACGTAGACAGGGGAGCAGGCGGCGGCGGAGCCCACCAGCATAATGAAGAGCGAGGTTCGCCGCCGCACGCGCCCTCCCTACCGGCGTCCGCCGGAGTGGTGCTGGAACGGGGCGCCGCCGAGCAGGGCATCCATGAGCGCGAGAATGAGCGTTTCCACGAAATCCTCCCGGGAATGGGGGGTGGTGTCCGATATTGGTTGCAGGGGTACGCTCCCGGGAGCGGAGGCGCTTCAGGGTGCCTTGCCGGCGCCCCACCGCTCCCGGGATTCCTGCTATCTTCCCCGTTCCCCGAAAACATCGCCCTCCGCGCGCCCGTCCGCACCTGTATTCCCACCGAGGTTCGTCCGTGTCCGACCCGACGCCCGAGATTCCCGAGATCACCGCGACCGCCCTGAAGGCCGACCTGGACGCCAGCCGCCCGCTGGTGCTGGTGGACGTGCGCGAGCACTTCGAGCGCGGCATCGCGGACCTGCCCGAGGTGGGGCAGCTCCGGATACCGGTCAAGGAGGTGCCCGAGCGGATGGAGCGGATCCCGCGCGATGCGAGCGTGGTGGTGTACTGCCGCTCCGGGGCGCGCAGCGGCCGGGCGGTGCAGTTCCTGCTCGAGCGCGGCTGGGCCGATGTGGTGAACCTGAAGGGTGGGGTGCTGGCGTGGCGGGAAGAGGTCGACCCCAGCATCGCCGCGTACTGATGGCCCCGCTCCGGGGCGGGGCCCGTACGCCCGCCGTCCGCCGCCGCACTGCCGCAACTGTCTTCCTCCCCCTGCTCCTGGTGCTGTCGGGCGCCTGCATCCGGGATTCCGGGCGCACGGAGGCGGGGGCGGATCAGGGCGACGGCGGTGACCGGCAGGGCGGGGCTGCGCTCCCCCCGGCGCCGCACCCGCTGCCAGAGGCGGCGGACGGGGGTGCCCTGCATGATCCGTCGGAGGGTGAGGCCGCCGCCGCGGGCCCTTCGGGCGGCCCCGAGGCCGACGGTCCCGCCGGAGACCCCGTCCCGGCCGCCGCCAGGGCGGCCGCACCGCCGCCGCCCCCTCCCGTGCCGTTGCCCGAGCCGGGGGCGAGACCCCGGTTCGAACCCCCGGAGGCGGTACGCGGTCTCTACCTGAACGCCTGGGCCTCCGGGTCGGCGCGCCGCATGGACGGCTTCCTGGCGCTGGCCCGCGAGACCGAGGTCAACACCTTCGTGCTGGACATGAAGGACGCCTCGGGGTACGTCAGCTACGCCTCGGGGGTGCCGGCGGTGCGGGAGAGCGGGGCGCTCGGCGAACTGCGGATCCGGGACCTGTCCGGACTGCTGCGGCGCCTGGAGGCCGAGGGCGTCTACCCGGTGGCCCGCATCGTGATCGTGAAGGACCCGCTGGCGGCGGCCGCCCACCCCGGATGGGCGGTGCAGGATACCGCCGGCGGGGTCTGGGTGGACTCGAAGGGGATCGTGTGGCTCAATCTGTACGACCGCCGGGTCTGGGAGTACCACGTGGCCCTCGCCGAGGAGCTGGTCCGGCTCGGCTTCCCGGAAATCCAGTGGGACTACGTTCGCTTCCCCGACGCGCCCGAGTCGGACATGGCCCGGGCCGTATTCCCGGGGGACTCGCTGGGGACCCGGGCGGAGGCGGTGCGGCGCTTTCTGGAGTTCGCAGGGGACCGGCTGCGGGCGGTGGACCCGGAGGTGCGCATGACCGCCGACGTCTTCGGCGTGACCACCACCTTCCGGCGCGACGTGGGGATTGGACAGCTCTGGGAGCGCTTCATCGACCGGGTGGACGCGGCGCTCCCCATGGTCTACCCGAGCCACTACTGGGAGGGGTCGTACGGCTTCCGTGATCCCAACGCGCACCCTTACGAGGTGGTGAAGCGGGCGCTCGAGGATGCCGTCAGGCGCTCGGATGCGGTCGAGGGCGCGGGGCGGGTGATCCCCTGGCTGCAGGACTTCACGCTGGGCGCGCCGCGCTACGAGTCCGCGGAGGTGCGGGCGCAGATACAGGCGGCGTACGACGCGGGTGTGGAGGAGTGGATCCTCTGGAACCCCGGGAGTCGGTACACGGTGGCGGCGCTCGAGCCGGAGGAGGGATTCCACCTGGAGCCGCTCCTGCGCGTGGGCGGCGAGGTGGTGCCCGTGAGCGAGCGCTTCGCTGCGCTCGAGCGGGCGGATCGCCGGCGGGCGGAGGCGGACTCGGTGGCGGGTCAGAAGTAGGTCGCGATCCCGACCTGGAAGCCCGCCCCGCGGGCGAGGGCGTTGCCCGGAAGGTCGCGCGTCCACTGGTAGCGATAGTTGATGCGCAGGACGCTCCCCGGCCGTGGCCGGAACGCCAACCCCGGGGAGACGGCGCTGACCTCGTCCCCGATGGAGCGGCCGGTGTCGCGGAAGGTCCCGACGTTGTAGTCGACGCGCTCCAGCCGGAGGCCCGCGGAGAGGAGCGCCTCGGTGCCGTCCAGCATGGGTCGGGCGAGGGGAACCACAACGTCGAGGTGCGCCCCCCACTGGCGGTCGCCGAAGACCTCGACCATCCCCGGTGGCACGTCGATGGTCGCGAGCGCGGCCTCGCCCCGCAGCTCCACCCCGGCGAGCGTGAGCCCGAGGTCGATGGCGGCGAGGTCCACGCGGCGGCGTTCGCCCACCTCCTGGCCGTCCACCCGGAAGTCGTTGTACGCACCGCCGTAGTAGGAGAGCCCCAGCTCACCGAGTCCGTGACGGACGATCGCCGCCCGGGCGGAGAGGGTGGGGGAGCCGTTGTTGTCGGCCGCGAAGCGGTCCTCCGACTTGCCCGCGGCGAGGTCGGTGCGGCCCTCGGGTCCACCCACCACGTCGGCGCCAAGCCCGTTGGTCAGGTAGGCGTCCCACGAGAGGGTCCACATCGCGTCGAGCGCCACCCGGCCGTACGCCCCGAATCCGACCTCGGAGAGCGTCGAGGGGATGATCCCGGTGGTCACCAGTGGGCGCTCGACCCAGTCCCAGCGGGGACTGTCGTGATTCTGGTTGAGGAAGCCGATCGGGGGGAGCAGGACGCCCGCCCTCAGGACGAACTCCGGCGAGATCCGGAAGTCGACCAGCGCGGTCTCGAGCGCGATCTCCTCGGTTCCGTGCTCGAACTCCAGCTCTGAAAGGAAGCGGAGCCGGTCGGAGAGGGATGCGAAAAGGAAGAGGTTGAAGCGCCGCATCTCGAAGGAGAGGCCGTCGGAGATTCCCTCCTCCGAGAACCAGTTGGAGTTGGCCTCCAGGTATCCGCCGATGGAGGCGGAGGCCAGGGATCCGATGAAGGGACGGTCGTAGACCCCCTCCTGCGCGATGGTGGTGTCGGGCTGCTGGGCCCGCGCGCCCGAGGCGGTGAGCGCGAGCCCGCCCGCCACGGCTATGGCCACGGCCACCGCGGTTGCGGGTGAGATCCCCGGCCTCATCGCTCCACCCCCTGGAATTCGAGGACGACGTCGTCGCCGTCGATCCGGGCGGACACCGCCGCCAGGGGGCGCTCCGCCGGCCCCTCCAGCACGCGTCCCTCCAGATCGTAGACGCTGCCGTGGCAGGGGCACACCAGGCGGGACCCCTCGGGCTCGACCTGACACCCCCGGTGCGTGCAGCGCGACGAGAGGGCGACCGGGCGCCCGGCCGGGTCGAGCCGGAGAAACACCGGGCGGGTGTCGGGGACGCGCACGAAGACCCCCTCCGGGGGGATCGCGGATCTGGGCACCCGCCCCCCGCCGGGGGTCGGACGCATGGAGAGGTAGGGTGTGGAGGCGCAGCCGGGCAGGGCCCCCAGTGCGACCGCCGCCATGGGGATCACGCGAAGAAAGTCCCCGCGCCCGATGGGCCGCCCGGCACTCACAGGGACTCCAGAAAGCGGATCAGGCGCACGCGCTCCGCCGAACTCAGGTCCCGGAAGCGCTGACGGGCCGGGGCGGCCTCCCCCCCGTGGTACTCGATGGCCTCGGCCAGGGTACCGGCGCGGCCGTCGTGCAGGTAGAAGGCCTGGCCGCCCTGGAACGCGGCCGCCAGCCCGAGGCCCCAGAGCGGCGCCGTGCGCCACTCCGACGTGGCCGCGCGCCCTTCCGTGAACCCGTCGTCGAGCTCCGGCCCCATGTCGTGCAGGAGCAGGTCCGTGTAGGGGTGGAAGGTGACCCGGTCCAGCGCCGCGACCTCGGACACCCCCGTGGTGAGCGCGGGAAGGTGGCACGCGGCGCATCCGATCTGTCCGAAGAGAGCCTCTCCGGCCCGCACCTCGGGGTCGTCAGCCCCCCTGCGGGGGGGAGGCCGGAGCGTCCGCAGGTAGAAGACGACGTTCGCGACCACCGCGCTCGAGACCTCGGGGTCGGCCACCGCGTCGGCGGCGCCCGTGCCCACCGCCGGGTGGAAGAGGTCTTCGGTGAGGAAGTCGCTCGTCACCCCCATGTCCTCGCGGTAGGCCACCACGGTCTGATGCAGGAGGTTCACGGCGCCCGCCTTCTTGCCGAAGCGCCCGATGCGGCGCCCGCCCACGCCCGTTGCCCGGTCCGCCCCCGGGGGAAGGCCGGCGGCCTGGACCGCGAGCACCGCCTCGACCAGCTCGGTGGGCTCGACCAGCTGGACCTGACCGGAAATCCCGTCTCCATCGGCATCGTCCGGATCCGCCAGGGCCATCAGCGTAGCGTCGTCCACGGCCTCCAGCAGCCCCAGGCCGGTGACGGCCGGCGGGTTGAAGCGGGCCACGCCGGTGGCCCCCGGCGGGATCTGCTCCACGGGGAATCCCGGAATCGCCCGGTGCTGCAGCTGGGGTCCGCCGGCCTCCGACATGGGGTCGAAGCCGTCCGGCCCCATGCGCCCGAAGCGCGTCAGGGTGAAGGCCGGGTGCCCCTTGCCGTCCCCCACGTGGCACTGCTCGCAGGAGGTCGCCACGAAGAGTGGCCCCAGTCCGTCGGCCACCGCGAACCGGCGGGAAAACTCCTCGTCCCCCGCCACGAAGGCCCGGAGCTGTCCCTCGGTGAGGCCGGCGATCGGGCCCTCCAGGATGTCGTCTTCCGGAGGCGCCTCCGGGGCCAGCATGTCACAGGCGGTCCCGAGCACCAGGGCGGTGGCGAGGGCGGCGTGCCGCAGCAGCCGGGGCGTGGGGGAGGGTCGCATGAGCCGGGCGCGGAGGGGGCGTCACGATTTAGCCGTGACGAAAATCAGGATTTAGGCAAGTCTAAATCCCTTCCATGTTCCACGCAAGACGTTCGGGGGCGCGCGCCCAGCGCCCCTCGCGGCCCGGCCCGGACGGGCCCCTAACTGATGGGCACCCTCCGCCTGAGGATGAAGAGCCCCTGCTTGTGGCTGGTCACCAGGACGTTGCCGCTCTCGAAGAAGGGGTAGTTGCTCCAGGAGCCGTCGAAGAAGCCCGGGGTCTCCGGCGTGAAGGGGGCGGTGTCGAAGTAGGCCACCTCGCGCGGGTGCAGGGGGTCGGAGACATCCAGGATGCGCAGGCCGGCCGCGTAGTTGGACTGGTACATCAGGTTGCCGTGCACGTAGAGGTTGTGGTCGGTGGCGTTGCTCTCCGCCAGGTAGACCCCGGCCGGTACGGGATCGTCCAGGTCGGCCATGTCCCAGATCATGGTGCGGGTGGCGTCGGTGAGGCCGCTCATCTCGTCCAGCTCGTCGTTCACGTACAGGTAGCGCTGGTCCTCGGTGAACCACCCCTGGTGGATGTAGGCGGTGTTGGGCATCTGGGCCTGGCCGACGATCACGGGCGCGGCCTTGTCGGTGACGTCGCCGATGGAGATGGCGGTCTCGCTGAAGGCGATGCAGATCTCGCGCCCCCGGTAGTCGGGATCGGGACCGCGGTAGAGGACGCACTGCGCGTCGTGGGTGCCGCCGGTGGAGGACAGCCCGACGCTCGGGTCGGTGTAGCACCCGGCGAAGGTGGGGTTCCCGGGGTCGCGCATGTCGATCATGTGCAGCGAGCCGCAGGGCTGGCCGCCCCCGGAGTTCCCGACCGTGTAGGCGAAGCCCGTCTCCTCGTTGACCACCAGGTTGTGGGCGCTGGCGATCCCGGTGTAGAGCGCATCGGGCGAGAAGGTGGGCGGGTCCGCCGGGTCGACCCCCCGCAGCCGGGTGAGGTCGAAGACCTGCATCCCGTGCTGGCCGGCGTTGTCGGCCACCACCAGCGCGTGGTCGCGGATGACCTTCACGTCGCGCCACGCCTGCCCGCGACTCCCCTCCGTCTTGGGCATCTGCCCCAGGTAGACGGGGCGCCCGGGGTCGGTGACGTCCACGAACGACGTCCCGTCCGAACGCCCCACCAGGGCGTACTCCCGGCCGGTCGCGGGGTCGGTCCACCCCCAGACGTCGTTGACCATGGCGCCCCGGGCCGCGCCCATCTCCTGCACCGGCAGGAGGGCGATCAGGTCCACCTGGGTACAGCCGAAGATGGCGGCCTCCCCGTCCCGGCAGTCCACCTGCTCGCCGGTGACCGCGCCGGTTGGGTCTTTCTGGGCGTCGAGGGCGCCACGGCCCTGGTGGGCGGCACCCTGCTGGTGCTCGACCGCCTGGGTATCGGCGGTGGCACCCTCGGCACCGCCGGGCTAGGGGCGCTGCTGG
>JAVVFC010000065.1:0-14433 GCA_032250975.1 Longimicrobiales bacterium | reverse complement strand
GTGAGCGCCGGCGCCTACCGGGACTTCAAGCGCGTCACCGACCCGCGGGCGGACCGCCACCGGGACCGGATCACGCCGGTCGCCACGGGCCCCGCCGGGACGGAGGTCACCGGGGACTTCGACGGAGACGGCACGCTGGACGCGATCGCGTCCCCCGACTTCAACCTGAAGCAGTTCCGCTCCAACGCCGTCCTGCGCTGGGAGTACCGACCCGGTTCGGTGCTCTTTCTGGTCTGGGCGCAGGCGCGCGACGGGGTGGCACGGGCGCACGGGGACTTCGCGTTCGGTCAGGATCTGCAGGACCTGTTCGCCGAGCCGGCAGAGAACGTGTTCATGCTCAAGATGAGCTACTGGATCAATCCCTGACGGCGGCCCTTACCCTTACGCCCCGCGCCGTGTAGGTTGGAGGCACAACCGAATCGGGGCGATTTGCGGCAGCTTGCGGCCCGCCCGGCACCTTCTCTGGAAGGCACCGGGCAAACACGCTAAACAGCCAGAGCCTCGTCCACGCGCCCCGCGGACCGAGGCTCTCGTCGTAGAGAGGAACGATGCAGAACCACGCCAATGGCGGCAGCACGGCGGACCCCGCGGGCCGCGCGGCTTCCGGCGCGACCCGCCGGAGGGCGCTTCTGCGGGCCCTGCAGGAGCGCATCCTGGTCCTGGACGGCGCCATGGGCACGGTGATCCAGGGGTACGGGCTGCAGGAGGAGGACTTCCGGGGCGATCGCCTCCGTGACCACTCCGAGTCGCTCCAGGGCGCCAACGACCTCCTCTCCCTCACCCGCCCCCACGTCATCCGCGAGATCCACGAGCGGTACCTGGAGGCGGGGGCGGACCTCATCGAGACCAACACCTTCAACGCCCAGGCCATCTCCCTGGCGGACTACGGGCTGGAGGAGATCGCCCATGAGCTGAACGTGGCGGCGGCCCGCCTGGCCCGGGAGGCGGCGGACGCCTGGACCGCCCGCACCCCGGAGAAGCCCCGCTTCGTGGTGGGGATCCTCGGGCCCACCAACCGCACCGCCTCCCTCTCTCCCGACGTGAACGACCCGGCGTTCCGGGCGGTGGATTTCGAGACGCTCCGGGCGGCGTACCGGGAGCAGGCCCGGGGGCTGCTGGACGGGGGCGTGGACTGCCTCATGGTGGAGACGGTCTTCGACACGCTGAACGCCAAGGCGGCGCTCTTCGCCATCGGAGAGCTCCTGCGGGAGCGGGGCGACGACACCCCCGTCATGGTCTCCGGGACCATCACCGACCGGAGCGGGCGCACCCTCACGGGGCAGACGCCCGAGGCCTTCTGGAACTCGGTGCGCCACGGGGTGGCGTGGGCCTTCGATGGCGGGGTGGCGCCCTGGTGCGAGGCGCGGCCCGCCGTGGGACTCCTCTCCGTGGGGCTCAACTGCGCCCTGGGGCCCGACCTCCTGCGCCCCCACCTGGAGGAGCTCTCCGGCGTGGCGGAGTGCTTCGTCTCGGTCCACCCCAACGCGGGCCTCCCCAACGCCATGGGAGAGTATGACGAGACCCCCGAGGCCATGGCCGAGGCGGCCCGGGATTTTGCCCTGAGCGGCTTCGCCAACATCATCGGCGGGTGCTGCGGCACCACCCCGGAGCACATCCGGGTCCTGGCACAGGCGCTGGAGGGGCTCCCTCCCCGCCCCATCCCCCGGCTGGAGATCCGCACCCGCCTGGCGGGGCTGGACCCCGTCTCCATCGGCGAGGACTCCCTCTTCGTGAACGTGGGGGAGCGCACCAACGTCACCGGCTCCGCCCGCTTCCGCCGCCTCATCGCCGCCGACGACTACGCCGCGGCGCTGGAGGTGGCCCGGGACCAGGTGGAGGGGGGCGCCCAGATCCTGGACGTGAACATGGACGAGGGGCTCCTGGACTCGGTGGCGGCCATGCGCCGCTTCCTGAACCTCCTGGCCGCCGAGCCCGACATCTCCCGCATCCCCGTCATGCTGGACTCCTCCCGTTGGGAGGTGCTGGAGGCGGGGCTGCGCTGCCTGCAGGGGAAGGGGGTGGTGAACTCCGTCTCCCTGAAGGAGGGGGAGGAGGAGTTCCGCACCCAGGCGCGCCTGGCCCGGGCCTACGGCGCCGCCGTGGTGGTCATGGCCTTCGACGAGGACGGGCAGGCGGACACGGTGGAGCGCCGGGTCTCCATCCTCACCCGGGCCTACCGCATCCTCACGGAGGAGATGGGCTTCCCGCCGGAGGACGTCATCGTGGACCCCAACATCTTCGCCGTGGCCACGGGGATCCCGGAGCACGACCGCTACGCCGTGGACTTCATCGAGACGGTGCGGGTGGTCAAGCACACCCTCCCCCACGCCCTGGTGAGCGGCGGGGTGAGCAACCTCTCCTTCTCCTTCCGGGGGAGCCCCACGGTGCGGGAGGCCATGCACTCGGCCTTCCTCTACCACGCCATCCACGCCGGGATGGACATGGCCATCGTGAACGCCGGGGCGCTGGCGGTCTACGACGACATCCCCCCGGCGCTGAAGGAGGCGGTGGAGGACGTCCTCTTCGTGCGCCGCCCCGACGCCACCGAGCGCCTCACCCGCAGGGCGGAGGATCTCCAGGGCCGCGAGGCGGAGCGCGCCGAGGACCTGGCCTGGCGCGAGCGCCCGGTGGAGGAGCGCCTCACCCACGCGCTGGTGCACGGGATCGACGCCTTCGTCGAGGCGGACGTGGAGGAGGCCCGCACCCGGGCGGAGCGGGCCCTCCACGTCATCGAAGGGCCTCTCATGGCGGGGATGGACGTGGTGGGGGACCTCTTCGGAGACGGCCGCATGTTCCTCCCCCAGGTGGTGAAGAGCGCACGGGTCATGAAGAAGGCGGTGGCCCGGCTCATCCCCTACCTGGAGACGGAGGAGGAGGGGGGCGCCGCCGGCCGCGCCGGCAAGGTGCTCCTGGCCACGGTGAAGGGGGATGTCCACGACATCGGCAAGAACATCGTGGGGGTGGTCCTGCAGTGTAACGGGTACCAGGTGGTGGACCTGGGGGTCATGGTCCCCGGCGAGACCATCCTGGACCGGGCCGCGGAGGAGCGCGCGGATGTGGTGGGGCTCAGCGGACTCATCACCCCGTCCCTGGACCAGATGGTGCATGTGGCGAAGGAGATGGAGCGCCGCGGGCTCACCGTCCCCCTCCTGATCGGTGGCGCCACCACCTCGGCCACCCACACCGCGGTGAAGATCGCTCCCCGCTACTCGGGAACCACGGTGCACGTGAACGACGCCTCCCGGGCGGTCGGCGTGGTGGGCGCCCTCCTGGACGGGAAGAACGGTGGGGCCTACCGGACCCGCGTGCAGGAGGAGCACGCCCGGCTGCGGGAGCGCTTCGCCGGCCGCCGCGACCGGAGCACCCTCCTCGCCCTGGCGGAGGCCCGCGAACGCCGCTTCGCGCCCGACTGGCACGCCTACACGCCGCCCGCACCCCGCACCCCCGGCGTCACCCGCTGGGACGACTATCCGCTGGCGGAGCTGGTCCCCTTCATCGACTGGACGCCCTTCCTGGCGGCGTGGGAGATCCCGGGGAAGTACCCGGACGTCCTGGACGATCCGGTGGCCGGCCCCCAGGCCCGGACGCTGCTCGACGACGCGCGCGCCCTCCTGGACCGGCTGGTCGCCGAACGGGCCCTCACCGCGCGGGCGGCCGCAGGGCTCTTTCCGGCCCACGCCGCGGGAGACGATGTGCTGGTGTTCGACACGGCGGCCGCCGAGGCGGCGGCCCGCACCGCCTCCGTGCGGGGCGCCGGTCCCCCGCCGGAGGGGGCGCCCGCCGGACTCCTGACCCGGGTACCCTTCCTGCGGCAGCAGTTCGCAAAGGCGGGCCGGCCCAACCTCTCGCTGGCCGACTTCGTGCGCCCGGCCGGGGCCGGGGGCGGCGACTGGATCGGTGCCTTTGCCGTCACGGCGGGGATCGGGCTGGACAGGATCGTGGCGGACTACGAGGCGGCCCACGACGACTACCGGGCCATCCTGGCCCGGGCCCTGGCCGACCGGCTCGCGGAGGCGCTGGCGGAACGCATGCACCAGCGGGTCCGCACCGAACTCTGGGGGTACGCCCCGGACGAGGCGCTGGACCACGGCGCCCTCATCTCCGAGTCGTACCGGGGGATCCGCCCGGCACCGGGTTACCCGGCCTGCCCCGACCACCCGGCCAAGCGCACCCTCTTCCGGCTCCTGGACGCCCCGGCGCTGGGGATGGCGCTCACGGAGAGCTGCGCCATGACCCCCACCGCCGCGGTTGCGGGGTGGTACTTCGCCCACCCCGACGCGGCCTACTTCGGCGTGGGGCGGATCGGGAAGGACCAGGTGGCCGACTACGCGGTCCGGGCGGGGATGACCGTGGCCGAGGCGGAGGCGTGGCTCGCCCCGTCGCTGGGGTACGACCCCGGGGAGGACGCATGAGCTCGCCACGCACGCTCCGGGACCTGATCGGGGACGGCCGGGCCCACCTGGTGGACGGGGCCATGGGGACGGTCCTCTACGACCGGGGCGTGTTCGTGAACGTCTGCTACGACGCCCTGGTGCTGGAGGAGCCGGAGCGGGTGGCGGGCATCCACCGCGAGTACGTGGAGGCGGGCGCCGAGATCCTGGAGACCAACACCTTCGGGGCCAACCCCGTCAAGCTCTCGGCGCACGGACTGGAGCACCGCACCGAAGAGATCAACCGGGCCGCGGCCACCCTGGCGCGCGCGGCGGCCGGAGAGGCGGCCTTCGTACTGGGCGCGGTGGGGCCCCTGGGGGTCCGGCTGGAGCCGTGGGGTCCGACGGCGGTGGAGGAGGCGGAGGCCTTCTTCCGACGCCAGATCGCCGGACTGCTGGAGGGGGGTGCCCACGGCATCGTCCTGGAAACGTTCGCCGACCTGCACGAACTGGAGACCGCGCTGCGGACCGCCCGGTCCCTCACCGAACTGCCGGTCTGGGCCCAGTTCACGGTGGGGGCGGACGGTACCACCGCGCTCGGAACCGAGGCAGTCACGGCCGCCCGCCGCCTTCAGGAGCTGGGAGCCGACGTGGTGGGCCTCAACTGCTCGGTGGGGCCGGCGGCCATGCTGGACACCATGGAGGTGCTGGCGGACGCGCTCGACGTGCCCCTCTCCGCCCAGCCCAACGCGGGTCTGCCACGCACCGTCGGGGACCGGAAGATGTACCTGGCCAGCCCCGAGTACATGGCCCGTTATGCCCGGCGCTTCGTGGAGGCGGGCGTCCGGTTCGTGGGAGGGTGCTGCGGCACCACCCCGGAGCACACCCGCCAGATGGGACGGGTGCTCCGGGGGCTGCAGCCCCGCCACGCCACCGTCCACGTGGAGATCCCAAGTGGGACCGGAGAGGCGCCCCACCCCGCCCTCCCGCTGGAGTCGCGCTCCGGCTGGGGGGAGCGCCTGGCCCGGGGGCGGACCGTCGTATCGGTGGAGCTGGTGCCGCCCCACGGCTGGGACGCGGAGCGCCTGATCCAAGGCGCCCGGCAGGCGCTCGCGGGCGGGGCCCACGCCGTGGGGGTGGTGGACGCCTCGCGGGGCCGCATGGCCGCCCTGGCGGCGGCGGAGCTGCTCCTGCGGGAGGTCGGGATCGAGCCCCTCATGCACTACACCTGCCGGGACCGGAACATGCTCGGGATGCTCTCGGACCTCCTGGGTGCCGCCGCGATGGGGGTCCGGAACCTCCTGCTGGTGAGCGGAGACCCCCCGGTGCAGGGGCCGTACGCGGACGCTACCGCCGTCTTCGACATCGACAGCATCGGTCTCACCAACGTGGTGAACGGACTCAACCACGGGGTGGATCCGGGCGGCGCCTCCATCGGCGCGCCCACCCCCTTCGTGGTCGGCGTCGCGGCCAATCCGGGGGCGGTGGACCGGGAGCGGGAGCTCCGACGCTTCGGCTTCAAGGTCGAGGCGGGGGCCGACTTCGCCGTCACCCAGCCCGTCTTCGACGCCGAGGGCCTCCACCGCTTCCGCCGGGACGCGGGCGCGAGCCGCTTCCCCCTGGTCGTGGGACTCTGGCCGTTCACCTCCCTCCGCAACGCCGAGTTCCTGGCCAACGAAGTCCCGGGGGTGCGGGTACCGGCCTGGGTGCTGGATCGCATGCGGTCCGCCCAGGCGCGCGGTTCCGCGGCGGCCCGGGACGAAGGGATCGCGCTGGCGCGCGAGGTGGCCCGCTCGCTGGCGGAGGAGGTGGAGGGGTTCCACGTCTCCACCCCGGGCGGGGACGTGGAGGCGGCACTCCAGGTGATCGGATCCCTGGAGGGGCTGACGTGACGACGGGAGCCGGGGGCCCGGATCCCGCCGTCCCCGCCACGGGGTCGCCGGCCGCCCTCCTCCGCTCGCTCACGGCGGGAGAGGGCCCCGTCGTCGCCGTGGAGCTGCGCCCGCCGCCCGCGGGTCTGGATCCCGGCGAGAGCATGGAGGCGTGGATCGACCTGCACCACGTCCTGCGGCGTTTCACCGGCGCGGGGCGCTTCGTCTTCGTCACCGACAACGCCGTGGGCAAGGCGGAGGAGGAGAACCTGGCCCACCTGCTGGCGAATCTCCCCGAGGACGCTCCGCGGGACCGGGTGGTCCCCATCCTCACCTGCAAGCACGCCCTCGACTACTGCCTGCTCTACGCACAGCGGGCGGCGGCGGGGGGGATGGACGCCCTCACGGTGGTGGGCGGCGACCGGGCGGTGGGGCCACCCCGGTGCGTCCCTCACGCCTGCCGGCTGCGCGCCCGCATCCGCGAGCGGGTCCCGGACCTCACGCTCGGCGGGTGGGCCAACCCCCACCGGCCCGCGCCCGAGCAGGCGGACTTCCTCACCGCCCCCGACTTTCACGCCGCCTTCTACCTGACGCAGGTCGTCTCCCACCACGGCGCGGGGGGGCTGGAGGCGCTCCACCGGGAGCTGGAGCGGCGGGGGGTGTCGCTCCCGGGCCTGGCGGGGATCTTCCTGTACCGGAGCGCCAACCCGCGCACCCTGGAGCGGCTGGGCGCGTACTTTCCCGTACCCGCCCGGGAGCTCGCCGCCGAATTCGCCGCCGGGAGCGCGCCCGAGGAGATCTGCGCACGCAGCGTGAGGGCGGCGCTGGACGCGGGCGCCGCCGGGGTCTACCTGAGCAACCTGGGGTTCCGGGAGGCGGGACGCCGGCTGCGCGCGATCCTGGACCACCTGGGGTGAGGGGTCGCGGGCGCGGCGGCACCCGCACCCGCGACCGCCCGGCGCGGGCCGCCTCCCCTACGAGCGGAGTTCGGCCTCGACCGCCCCGGCGGCGGTGGCCAGCCCGGCGGTGAGGTTCTCGTGCCCGGACGCCGTCACCAGCACGTCGTCCTCGACGCGGATCCCGGTCCCGGCGAATCGCGCCGCCCGCTCCCCCGCGGCCTCCAGCGCGCCCGGCCCGAAGTAGAGCCCCGGCTCCACCGTGATCACCATCCCCGGCTCCAGCACCCGCGCCGCGCCGTCGCGGGCGTAGTCGCCCACGTCGTGCACATCGAGCCCCAGCCAGTGGGAGGTCTGGTGCGGGAAGAAGGGCTTGTGGGCCTCCGCTTCCACCAGGGCGTCCGCCTCTCCCTCCAGCACCCCCAGCTCCACGAGGCCCCGGACCAGGGCCGCCACCGCCGCCTCGTGCACGGCGGCCACCGTGACCCCCGGCCGGACGTGCGCCACCGCGGCGGCGCGCGCCGCCTCCACCACCCGGTAGAGGGCGAGCTGCTCCGCGCCGTAGGCGCCGTCCACCGGGTAGGTACGGGTCACGTCGGCCGCGTAGAGTCCGTACGACGCGCCCGCATCCACCAGCACCAGATCTCCCGCCCGCGCGACCCCCCGGTTCTCCACGTAGTGCAGCACGCAGGCGTTGGCGCCGCTCCCCACGATGGTGCCGTAGGCGGGCCCTTCTCCCCCGCTCGCCCGGAACACCTCCTCCAGCGCCGCCTGCAGCCGGTACTCCGGGACGCCGGGACGCAGGTGCCTCTGCAGGGCGCGGAATCCCTCCCCCGTGATGCGGATCGCCTCGCGCATGCGGGCCAGCTCGAAGTCGTCCTTGCACAGGCGCAGATCGTCCAGCACTTCGCCGGGATCCACAACCCGGCGTGGGCCCGCACCCTTGCGGGAGCCCCGGCCCCGGGCCCGGGAGAGCGCCGCCAGGACCACCGGCTCCACCGCCGGGTGGGCGCCCAGCCGGAAGTGGACGCTCCGGCTCCCGTCCAGGAGCCTCCCCAGGCGCGCGTCCAGCTCGGAGAGGGGGTGGGCCGCGTCGGCGCCGCTCACCGCCGCGGCCCCCTCCGGGCCCAGGCGGGAGCCGCTCCAGAGCTCCGCCTCCGGGTCCCGGGGGCACACGAAGACCTCGAGCGCCGGCGTCTCCCCACCCCGCAGCACCGCCACGGTGTCCGGTTCGGTGAGGCCGGAGAGCCAGAAGAGCTCGCTGTCGGGGCGGTAGGGGTGCTCGATGTCCCGGGAGCTGAAGCGCACGGGAGCGCCGGGCAGCACCAGAACGCTCCCCTCCAGGCGCTCCGCCACCCGCAGGCGGCGCTCGCGGAGGCGGTCCAGGGGTACGGAAGTGGGCGAGTCGGCCATCCGGTCAAGCTATGCGCATCCCCTTCTCCGCGTCACCTCCCTACATTGGCGGGGTGCCCCGCCGCGTTCCAACCGCCGACCGCCCCACCCGTCCCCCATCCCCGGCCGCCATGACCCGCAACACCCGCAACCTCGCCGCCGCCGTCGCCGCCGCCCTCGTGCTCCTCCCTCGACCCGCCGACGCCCAGGTTGACGCCGAGGCCGCGGGCGGGGAGTGGGTCTTTCACACCTTCTCCATCGTGGCGCTGGATCCGGAGACGGGCGAGACGGGGGTGGCGGTCACCACTCGCAACGGGTGCGTGGGCAACGGCGTGCCCTGGGTGCGGGCGGGCGTGGGGGCGGTGGCCACCCAGGCCAGCACCCGGGTGGAGTACGGGGAGGAGCTGCTGGAGCTGCTGGCGACCGGCATGGGCCCCGCGGACGCCCTCGAGCGGCTGCTGGCCGCGGATCCCGGGGCCGACCGCCGACAGATCGGAGTGGTCTCCGCCGACGGACGCACCGCCCAGCACACCGGAGGCGGCACCACCGCCTGGGCCGGACACCGGGCCGGGAACGGGTACGCCGTGCAGGGGAACCTGCTGGTCGGCCCCCAGGTGCTGGACGCGGTGGCGGCCAGCTTCGAGGCGAGCGCGGGATCGGGCCGCCACCTCTCCGACCGCCTGGTCGCCGCCCTGGAGGCCGGGCAGACCCGGGGCGGCGACGCCCGTCACGGCCGCATCCAGTCGGCAGCGGTGCGGGTGGCGGACCCCCGCGAGGGTATGGCCCGGCGGCCGGACGGACAGACGGTCTTCATCCACGTCTGCGAGCACCCCAATCCGGTCGCGGAGCTCCGTCGCATCCACGACACGGTGGCGGGCACTCTGGGGCACCGCACCCTGCAGGCCTACCGGGGGGCGGACGTGGCGCAGCTCAGGATCCTGCTCCACCTGCTCGGGGACTACGCGCCGGCGGGCCTTCCCGAGGCGGGTCTTCCCCAGGATCGCCTCATGGACTTCGACGCCGGGGTGGCGGAGGCGGTGGACCGCTTCCGCGCCCGGGCCGGGCTCGCCACCCCGGAGCTGGGCTCGCCGCCCGCGCTGGTGGACGACGAGTTCGTGTCCGCGCTCTGGAGCGCGCTGGAGGAGGCGGGGCTGGCCCGGGAAGCCCGCCGCCGCATCGCCGACCTCATCCGCATCCGGCGCTGACGTTGTACCCCGGCCCCGTTCCCGCTGCCCGCCGCCGCCGCGCGGTCCGGCTCCCCCTCCCGTACCGGGCGGCCCTGGTCCTGGCGCTGGGGGCCGCGACTACACCGGCCGCGGCTCCGCTCTCCGCACAGGCACGGGACACGCTGCCGCCTCCAGGCGTGCGTTCGGACACCCTCCTCCGCGACACGGCGATCGCGCTGGCGCCGCTGCGGGTCGAGGTGCTGCGGCGGGCGAGTGAAGGGGCGCGCACGCCGTATGCCGTGGCCGGGCTGTCGGGCCGCGACCTCACCCCGGCACGGACGGGCGCGTTCCTGGCCGAGGCGCTCACCGCGCTTCCCGGCCTGCAGATCCAGAACCGGTACAACTTCGCGGTGGGCGAACGGCTGACGGTGCGCGGCTTCGGCGCCCGCTCGCAGTTCGGCGTGCGCGGATTGCGCATCTACCTGGACGGGATTCCGGCGACCCTGCCGGACGGCCAGGCCACGCTGGATCACGTGGACGCGGGCGCACTGGGGCGGGTGGAACTGCTGCGCGGCCCCGCCTCGGCGCTCTACGGCAACGGCGCCGGGGGCGTGCTGCTGCTGGAGTCGATGGATCCCGCGCCCGGCGAGCGGCTGATCCTCATGGGCAGCACCGGCACGCACGGCCTCAACGAGGCGGGGGGCGCGCTGGAACGCGCTCGGGGCCCGGTCGCCACGCGCGTGCACCTCACCCGGCTCGGCTACGACGGCTTCCGCGCGGATCCGGTCAACGGGGGACGGTACGGCGAGGCGGAACGCTGGACGCTCACGGCGCGCCACCGGCAGCCGCTGGCGGGCGGCGAGTTGCGCGTCTCGCTCTCGGGGCTGGAGCTGGAGTCCGAGAACCCGGGCTCGCTCCCGGCCGATTCGCTGGGGGACCGGGACCGCTCCGCGTGGGGCTTCAACGTCCGGCAGCGCACCGGAAAGGAGATCCGGCAACTGCAGGCAGGCGGCGAATGGCGCCGAAGCGGGGGTGCGGGGACGGGCGGTGCCGGGGCGGCCGGCGGGGGTGGGGGCGCGGATCCGATCGGGGCGGGCCCCGACGTCACGGCGGGGCTCTGGGGGATCGCGCGCGACGTCACCAACCCCATCCCCAACACCATCATCGAACTGGACCGCATGGCGGTGGGCGCCCGGCTGGCGCTGGGCGGCCGCGGCGGCCCGTTGCGCTGGGACGCGGGCGTGGAGGTGGAGGCGCAGCGCGACGATCGCGAGAACTTCGACAACGACGGCGGCGAGCGGGGGACGCTCACGCTGCGGCAGGACGAATCCGTCACCGCCCTCGGGGCCTACGCGGCGCTTGCGCACGAGCGGGGCCCGGCCAGCCTGCACGCGGCCCTGCGCTACGACCGGGTGCGCTTCAGCGTGGACGACCTGCTGGTGGGGGCGGACGCAGTGGACGAGTCGGGCAGCCGCACCATGGACGCCTGGAGTCCCTCCGTGGGCGCGCAGATCGACGCCGGGCCGGTGCGCGTCTTCGGGTCGCTGGCCACCTTCCTGCAGACGCCCACCACCACCGAGCTGGCCAACCGGCCCGACGGGGCGGGCGGCTTCAACCCCGAGCTGGAGCCCACCACCGGCTGGACGCTGGAGGGGGGCGCGCGGGGCACGCTGGCCGGTCGCCTGGGGTGGGAAGTCGTCGGTTTCCACACCAGCCTCGAGGACGAGCTCATCCCCTTCGAGGTTCCGGACGCCCCCGGACGCACCTTCTTCCGCAACGCGGGCGAATCGCGCCACCGCGGCGTCGAGGTCGCCCTGCGCGCGGCGCTCCCGCGGGGGGTTGCGGCGCGGGTGGCGCTCACCCGGGTGGACGCCCACTTCCAGAGCGGAGCGGTGGACGGCAACCGCATCCCGGGCCGCGCGCCGACGCTGCTGGAGGGGGTGCTGAGCCAGACCCTGGGGGGAGCTTACTGGTCGGCCGATCTGCGCTGGAGCGACGACGTCCCGGTCGACGACGCCAATAGCGCCGAGGCGGACGACTTCCTGGTGGTGGGGCTGCGCGCTGGTCACGACGGCGTGCGGGTCGGGGGCGTCCGCGTCGCGCCGTGGGCCGCTATTCGCAACCTGCTGGACGAGGACTTCGTCTCCTCGGTGGCGGTGAACGCCTTCGGCGGACGCTTTTTCGAACCCGGTCCGGGACGGACCTTCCAGGTCGGGCTGCGCGCCCTGGTCGATCGACGGTGAACGGCCATATTGGAGTCATGCGTCGCCCCCACGCCGTCCGGCGCCGGACCCCGGTCCTGATCGGCGCCGCGCTGGCTGCGGCCCTCCACGCCGGGCCCTCCGCAGCCCAGTCCGGACCCGCGTATCGGTTCGGGCTCTCGATCGGCGGGGTGAGCACCCTGGGAGTGGTCCTGGAGCGCGTCTACGACTGGGGCAGCTTCGAGCTCATGCTGGGGACGTGGTCCTTCCGCGACCTGAGCATCTCCGCGGTGCACAAACAGTACCCCTTCGGCGGGCAGTTCGAGGGGATCGTGGGGCTGGGGCTCTGGACGGTGATCGCGTTCCCCCCGGACGAGAACGTGGGGCTGGCGCTGGTGGCGCGCGCGCCCATCGGGATCCAGTGGCGGGTGGCGGACGAGCAGTTTGCCAACCTCGAGGTGGGCATCAACCGGGCCCTGGCGGTGCGGCGCACCGACCCGGAGGACGACACCCCGCTCAACCGCCGCCTGGTCCCGCTCCCGGGCGTGGCCTACCGCTGGCTCACGCGGTAGGAGTCGAGGTCCCGGCGTCGGTCGCGCCACCGGGCACCGCGGTGTTGACGGTCGCGCCACGCCCTGTCAGAGCGGTTCCTCCTCGGCCGGGTCCCACCCCTCGGACTCCCAGAACGCCTCCTCGGCGCGCTCGATCTCGTCGAGATCGAGTGGGCCCGGGTCGTCCACGTCCAGCCGCCCCTCGCGGATGATGCGCTCCACGGCGGTGTCGTCCAGCCCGGCGGCGCGCACCGTCTCGCGCAGGACACGCCGACGGCGCAGAAAGGCCCACACGATCACGGCCCCCAGCACGGCCCCGGAGAGGAACTCGAGCCAGCGCATCAGTCCAGCGGCTTCATCCCCACGTACTTGAGGCCGCTCCCGGTGTTGAAGAGGACCACCTCGTCCCCCTCGGCGATCGCCCCCGACGCTCGCAGCCGGGCTACCGCCGCCGCCACCGCGCCCCCCTCGGGCGCCGCGAAGACCCCCGTGTCCGCACCCAGATGCGACACCCAGTCCGCCATCTCGTGGTCGGGCACCGCCACGGCCGCTCCTCCGGATTGCCGGATCGCGCGCAGGATGAGGAAGTCGCCCACCGCGCCCGGCACGCGCAGCCCCGACGCGTAGGTGTAGGCACCTTCCCAGACGCCCGCATCCTCCACGCCCGCCTCCCAGGCGCGCACCATGGGGGCGCACCCCGCGGCCTGCACCGAGTACATGCGGGGCCGCTCCGCCCCGATCCACCCGAGCGCCTCCATCTCGTCGAACGCCTTCCACATCCCGATCAGGCCGGTCCCCCCGCCGGTGGGGTAGACGATGGCGTCGGGCAGGCGGCCGCCGAGCTGCTCGAACAGCTCGTAGCCCATCGTCTTCTTCCCCTCCACCCGGTAGGGCTCCTTGAGGGTGGAGAGATCCCACCAACCGTGCTCCTCCACGCCCGCGCGCACCCGTCGGCCGCAGTCCGAGATCAGGCCGTCCAGGAGTTGCAGGTCCGCCCCCAGCGCCCGGATCTCCTCCACGATGGGGAGCGGCGTGTCGCGGGGGGCGACCACGTGCACCGGCAGCCCCGCGGCGGCCCCGTAGGCCGCGGCCGCGCTGCCCGCGTTCCCCGCCGTGGGCACCGCCAGGGCGGTGGCGCCCAGCTCCTTCGCGCGCGAGACCGCCAGCGCCATGCCCCGGGCCTTGAAGCTGCCGGTGGGGTTCTGGCCCTCGTCCTTCACCCAGGCGCGGGCGATCCCCAGCCGGTCCGCCAGCCGCGGGGCGTCGAGCAGCGGCGTCCACCCCTCCCCCAGCGCGACCTGCATGGCCCGGTCCCGCACCGGGAGCACCTCCTCGTAGCGCCAGAGATCGGCGCGGCGGGACGCGACCGCAGCCGGCGTGAAACGCGCGCTCACCGCCGCCAGGTCGTAGCGGGCGAAGAAGGGCTTCCCCGCCGGGGAAAGGCCCTGCAGGGCCTCGCTCTCGAAGCGCTCGCCGGTCGCGGTGCACTCCAGGTGGGTGGCGCCGGGCAGTCGGTCAGGGGTCATGGTTACGGGGATCCGTGTGGGGTGGTGGGACGGAGGAGTCGACGGAGGAGCCGGAGGAGGCCGTGGACGAACCGGGACCCAGAAGTTGTCCCCCCAGCACGAGGAGCGCGACCCCCCCCAGCACCAGCGCGGGCGGGGGCGGGGCGGTCGCACCGGTCGCGAGCCCGACGGGACCGGCCCCGGCGCTCCACCCGCTCCACGCCAGCACCACCCCGTTGTGGGTCAGGTGCGCCAGAACCGGAACGGCCAGCGTCCCTCCACGCCGGTACGCCCACCCCAGCACTCCCCCCAGCACCGCCGCCGGCAGCACGCGGAAACCGCCGCCGGGGACGCCGTGTAGCAGGCCGAAGAGGAGCGCGGCCAGCACCACCGCCGGCCACGGCCCCACCCGGGCCTCCAGGCCGCGCTGCAGGAGCCCCCGGAAGACGTACTCCTCGCACACCGCCGGGGTGAGGACGGC
>JAVVFC010000064.1:0-14701 GCA_032250975.1 Longimicrobiales bacterium | reverse complement strand
TGAAGGTCCTCGTCATGATGAAGACGCTCCGCGACGTCGAGGACGGGCGCTACACGCTCGACTCGCCGGTGCGGGTGGACGATATGTTCCCGAGCGCGCTGCCGGGCGGCGGCACCAGCGTGGAGGCCGGCGCCCCGCCTTGTCATTCCTCTCCGTCCCTGCGAAGCTGCCCATATGGACGAGTTCGTCGAGAATCCCTGGTATCAGCTCGGTTACGCCCTCGAGCAGGCCCGGTCCCGTCCCACGGGTGACCGCCTTCAGCTCCTGGGAAGCAAGCTCGCCGCCTTTCGACGCGAGGGACAGGGGGCGCCCGGGGCCCGGACCGTATCCGGGAACGGAGAACGGTCTCCGCGCTCCGTGCGGGACTCCGCGCGCACCAGGGGCGCCCAGGCGGAAGGCCCCGAAGGGTTTGACTGGATCCTGGCCGCCCTCTCCGCGACGCTGGTGCGGGCGGCCCTGCGCGAGTGGCCGCCGCGCCGCCGCCCGGGGCCCCTCCGCGTCCTGCGGGCGGGCGCCGCGGGGGCGGTCGCGGTGGCGGCCGGTGAGCTGGCCCACCGCGCCCTGACCGCGGCGGACGGCGCCGGCGCAGGGCCCAACGCAGCCGACCCCGTCGGACCGGGGCGCCCGGGCGCACTCGACCGCATCCTCGCGGGCGCCGCCCGCGGGCTGGTGTACGGGGGGGTGGCCGAACCCCGCCTCCCCGGCCCGCCCGCGCTGCGCGGCATCCTGTTCGGGGGCGCCGAGTTCCTGCTCTCGGACGTGGGCGGACTGGGCCGGCTGCTGGGGCGGGAGGCGCCCTGGGCGCGCGTCCCCCTCCTGCGTCGGCTCCTCGACGAGACTTCCGACGCCGGCGACGGTTTCGTGGAGCATGTGGTCTTCGGTGTGGCGCTGGCGCTGATGGCGGGAGAGACCGAGGCCTCCGCCGACCTCAGGTGATCCAGGCACGCAGCCCCTTGATGGGCTTGACCTGGGCCGCGCGGATGATGCAGTCCGCCGTCCGGCCGCATTCGAGCCGTTCCAGCATGTCCCACACGTCCACCTGCTTCTGCAGGCGCAGCAGGTAGAGCACCACGCAGGGCCGGGGCACGCCGTCGGCCGCCTCCACCAGCGGAAAGCTGCTCACGTGGATGAAGCGCGTGGCGTGCTCCGCCAGGATCGGGTCCACCGTGTCCTGGACCTGTCCGGGCACGTACGTGAAGAGCAGCAGCAGGGCGTCGTACTTGCGCTTGCTGCGCAGCGCATCGGCCCGCACGAAGTGCGCGAGCCGGTCGGCCACCTCCTCGAAGTGCGGGATGTCGTCGGCCGCGATGCGGTTGACCAGCGCGGCGTCCCCCAGCGTCACCGCCCCGTGCGTCTCGCCCGGGACGAGGGCGTCCGCCAGCGTCGCCCGCCCCACCGCGTGGCGCAGCCCCGGCTCCGCCTTGCCCACGTTCAGCCGCCACACCAGGTAGGCCACCGCACAGAACACCACGGCCAGCGCCAGCGCCACGAAGAAGGATCCCGTTCCGCAGGCGAGCCCGATGCCGATGACCGCGAAGGCGAAGACGGCGTTCTGCAGGTCCTTTACCGTGGTGCGGAAGCGCACCGCGGCTACGATTCCGGCCAGCGCGAAGGCCAGTGCCAGGTCGCCCTGCACGATGCGCACCACCCCCGCAACCACCACCGGCAACCCCACCATCATGCGCACGAAGCTCGTCTCGTACCCCTCCTGGCGGCGGGTGGCGGTGTAGATCCAGATGATGGGCACGGAGAAGAGGAGCGCCCCGGTCAGCGACGCCACCGCCACGAAGGCCGCCAGCAGCGTGCCCTCGGGGGTCGGGCCCGCGGGCGGGAGGGGGCGCGCGGGGGCGGTGAGATCCGGGAACGACCCGGGCGCCCCCGCCGACGTCATGACCAGGGTGCGGAACCCCTCGGAGCCGAAGGTGAGCGCCAGCAGGGCCGCCCCCAGCAGGACGAACCATACCGTGACCCCGCTGAAGGGGTGCTTGAGAACGAAGGAGAGGACCCGTCTTGGATTCATCGGCGTTCGGAGCTCCGCTGCGGCCGGGGGCGATGGATCGGGTGAATCAATGCCCGAGGATGGGAATGCGCCAGCCGTCGGGGCCGGTGGCGGTGGTGTCGCGGATGCGCACCGAGGGTCCGCCGGCACACTCGGCCAGCACGATCCCCTCCGCGGTGCGCCGGCTCGCCGACGTCTCGCCCGGCGGCAGGAGGCGCAGGATGCGGGTGGCCGGCACGTCCCCCGCGCCGCCGAAGCGCGCCACCTCGCAGAACGCCTCCGGCGCCTCGGCCAGCGCGGCCCCCACGAAGCGCGCCCCCTGGCCGCCGAGGTAGTCCAGCACCACGTACTCCGCTCCCGCCCGGCGGGCCTCGGCGACGAGCGCCCCGGACGCCTCGCTGAACGGGTAGGTGCGCGCGGGCACGCCGCTCTCCGCGTACCAGATGCGCGGCTTGCGGACCAGCGCGGCGCTCCCGGGCGGGAGGTGCTCGCCGGCCCAGCGCGCGGCGGCGGCGAAATCCACCAGCGCCAGCCCCCCGCACGCCCACGGCCCGGCCACCGCGAGCGCGCCCCGGCAGCGCGCCGCCCCGTCCCGCGCCCGGACCCAGTCGCCCAGTGCGGGCAGGGCCACCAGCAGCGCCGCCCCCGCCAGCAGCGCCCTCCGGGGACCGGCCCCCACCCGTCTCCGCTCCAGCAGCGCGTGCGCGGCCTCGGCGCCGTAGACCAGCAGGAGCGGCACCAGCGGCAGGGCGAAGCGGTCTCCGGACCAGACCGCGGGCCAGAGGACGATGAGCCCCGCGTACAGGGGCACGAAGAGCTCCGCCGCGCCCGGCGACCGCCGGAGCGCGCGCACCCACCCCGCGAGCGCGAGCGCCAGCACGGCCAGCAGCAGACCCACCAGGGCCGGCGACGCGCTCCCGAGCAGCGTCTCGGGCAGGAAGCGCAGGCCGTATCCCGTCAGGTTCTCGCCCACCCGGACCGCGAAGTCGGCCACCCCGGCCGCCCCCAGGTCGGGCTGGTAGGGGTCGCGCAGGAAGAACTCGCTCCCGTAGCGCCCCTCGCCCGGACCGGCCACCCGCCCGCGCAGGGCCCAGAGCAGGGCCGGGACGCCCACGCCCACACCGAGCGCGGCGGCCTCGCGCCAGCGGCGGCGGCGCCACGCGCACGCGCCCACCGCGGCCACCGCCAGCGGGAGGCCCGCCGTGCGGGTGAAGGCGGCCAGCGCCACCAGGACGACGGACAGCGCGAGGGCGGCCCGGCCCGGACGCCCCCCGGGCGCGTCGCGCTCGTCCGCCTCCCGCGTGAAGGCCTCCAGCTGCCAGAGCGCCAGCGCCGTGAACGCCAGGAAGGGGACGTCGGAAAGCAGCCAGTGGGCGTGGTAGAGGAGCGAGGGGGAGAGCCCGGTGAGGAGCGCGACCGCGAAGCCCGCCCCCTCCCCCAGCCGGCGGCGCGCCCAGAGGAAGACCCCCGCCACCGCCGCCAGCGCGGCCACCACCGGCACCGCCTTGAGCGACGCCCACCCCGCGGCCCCCGCGGCCAGTGCGAAGGCCAGCAGCAGCGGGAAGACGGGTGGGTACTTGGTGTGCGGCGGCCGGGCCGGGTCCCAGACTTCGGTGTACCCCTCGCCGCCCGCCAACGCCTGCGCCAGCGCCACGTAACCGGCGTTGTCCCCTCCGGAGTGGGGCGAGGGGAGGAACACGCCCGCCACCAGCACGCCCTCGAGCAGGAGGAGGATGGCCAGCAGGAGCCAGCTGCGGCGCGTCACGGACCGCCTCCCGCACCCGCAGGGGGTACCGCTGGGGGCGCGGGGGGGTGCGGGCCCCGCCCGGGAGCCGGCGTCCAGCTCCCCAGCACGCGCGCCTCCACGGCCCCGGTGCACGACGGGACGTTCCCGGGGATGCCGACCAGGAACGCCCACGCCAGCAGAGCGAAGGCCACCGCCTCGCGGGCGTCCGGGTCCAGCCCCAGCGCAGACGCTCCCGTCTCGACCGGGAGGGGTGCGAGCGAGCGCCGCAGGCCCTCCACCAGCACCGGGTTGTGGGCCCCGCCGCCCGTCACCACCACCCGCTGGACGCCCCGCGGCAGGACCCAGGTCCGGATTGCCCGGGCCGCGCTCTGCACGGTGAGCGCCGCCAGCGTGGCCAGCAGGTCGGGCCACCCCTCGGGCGCGCCGGGCGTGAGGCCGCGCTCCCGCACCAGCGCCTCCACCAGCGCCGGACCGAAGCGCTCCCGACCCGTGGAGCGGGGAGGCGGATGCCGGAAGAAGGGGTCGGCCAGCAGGCGCTCCAGCAGCCCCGCGTCCACGGCGCCGGCGCGTGCCAGCGCCCCGTCCGCGTCCCGGGTGAGGCGCCCCCCACTCGCGCGCGCCGCCGCCTCGTCCAGCAGGGCGTTGCCGGGCCCGGTGTCGAAGGCGAGGGGGTCCGGGCCGTCGCCGTCCGGAGGTAGCCACGTGACGTTGCCAACCCCGCCCAGGTTCAGGATCGCGAGCGCGCGGCCCGGGCGGGCAAAGAGGAGCCGGTCGGCGAAGGGCACCAGCGGCGCCCCCTGGCCACCGGCGGCCAGGTCGGCGGCGCGGAAGTCGCTCACCACCGGTACACCCGCCACGGCGGCCACCAGGGCCGCGTCCACCAGCTGAAGCGAGGTGCCCGTTGCGGATGCGGGGTCGCAGGGGGGCTCGTGCCAGACGGTCTGCCCGTGGCACCCCACCGCCGCGACCTCGTCGGCCGGGACTCCGGCGGCCGCCAGCAGCCCCCGGGCCGCCTCGCCGAACCACCGCCCCAGATCCCGCCTGAGGAGCGTGAGCTCGCGGGTGCGGGCCTCCCCCGATGCGGCGTGCAGGATGCGCGCGCGGGCCTCGGGCGGGAACGGGGTCTCGCGGTACGCCAGCAGACGGCACGCGGGACGGGGCGGTGCGCCCATGACCTCCAGCAGGGCGGCGTCCACGCCGTCGGCGGAGGTGCCCGAGAGCAGACCCACCAGCTTCATCCCGCCCCGCCCTCCCCCGCCAGCACATCGGCCACCCGCCCGGCGGACGCCTGCAGCAGGTCCCGCGCGGTGCGGGCGTCCACGCCCCGGCGGTGCATGACCAGCGCCGTCTTCACCTGTCCGTCCGCGGCCGCGAGCAGCTCTCGGGCGGCGGCGCGCTCCACGCCCAGCGTTTCCATGAGGATGCGCTCGCCCCGGTCCTGCAGCTTCCGGCAGGTGACCTGCAGGTCCACCATCAGGTTGCCCCACACCTTGCCCAGGCGGATCATGGCGCCGGTGGTGATGGTGTTGAGCACCAGCTTGGTGGCCGTGCCCGCCTTCATGCGCGTGGAGCCGGTCACCACTTCGGGGCCCACCAGCGGCGCGATCACCACGTCGTGCGCTGCGCTCAGCTCCTCCGGAGGCGGGGTGCAGAGGAGGAAGCCGGTGCGGGCGCCCCGCTCGCGGGCACGGGCGAGCGCCCCGTGCACGAACGGGGTGGTGCCCGAGGTCGCGATGCCCAGCACGAAGTCGCGGGGGCCTGCCTCCCGCTCGTCCATGGCGGCGGCCCCGGCGCCGGGGTCGTCCTCGGCGCCCTCGCGCGCCCGGACGAGCGCGTCGTACCCCCCGGCGATGACGCCCTGCACGCGGTCCGGGTCGGTCCCGAAGGTGGGGGGCATCTCGGCGGCGTCCAGCACCCCCAGCCGGCCCGAGGTCCCGGCGCCCACGTAGAGCAGGCGCCCTCCCGAGCGGAAGGCGGCCTCGGCCAGCTCCACCGCGCGGGCGAGCGACTCGCGCTCGGCGGCCACGGCGGCGGCCACCTTGCAGTCCTCCCGGTTGATGGCGTCCACGATCTCGAGCGGGGAGAGCGTGTCGATGCCCGCCGTGTCGGGGTTCCGCTGCTCGGTGAGGCGAGGATCCATGGGAAGGGTCGGGTGCACGGCTTGTCGCCCCCGGGCGGCGGCGCCTAGCTTCCGCGCCCCGGGGAGGGAGTGCGCAGAGGAAGCTACACCCCCGGTGGGACCACGCCAATCGAGGGAGCGGGGCAGTCATGGACATCTACCTGAGCCAGGCGGAGGCGCTCGCGGACGACCTGATCACCCTGCGCCGCGACCTGCACCGTCACCCGGAACTGGGATTCCGGGAGGTGCGCACCGCGGGCGTGGTGGCGGACGCCCTGGAGGCGCTGGGGCTCCCGGTGCGGCGCGCGGTGGGCCTCACCGGCGTGGTGGCCGAGGTGGAGAACGGCCCGGGGCCGACGGTGGCGCTGCGGGCCGACATGGACGCGCTCCCGATCTCCGAGGACGCCGACCACGACTACGCCTCCCTCACCCCGGGCGTGATGCACGCCTGCGGCCACGATGGGCACACCGCCGGGCTGGTGGGTGCGGCGCGGCTGCTGGCGGAAGCGCGCGACGCGGGCCGCCTCCCGGCGGGAACGGTGCGCCTGGTCTTTCAGCCCTGCGAGGAAACCGCGGACGCCGAGGGCCGGAGCGGCGCGGCCCGCATGCTGGACGACGGCGCCTACGACGGGGTGACCGCGGCGGTGGCGCTGCACCTGGGCGCCCACCTGACCTCGGGCGTGTTCCTGGTGGGTGCGGGCCCGGTCATGGCCACCGCCCAGGAGTTCACCGTGCGCGTGCTGGGACGGAGCGCCCACGCCGCCCTCCCCCACCAGGGTGTGGACGCGGTGGTGCTGGCGGCGCAGGGGATCCTGGCGGCCCAGACCGCCGTCTCCCGGCGCATCGCCCCCACCGACCCGGGGGTGCTGACCATCGGCGAGGTCCGGGGAGGGACCGCCTGCAACGTGGTCGCCGACCGGGTGGAGCTGCGCGGGACGCTCCGCTCCTTCTCTCCCGACGTGCATGAGCGGCTCGTCTCGGCGCTCGAAGGGGCCTTCCGCGGACTCGAACCCCAGGGCGGGTGGGTGGAGTTCGTCTACGGACCCGCCTTCCCGGCGGTGGTGAACGACGCCCGGGTGGCGTCGGTGGTCGGGGAGGCGCTGAGGCAGGCCTTCGGACCCGACCGCGTGCAGCCGCAGCCGGCGCTCATGACCGGAGAGGACTTCGGCTACGTCTCACAGGAGATCCCTTCCGTCTTCCTCTGGCTGGGGGCCGCATTGGAGGAGCCGCGCTCGCACCACCACCCCCGCTTCGACTTCGACGAGTCGGTCCTGCCACTGGGCGCGGCCGCCCTGGCGGCCGCGGCCGCCGGCCTGCTCGCCGCCCTCGCCTGAACCGCTCCCGCGCACCCCTGCCCCGCTCCCGGAGATCCGCCGCCATGCCCGCTGCCGCTGCCCACCCCCGCCGCGCCCCCACCCCGGCCCTCGTCCTCGCCGCCGCCGCGCTCCTGGTGGTGGGTGCGGGATGCGGGAGCGGGAACTCCGCGGCCGGCGAAAACGCGCCCTGGCCCGACGCCTGGCGCTACCCGGCCGACGCCGAGCCCACGCGGGCCGACCGGGGCATGGTGGTCACCACCGACGAGCTCGCGAGCCGGGTCGGGCTCGACGTCCTGCGGTCGGGCGGGAACGCGGTGGACGCGGCGGTGGCGGTCTCCTTCGCCCTGGCGGTCGTGAACCCGGAGGCGGGCAACATCGGCGGCGGTGGATTCATGATGGTGCGCCTGGCGGACGGGAGCGTCGCCGCCCTGGACTACCGCGAGCGGGCGCCGCTGGCCGCCACGCGCGACATGTTCCTGGACGAGGCGGGCAACCTCAGCGACCGCTCGGTGGTCGGCCACCTGGCCGTCGGAGTGCCCGGCACGGTGATGGGGATGTGGGAGGCGCACCGGCGCTTCGGCACCCGGCCGTGGGGCGAGCTGCTGGCGCCCGCGGTCGCGCTCGCCGAGGGCTTCGAGGTCCGGCCGCGCTTCCTGAACTCACTCGGCCCGGAGATGGTGCGGGCGCTCTCCGCCTTCCCCGCCTCGGCCGCCCAGTTCCTGCCGAGGGGCGGTGCGCCCCCGGTGGTGGGGGACACGCTGCGTCAACTCGACCTGGCTCGCACCCTGGCGCGTATCCGCGACCGGGGCGCCGAGGGGTTCTATGCCGGGGAGACCGCCGACCTGATCGTGGCGGAGATGGAGCGCGGCGGCGGGATCCTGACGCACGAGGACCTGGCGCGCTATACCGCGGCGTGGCGCGAGCCGGTGGCGTTCGAGTACCGAGGGTACACGGTGCACTCCATGCCGCCTTCCTCTTCGGGGGGCGTCACCCTGGCGGAGGCGGCCAACATCGTGGAGGGACATGACCTGGCGGCGCTCCCCTGGGACGGCGCCGAGCGGGTGCACGTGCTGGCGGAGGCGTGGCGGCGCGCCTACGCCGACCGGAACCACTATCTGGGCGATCCGGACTTCGTGCCCATGCCGATCGAGACACTCTCCAGCCAGGCGTACGCCGACTGGCGCCGCGCCACCATCGCGCCGGACGGGGCCACCCCCTCCGGCGAGGTGGCGCCCGGTGTGGAGGCTTACCGGGGCGAGGCGGCCCCCGCGGCCGGGGGCGCGGAGGAGGAGGGCGAGCACACCACCCACTTCTCCATCGTGGACACCCACGGCAACGCGGTCGCGGTGACCACCACCATCAACTCGTGGTACGGCAGCAAGGTGACGGTGGCGGGGGCGGGCTTCGTGCTCAACAACGAGATGGACGACTTCGCGGCCAAGCCGGGCACCCCCAACCAGTTCGGGCTGGTGCAGGGGGAGCGCAACGCGGTGGAGCCCGGCAAGCGGATGCTCTCGGCGATGACCCCGGCGATCGTGGAGGACCCGGCGGGCGGTCTCTTCCTGGTCACCGGCACTCCCGGCGGCTCCACCATCATCACCACCGTCTTCCAGACCATCTCCAACGTGGTGGACCACGGGATGAACGTCAGCCAGGCCGTGCTGGCGCCCCGGGTGCACCACCAGCACCTCCCCGACCAGATCTTCTACGAGCCGGACGGGCTCTCGGCGGGAACGGTGGCCGCGCTGCGCGCGCTGGGTCACACGGTGGTGGAGCGGGGCGACGTATCGGGCGACGTGCAGGCCATCGCCGTCCTGCCCGACGGCACGCTGGCGGGGCAGTCGGACCCGCGTCGGGGCGGCGCCGCGCTCGGGTACTGAGTCGGGCGCGGGCCCCGGGCGGGACCTCCGGGGTGCGCGATCCGCCCGGGGGCAGGACTCAGAGGCGCTCGACCAGCCAGGCGGGGGTGAACTGGTTCAGCCAGCTGGCCATGATGGTGAAGTTCCCAGTCACCAGCAGCAGCCCCAGCACCAGCAGCAGCACGCCCGAGCCCTTCTCCACCACCGGGATCCACCGGCGGAAGCGCTTGAAGGCCTTGAGGAAGGAGTCCAGGGCCCAGGCGGCGCCCAGGAAGGGGATGGCGAGCCCGATGGAGTAGGCGAGCAGGAGACCAGTCCCCTGCCAGACCGTGTCCGAGGTGCCGGCCAGCCCCAGGATCGCCCCCAGCACCGGTCCGATGCACGGCGTCCAGCCGGCGCCGAAGGCGGCGCCCACGGCGAGCGTGCCCAGGTGCCCGGCGGGCTTGTCGCTCAGGTGCACCCGCTTCTCGCGCAGGAGCGCGGTGATGCGGAAGACTCCGAGCAGATGCAGCCCGAAGACGATGATGATGAGCCCCCCGATGCGGGCGATCCAATCCTGGTAGAGGATGAAGAACTGGCCCAGGAAGGAGGCCGAGGCGCCCATGAGGAGGAAGATGGCGGTGAAGCCGGAGACGAAGAGGCCGGAGTGGATCATCACCGCCCGGCGGTCCGTCCCCTCCTGCAGGTCCTCCACCGTCATGCCGGTCACGAAGGAGAGGTAGCTGGGGACCAGCGGGAGCACGCACGGGGAGAGGAAGGAGAAGAGCCCCGCGGTGACCGCGATGAGAATGCCGACCTGATCAACCACGTGGCTGTGCTTCCTGTTCTGGAGGGTTCTCACCCCGTTCCCGGTCCCCGTCCCGGCCGCGCCGGGCCCGCACCGCTTCCAACGCGGCACGCGCGCCGGCGGTTCCCCCGAGCCAGCCCAGCAGCACGGCCAGGGCCCAACCGGCGACCCCCGGGAATATGGCAGAGAGCACGGCCAGGGGAAGGAGGAAGACCGCCACCGTGCCCAGCACGGTGCGGTCCTCCCGGCCCAGGGGCCGCCGCCCGGCGAGCGCGTCCCCGAAGAGGGACCCCGCGCGCACCACGTCCGAGATGCGGAGCACCGGCCCCCCGGTCCTCTCGCGCCGGCGCATGCCGCGCGTGAGCCGCTCCGGCAGCGTGCCCTCGGGATCGAGCGGCGCCACCGGGGTGGGCGCCTCGCCCTGCACCGCCGCCCCGGGGCGCGCGCCGGGCAGGACGATCTCCACCGCCGAGGCCAGATCGGCCAGGAAGAGGCCCTCGAGCTGGCCGGCGAGCGCCTCGTCCACCACCCCCACGTCGATCTCCCAGTTGCCCAGCAGGGAGGCGGTGTTGATGTTGCTCGACCCCACCCGGCACCAGAGCCCGTCCATCACCGAGGTCTTGGCGTGGATCATGGGCCCCTGCCACTCGAAGAGCCGCACCCCCGCCTCCAGCAGCCCGCGGTACCCCGCCCGCGAGAGGGACCCCACCCACGGCCAGTTGTTGTGCGCGGGGAGGAGGATGCGCACGTCCACCCCCTCCTCGGCGGCGGCGGCCAGCGCCTGCGAGACGGGGCGGGGCGCCACGAAGTACGGATCGGTGATCCACAGCCGCCGGGCGGCGTGGGCGGCGGTGAGCTGCAGGGTGCGGTAGACGCGCGAGCGGCCCGGCTCGCCCTGGATGATCCAGACCGGGGTGCGGCCGCGGTTGGCGACCGTGCGCGGATGGGCGTGCAGGTCCACCGGCACGGCGCTCCCCTGGGACGCCCAGATCCGTTCGAACGCCTGCGTCGCCAGCGCCGCCGCCGGGCCCCGGATCTCCACCCCCGTGTCCCGCCAGGGGGGATTCGTGGCGTCGCCCGCCCACTCCACCCCGACGCAGAATCCGCCCACGAAGGCCAGCTCGCCGTCCACGCACACCAGCTTGCGATGGTCGCGCTGGAGGATGCCCCAGGGGTCGCGCAGCCGGGGACGGTTGAAGGCGCGCACCTGAACGCCCGCCTCCCGGAAGGGGCGCCAGTAGCGCCGTCCTGTGGCCCAGCAACCCATCCAGTCGTACAGCACGCGCACCGGAACCCCCGCACGCGCCTTGGCCACCAGCGCGTCGCGGAAGGCCCGCCCCACCGGGTCGTCCCGCAGGATGTAGTTCTCGAAGTGGACGAAGCGCTCCGCGCCCGCGATCGCCTCCAGCCACCGGTCGAAGGTGGAGGACCCCTCGAACTGCAGGTGTACGTCGTTGCCGGGCACGCCCGGCGACCCGGTGGCGCGCACCACCGCCTCCCAGGGGAAAGCCTCACGGGCGCCGGGCACCGCGCGCCCGACCCGCGCCCCGTCCGGGAGCGAGAGCGGACCGGAGGTGGAGGGGGAGTCTCGCACGGCCTCAGCCGCCGAAGACCGCCCCGGGGAAGCGGTCCTGGAAGCGGTAGCCCACCAGCTTGTAGACCAGTTTGGCCGCCAGGAAGTCGGGGGCGTGCAGGCCGGGGGTGGGCGCCAGCTCGACCACGTCGCACCCCACCACCTCGCGCTCCCGGAAGACGCGCTTGAGGAAGTGCAGGGTCCGGTACCAGTCCCCCCCGCCGGGTTCGGGCGTCCCTGTGGAGGGCATGAGCGAGGGATCCAGGTAGTCCACGTCGTAGGTGATGTAGACCCGGGGCCCCAGCCGCTCCAGCGCCCGGTCCATCCAGCGGTCGTCGGCCCACATCTCGTCCGCCCAGATCAGGTGCACGCCGTCGTGGGCGTCCGCCACCTCAACCTCCTCGGCGGAGACGGCGCGCAGCCCCACCCCCACCACGTCGGCCACGTCCAGCACGCGCGCCATCACCGAGGCGTGGGAGTCGGGCGTGCCCTCGTACTGCGGGCGCAGGTCGGCGTGGGCGTCCAACTGCAGTACCGTGAGACGCCCGTCCAGGCGCGCGGCGTGCGAGCGGATGGCGGGCCCGGAGACAGAGTGCTCGCCTCCCAGCATGACCACGAAGCGCTCGCCTGCGGCCTCCAGCACACGGTCGTGGACCTCCCGCAACTCGGCCATGGCGGGTCCGGCGCCCGCCCGGGTGAGCTCCACCGACGGCAGGGTGTGGATTCCGAGCGCCGGCGCCACCTCGGCGCCCAGTTCCTGATCGTAGAGCTCGATGAAGCGGGAGGCCTCCAGGATCGCACCCGGGCCCGCCTTGGCGCCGCCCCCGTAGGAGGTGGTGGATTCGTACGGAACCGGGAGGATCAGGGCGGAGGCAGCCGCGAAGTCGGCCGCGACCTCGTCCAGGCCCAGGAAGGTGTGGGGAAGCTCCCAGGGCAGGTCGGCGAGCGCAGGCGGGAAGGCGGCGGGCGCTCCGGGGAGATCGGCGGCGTCCCGACCCGCATCGGAGAGGGGGCCACGCACGGGAGCGCCCCGGCCCTCGTGCTGGGGATCACGGCGGTTGGGCACGGATGAAATCCTCCAAGTCGGGTGACGGTGCGCAGGGTCGATGGTGCGGCCGGGATCGCAGGAAAGGTGGCGCCGCCGCCCCGCTCAGACCACCTCTATGGGGCACACGAGCCCGTCCTGCGAGAGCGTGAGGCC
The DNA here is from genome assembly GCA_032250975.1 of Longimicrobiales bacterium. GTDB lineage: Bacteria > Gemmatimonadota > Gemmatimonadetes > Longimicrobiales > Gaopeijiaceae > Gaopeijia. Next base: position 2,100 of record JAVVFC010000064.1, on the reverse strand, counting down.
CTTGGCACGGCAGGAGGCGCAGAGGCCGTGGATCTCCACCCGGTGGCGCTGGGGACGGAAGCCGGTCTCACGCGCCACTCGCGCCTCGATGGCCGGGAACTCGGGAATCTCGAACTCCTCGACCGAGCCGCAGGCCTGGCAGATCAGATGGTGGTGCGCCGAGCCGTGCGAGAGCCGGTTCTCGTAGCGCCGGAATCCCTCACCGAAGTCGTGCTCGACCACCAGGTTCGACTTCTCGAGCAGGTCCAGGGTCCGGTAGATGGTCGCCTTGCCCATGCGCTCACCGCGCCGCCGCAGTTCCCCCTCGATGTCATCGGCGGAGAGGTGGCCGCCGGAGTCGAACACCACCGAGGCGATGGCGCGCCGCTGGTGGGTGAAGGGGAGCCCCTGCTCACGCAGGTAGCGTTCGAAGAGGCGCAGCAGCGCCTCGGGCGAGGCGGACGCGGTCACCCGGCCACCTCCGGAGCGGTCGCCGGAGCCGGCGGCGCCGCGCCCTGCATCGTCGGGTCCGGCGGACCGGGATGAAGCAGGTCCGGATCGAGCAGCTCGGGATCGAAGTCCGCCAGGAAGGCCCACAGGCGCAGCGGGTCGCCGCCCACCTCCACCTCGCGCGGGTCACCCAGTTCCGAGCCCGCGCGCCGGACCACCCCCTCCATCACGCGCGGGAGCCGGTCCACGGGCGCTTCGCCGTGCTCCTCCAGGTCGCTCTCCAGGGTGAGGCCGCGCCCGGTGCGCTCGGCCTGATAGCGGAGGGCGAGCAGAACCCGGCGCTCCGGATCGTCCCCCGGCGTGTAGCGGCTCACGGCCAGCAGTCCGCTCTCCCGGCGGCCGCTGACCAGCGGGGGGAAGATCCAGATCCGGTCCACCGTCTCCGCTCCGAGACGGGCGGCCAGACGCTGAACGCCGCGCGGCACTGCCTCAGGGACGCCCGGTCCCCGCTCGCGCTCCCGCTCCCGCTCCCCGGGCCTCGTGTGGGGGGTCAACGCACCTCCTCCAGCGTACGGGCGGCGGCCACCGCCTCCTGCGCGGCCTGCACCACGCGCGGAACCACCTCCTCGAGCGGGGACTCCAGCGAGGCCCCTGCGGCGCGCACGTGCCCGCCCCCGCCAAAGTGTCTTGCCAGGCGGTTCACGTCCACCGGGCCGTTGGAGCGGAAGGAGACCTTGGTGGCGCCGGAGCCGGTGCGCCGGAAGAGGAGCGCCACCTCGGCACCCTCCACGCCCCGCGGATAGTCGACCAGCCCCTCCAGGTCCTCGGCGACGGCTTGTAGCTCCCGGAACGCCACCGGAGGAACGGTCATCCACGCCACCCCCTCCGCGGCCTCGAGGGTGCCCAGGCAGGCCTGCAGAAGCCGGTAGCGGCGCAGGGGCGAGGCGCCGTAGACCCGGTTGTAGGCGGCCTCGGTGTCAAGACCGCGACGGATGAGCTCCGCAACCACCTCGTGCGCACCGGCGGTGGCGTTCGAGAAGCGGAAGCCGCCCGTGTCGGTGAGGATCGCCACGTACATGCCGAGCAGCGAGGCGTCGGGCCAGGGTCCGCGCGCCGCCAGCATGAGGTCGTAGACCAGCTCTCCGGTCGCGCTCGCGGTGGGGTCCCGCAGCGAGATACCCCCGATGGGGCGCTCCCCGGGCGGATGGTGGTCCACCACCACGGCCGGCAGGTGGCTGATGAGCGGCTTGACCCGCCCGATGCGCGGGACCTCGCCGGTGTCGAGCACACAGGCCAGGTCGGCCCCGGCGCAGAGCTCCTCCGCGGCGGGGGACCCGACCGGGACCGTCCAGTCCTCGGGCAGGAGGAAGCGGAACATGTCCGGGAAGGTCGTGGGGTTCACGATCCACGCCTCCGTCCCGTTGGCGCGCAGCCAGGCGGCCACCGCGGCCTGCGATCCGGCGCCGTCGCCGTCGGCGTTGACGTGGGTGGTGAGGACGACCCGGCGGGCGGCCCGGAGGGCGTCGGCGGCGCGCCGGGCGGCCATGCTGCGCTGAGAAGGCGTCTGATACGCCAAGGGTGCCTCTCGGCCTGGGGAAACGGACGCGGCTTGTAACCCCGGACCGGGGGTTTGTTCAGCCGACCGTCGCGCCCCCTCCCGGGAGCCGGCGG